>NZ_JADDYK010000028.1:0-80921 GCF_015163615.1 Vibrio sp. OPT18
TTCCTTGTTAGCCACTTGTAATAACCCGCTTTAGAAACGCCCAACCATTGGCATAGTCGTATGACAGGAAGCTTCACACTGGCCTTCTTAAGGATATACTCGAACCTTATTCTTTTTGGCTGTCGAAGAAAGCCTTCGCTTCCTTTAAGAAATCATTCTCCACCTCTGCCATCTCAAGCTTCTTTTTCAATTGACGGATCTCTTTCTCCAGTTGTGCAACGGATTTTTCGGGGCCGTGGTTAGGTATTGGGAGGGAGTTAGTCTTTTTCGATGTCATTTGGCATCTCCATTTAGAAAGTAGCACCGGCGATATTCCTAAGGATAGTGCTACTGACTTAACGGTATCAGAAGAATCGAGAGATCGCTGAACAGCTTCTCGTTTAAATTCGTCTGTATATTGTCTTTGTGATTTTACTTTCATGACACTCAATGCTCTGTATTAAGTGTCTACTTTTATGGGGTCACATCAGATACGAGATACGAGATACGAGATAAATGGGGAGTTTAAAAAGGTTGTTGGGATAATACAAAGGGAAGAAAAAAAATATCGTGGCATAGCCGGGGGGACTATACCACGGGTGCCAATGACACCTTCGCTTGCTGCCGGAGTGATATAGCAAAGCCATATCACCTCTGGAATAAAATTAAAGAGAAGTAGTTTCTCTTCGATGGAGTAACTATACGTCCAGGTACTTATTTTACTTATAAAATTAACGACAGATGCCTATGAGAAAACCGACATTATTTTAAGTGATTGATAGTTAATAATTTATTGTTGGCTGAGAGGGTTTGTACTAGTGAGGTAGTTCTCGCTAGTTGTTGAAAGTAACGTTTTTGACGTAAACGTTTTTAACGAAATTTACGAGTATGTATTTTCGAAAACATTGATTTCACACAATAGAATTGTGGGCATGTATGTGTATCATAGCGTTAATAACAATCTTTCTCATTATCAGTCACGAATTGGGTACTTATGAAACTCTCACAACTAGAGCAAGGAAAGGCGGCTTCTATTGTTGCACTAACAGGTTTAACACCAGACGTAAGGAAGAAACTTATGGTCATGGGTATGTTGCCAAAAACCGAGGTGACGCTTATCCGCCGTGCACCTATGGGTGATCCGCTTCAAGTTGAAGTGAGAGGTGTTTCTATCGCCATTCGTGAAAGCATTGCAGAACAAATCGAGGTTATCTAAATGGATTATCAAGTTCTTACCGTTGGTAACCCGAATAGTGGTAAAACAACACTGTTCAATGCACTGACAGGTGCCAAGCAGCACGTTGGTAACTGGGTTGGTGTCACTGTTGAAAAGAAGACGGGTTTATACTCGCACGCAGGTGATCAGTTTCAACTAACGGATTTACCGGGTATCTACGCACTAGACAGTGGTAATGATGCGAACAGCATCGATGAATCTATCGCGTCTCGCGCTGTTTTAACTCACCCAGCAGATGTGATCATCAATGTTGTCGACGCTAGCTGTCTAGAACGAAGCTTATACATGACATTACAGCTACGTGAGTTGGGCCGTCCAATGATCGTTGTGTTGAACAAAATGGATGTATTAAAGCGCGAACGTCAGGTGATTAACCTTAAAGCACTAGAGAAAGAGCTAGGTTGCCCAGTTCTAAGCTTGTCTGCAAACGATAAAGGTCAAGTGGTTCGCTTTAAAGAGCGTCTGCATAAACTGCTTGTTCAAGGTGTGAGCCTTGACCCTATCTCTATTGATTACGATGCCGCGTTAGAAGCTCTTATTCCTTCTGTTGAGTCACAATTTGATGATGCTGACGTATCTCACCGAGCGCTCGCGATTCGTGCTTTAGAGAATGATTACTTGGTATTGAATGGACTGGCTCCACAAACTCGCACTCAAATTGATAGCGTGCGTCTTGGTGCCGATTTCGATATTGACCTTGCTGTTGCTGACGCTAAATACACTTTCTTACATGACCTTTGTAAACGTGTTCGTCGCAGCGAAGGCAAACTAAGCCGTAATTTTACAGAGAAAGCCGATCAATTCATTTTGAACAAATGGGTCGGTATTCCTTTCTTCTTCGTCATCATGTACCTAATGTTCATGTTCTCTATCAATATCGGTAGTGCGTTTATCGATTTCTTCGATATTGGTGTTGGGGCAATATTAGTTGATGGTGGACACCACTTATTAGATGGCCATTTACCAGTTTGGTTAGTCACTGTACTTGCTGATGGTATTGGCGGTGGTATCCAAACGGTTGCGACCTTTATTCCTGTTATCGCTGCGCTTTATCTATTCTTAGCGGTACTAGAAAGCTCAGGCTACATGGCTCGTGCTGCATTCGTACTTGATAAAGTGATGCAGAAGATTGGTTTACCGGGTAAAGCATTTGTCCCACTTGTACTGGGCTTTGGTTGTAACGTGCCTTCAATCATGGCAACTCGTACTCTTGACCAAGAGCGCGAACGTAAATTGGCAGCATCAATGGCGCCGTTTATGTCATGTGGTGCTCGTTTACCGGTATACGCACTGTTCGCAGCGGCGTTCTTCCCAGGCGCTGGACAAAACGTAGTATTCGCTCTGTACATCATGGGTATTGTTGCTTCTGTATTTACGGGCCTTTTCCTGAAAAACACGATCTACCCAGGTAGCAGCGATAGCTTAGTGATGGAAATGCCAGATTACGAATTGCCGACAGTGCAAAACGTAATGCTGAAAACTTGGCAGAAGCTGAAGCGTTTCGTACTTGGTGCAGGTAAAACAATCGTGATGGTTGTGGCTATTCTTAGCTTCCTAAACTCTCTAGGTATGGACGGTAGCTTTGGTAACGAAGACAGCGAAAACTCAGTACTGTCTAAAGCGGCTCAAATTGTAACGCCCGTATTCCAACCGATTGGTATCACTGAAGAGAACTGGCCTGCAACGGTTGGTATCATCACGGGTATTTTCGCTAAAGAAGCTGTTGTAGGTACATTAAATAGCCTATACACAACGCCTTCTGATGAAGAAGCGGCTGAGTTTGACTTAGCAGCAAGCCTGCAAGAAGCGGTAATGACAATCCCTGAAAACCTAGCCGGTTTGAGCTACTCAGATCCATTAGGTATTGAAGTTGGCGACTTGTCTGATTCAAGCTCTGTGGCAGCTGACCAAGAAGTCGATACCTCTATCTTTGGTAACTTGAAAGACAAGTTTGTATCTGGTCATGCGGCGTTCGCTTACTTGATTCTTATCCTGCTTTACACGCCTTGTGTGGCAGCGATGGGGGCTTATGTTCGTGAATTTGGTCAGACGTTTGCACGCTTCATCGCGGTTTGGACGATGGCTCTTGGTTACTTTGGTGCGACTTTCTACTACCAAGCGGCAAACTTTGCTGCACACCCAGTGACAAGTGCAGTATGGATGGTGGCGATTGCTGGTGGTTTTGTGGTGACGTATCGCGTCTTCAAGAAAGTGGGCAGTAAGCAGAAAGCACTAGAGGTGCAAGTAGTATGATTTTAACTGAACTTCATCAATACATTGATAGCCAAGGCGTTGCGGCTCGTAAAGAGCTCGCTGCAAAGTTTGGCATGAGTGAAGATGGCGTCGATGCGATGCTGAGTGTGTGGGTCAAGAAAGGGAAAGTATCTCGCTTGGTCGATACGAATAAGCATGGTCATACAACGCGTATTCGCTACACCATCAGCAAACAAGATGGTTTGTCGCTTAACGTGATGATGTAGTTCAGGTCTTCAGACTCTCGTTGAAAAAGGCGAGATTAGAAAAATAAAAAGCCGCTTATCTAAGATGAGCGGCTTTTTGTGATGTGTCTTTTCTGAAGTGTTTTGCTTTTAAGCTCAACGAAACCAAGTCGAATTATGCTTTCTTGAAGATAGAGCTCAGTGACAGAACGTTTTGAATACGAGTCAGGATAGCAGCTTGATCTTCTTCATTGCGCTGTTCACCTTTGGTATTTCCCCATACTGGGCCAGGCCAAGCAATGTCGTCTTTAAAGCGTGCAATATGGTGAATGTGCAGTTGTGGCACCATGTTACCCAGCGCACCAAGGTTCAATTTGTCTGGTTGGAACGTGGCTTCTAGTGCTTGGCTTACCGCCTGAGATTCATGTAGGAACTGCTGTTGCTCTTTCATTGGTAAGTGGTGCAACTCTTTTAGGTTGGCACGTTTTGGTACCAAGATAACCCAAGGCACTGCGTTATCTTTGTGTAGCAGAGCCAAGCTCAGTGGAAATTCGCCGATAAGTGTGGTGTCTTTCGCAAGTTGCGGGTGAAGTTCGAAGCTCATGATCTTTCCAGTTAATTGTTTTACATGAGTATAAGGTCGGAGTTTGAATGTGGCTAGGGCTTACGTTCTCAATAAGCAGATTCCCCTTCACGTTCGTGCCTCACTGTAGGGAATGACGTTTGGGGAAGTGATGGTGTATTGCTTTGCTAGTGTTACGCGCCTAGAGGTGGATTCTCAATGACGTTGGTTCTTCACTAAAGGAAGTGACGATTGGGGGGAGTGATAACGAATTGGTTTGCTGTTGTTACGTGTTTTAGGGGATTGCCTATCATGTTTGTCCCTCACTGTAGGGAATGACGGTTGGGGAAAGTAATAACGATTTGGTGTGGTTTGATGGCGCATCATTGATGCTGTCTTGGATTCACTACACCTATTCTCGTCATCTCCTAGAGCGACGAAGGAGCGAAATAGGAGCTCTCTTGCGTGTAGGTTAGTTAATCGTATAAATAATCGAGTAAACAAACCTCCAGATAAAACAAAAGGTTGACGCTTTCACGCCAACCTTTCTAATTTTCTTGAATCGCTTACATGCGCTCTAGAGTATCGATACCTAGAAGCGATAGACCTTGCTTGATAGTCTTCGCTGTTAGTGCAGCAAGCTTCAGACGACTCTGCTTAACAGCTTCGTCTTCAGCAACTAGGATAGGGCACGCTTCGTAGAAGCTAGAGAATTGACCAGCTAGTTCGAACAGGTAGCTACACATGATGTGTGGTTGACCTTCACGAGCAACAGACTGAACTGCTTCTTCAAACTGTAGAAGTTTCGCGATAAGTGCTTTCTCTTTCTCTTCAGTGATTTTGATTTCACCTTCAAGCGAGTCCATAGAAATGCCAGCTTTAGCAAATACAGAAGCAACACGAGTATATGCGTACTGCATGTACGGTGCTGTGTTGCCTTCGAATGCAAGCATGTTGTCCCAATCGAACACGTAGTCAGTAGTACGGTGCTTAGAAAGATCTGCGTACTTAACCGCTGCCATAGCAACAGTGTTCGCGATCGCTTTCTTCTCGTCTTCTGCTAGTTCTGGGTTCTTAGATTCGATTAGCTGCGCTGCACGAACTTCGGCTTCATCAAGAAGATCAGCAAGACGAACAGTACCGCCTGCACGAGTCTTGAATGGCTTACCATCTTTACCTAGCATCATGCCGAACGCGTGGTGCTCAAGAGAAACAGACTCTGGGATGTAACCTGCTTTACGAACGATAGTCCAAGCTTGCATCAGGTGTTGGTGTTGACGTGAGTCGATGAAGTAAAGTACGCGGTCTGCGCCTAGTTCTTCAAAACGGTATTTTGCACAAGCGATATCTGTTGTTGTGTAAAGGAAGCCGCCGTCACGTTTCTGGATGATAACGCCCATTGGGTCGCCATCTTTGTTTTTGTATTCGTCTAGGAATACAACCTGTGCGCCGTCATCTTCTTTAGCAAGACCTTGCTCTTTTAGGTCAGCAACGATAGTTGGAAGCATGTGGTTGTACATGCTTTCGCCCATTACGTCATCACGTGTTAGAGAAACATTTAGGCGGTCGTAGTTGCGTTGGTTTTGAATCATTGTTACGTCAACAAGCTTCTTCCACATTTCTGCGCAGAACTCGTCGCCGCTTTGCAGTTTAACAACGTAGCCACGTGCTTTAACTGCGAACTCTTCGTCTTCATCGTAAAGCTTTTTAGATTCACGGTAGAAGCCTTCAAGGTCAGCAAGTTCCATTGAAACTTCGCCAGACTCAGCTTGAACGCGCTCAAGGTTTGCGATAAGCATACCAAATTGAGTACCCCAGTCACCGATGTGGTTAGCACGGATAACGTTGTGGCCTAGGAACTCAAGAGTACGAACTACCGCATCACCGATGATCGTTGAACGTAGGTGACCAACGTGCATCTCTTTCGCAACGTTTGGTGCAGAGTAATCCGCAACAATTGTTTGTGTTTCTGCTACTGCAACACCAAGGCGAGAATCAGCCAATGCTGCGTCTGCTTGTTGTGCTAGGAAAGCTTCATCTAGGAAGATGTTAAGGAAACCTGGGCCTGCGATTTCTACTTTAGAAGCGATACCGTCTAGGTTTAGAACGTCCAATACTTTTTGAGCAAACTCTCGAGGATTAGTGCCTAGTCGCTTAGCAACGCCCATAACGCCGTTTGCTTGGTAGTCACCAAATTGTGGTTTTGCAGATTGGCGAACAGCCGCAGGAGAGCCTGCAGGTGCGCCAGCGGCTTCTAGAGCCTGAGATACTTTGTCATTGATAAGTGCTTGGATATTCACACGCGTTTCCTTCAATTCAAGGATGATAAGAGTGGCCGTTATTTCGAGGTCATTAAATTGGTTAATTATGCGTCTAGTTAACGATTTAATGCCGAAATGAACAACAGACACTGTTTAAGTTCACAAAAATGGCGTTAATCATACCAATTTTGTGGGGTTTCTTATAGGTCGAATTGATAGAAAATTAACATTTCCTGAGTGGTTTTTGACAATCGACTTTTAGCAAGACGCGTTTGCATGTTTAAGGAGCAGAAAGAACATACCTATTGAGTATTTTTTGTAAAAGCAACGCTTGTTGCAAAAGGCAAAACTGATAACATGCAGCCATTATTTGGAGAACACAGACAATGATGATGAGCCTGAAGCAAGCTGAACTAGAACCAAAACAAATGATCGCCCGCCTTGATACCTTTATGGCAAAAATCGAGAACCTAGGAAATACATTGGGTTTGGATTTAAGCTTTGCTCAAGCCGATCATATTGCGCTGCGAATCAATGACACTGAGCTAGCCAAATCTGCCCATCAAGCATGGTCTGAGTACGGCTCTACAATTTCAGAGGCGATGATTAATGGTCGTCCAATTGTGGTGTTGGCTTTCGATGAACCGTTGCAAAGCCTTGGCTGGAAAATTGAATGCTTGGAGCTGCCATATCCTGCAGAAGGTAAGATTTACCCAAGCCAAGATTGGGAACATGTAGAGTTTGTGATTCCTTCTCACGCCCAAACGGCTGATGAGTACTTAGCGGATCTTAAAGAAACTTACCCGCAGTTCGCTGCTAACTTTGAAACGCTGGCTGAGCAAGGCGTTAAGATCAAACTCTCTAGCCCGAAAGGCGAGGGTGAACGTCTGAATAACCCAACGGTGGCTTTTAAACATCAAGGGATTTGCATCAAGCTGCATCCACACTCTTTGAAGAAAATTGTGGAATCAGAACAGGCTTAAGAGTTGCTGATAATAGATTCCTGATCTCGCCTAGGCTCGTCGGAATGACGTACACGAGTTCGGGTTTGTGCTTCATAGCGGACTCGTGTGATTAACGTGTGTATAGCCATGACTTTAATCACCCACGAGAGCCGTCATTCCCGATAGCGACGAAGGAGCGTAATTGGGAATCTCGTAAAGCGAGTTTGATCATCAGATACAAAAAACGCGCGATGGGTAAACCCTATTGCGCGTTTTTTATTGGGTTCTAACTGGAAGTCTTACCGGAAATCGAATCCTCGACTTACAGAATCACAGTCTTGTTGCCGTAAACAAACACATGATCATTGATCACCTTGTTTAACGCCTTACTTAATACATTCTTCTCTACGTCACGACCGGCTTGCGCCATGTCTTTCGCGCTGAAGTTGTGATCCACAGGTATAACATCTTGCTTGATGATTGGACCTTCATCCAAATCATTCGTCACAAAGTGTGCCGTTGCGCCAATGATCTTCACGCCGCGCTCATACGCTTGTTGGTATGGCTTCGCGCCAATGAACGCTGGCAAGAAGCTGTGGTGGATGTTGATGATCTTGTGGTTGTACTTTTCAACAAAACCTGGTGTCAGCACTCGCATGTATTTAGCCAAAACAAGGTAATCCGCCTCGTATTGGTCAATCACTTCTAGCATCTTCTTCTCATGTTCTTCACGGTTTAACCCTTCGTGAGAAACATGGTGGTAAGGGATGTCAAAACGCTCGGTTAGGCTTTGTAGAATGTCGTAGTTACCGACAACCGCCGCAATTTCAACGTCTAAGCTGCCATCGAAATTCTTCATTAGAATGTCGCCAAGGCAGTGTGCTTCCTTGGTCACGAGTATCACAACACGCTTGCGAGATGAATCAACAAGTTTACGTTTCGTGTTTGGTGGCAGGGCTTGGTCTAAATCGGCAAGCAAGGTTTCATCATTGAAATAGCCTTCAAGCTCGGTGCGCATAAAGAAGTGGCCACTTGTGTTATCTACGAACTCATTGTTGTGAATAATATTGAGTTGGTGCTTATAACAAATGTTGGTGATCTTAGAGATGAGGCCCGGGGCATCAGTACAATGTGTTAGTAAAGTTTTTCTTTCCATTTGCATCTTACTTCCATGAAATATTTTTATTCTTCAAATTAAATGCAGGCCGTCGAACGGTGAACTGAGCCGCAATATCACCGTTATAATTAATCTATTATCAAGTTGGTTTCAACAAATTCTGCTGCTCATTTATCGCTTTGATAAATTGTTTGATATGGAAATATCAGTTTTTAGATAGAAAAACAGGCAGAAGCTTCATTTTTAAAAGTTTTGACCGTAGTACGCATTTGAACTTCAACCGAGGCATTTACGCCTTGGCCAAAAATAGAGGTGATACTTATGGATAAAGAGTTACTAGCCAAAAAACTGTACTGCAAGCGAGTGAATTTATTGGCGAGAGGTACCGAGTTAGATAGTCATGTTCTAGATGAAATGTGGGAAAGTAAGACCTCACCAACCGATGCAGTGAAAGCCATACAGCCCGATGATAACCATTTTGAAGGTGCCCCTTGGCTGTCACGTTATCTAGGTCGAAAATAAAAACGATTCTCTAATTCCTACTTCTTCAATTCTTACCTTCAAGGTAGCTTAAGTCACGTTAAACTAAATCAAACACCTCCGGTGCGAAGTCATTCTTGATTCGCGCCGGCTCACTAAACCTGCCATAATTCGCCTTCTATTTTTCTAAACTTCGTACTCTATGATATCTAAAACGTTTTCTGCTGATGGTGCTCTGGGTAAAGCGATCCCCGGGTTTCAACCACGACAAGCTCAGCTAGACATGGCTGAAGCGGTTTCACAAGCTATTGAGAAACAGAGCCAATTAGTTGTTGAAGCGGGAACGGGTACCGGTAAGACCTTTGCTTACTTAGTGCCAGCACTGCTGAGTGGCAAGAAAACCATCATTAGTACGGGGTCTAAAAACCTTCAAGAACAGCTGTTTCACCGAGATTTACCCTTGATGGTCGATGCGCTTGGCTTTTATGGTCAAGTTGCGTTACTCAAAGGGCGTTCAAACTATTTGTGTTTGGACAGACTCAGCCGTCAAATGATCGAGAGTCATGGCACTCACACCGATCCCACATTGCTAGCACAACTGGTGAAAGTTCGTAGTTGGTCGTCTGCGACACAAACGGGTGATTTAGGCGATTGTGATGATATTGCAGAAGATAGCCCAATCATTCCAACAATTACTTCTACCAACGACAACTGCTTAGGCAAAGAGTGTCCAAGCTACACCGATTGCTTTGTACTTAAAGCGCGTAAAAAAGCGATGGATTCAGATGTGGTCGTCGTGAACCATCACCTTTTCCTAGCCGATTTAGCGATCAAAGAAACTGGATTCGGTGAGCTAATCCCAGAAGCAGACGTGTTTATCTTCGATGAAGCGCACCAGCTTCCCGATATTGCTAGCCAATATTTTGGTCAGTCTGTGTCGAGCCGACAGATTAATGAGCTCGCTAAAGACATCGAAATTGCCTACCGAACTGAAGCGAAAGACATGCGTCAGTTACAAAAGGTGGGTGATAGGCTCGTTCAGTCTGCCGCCGATTTACGCATTGTGTTGGGTGATACTGGCTTTCGTGGTAATTGGCGTGAGGCCTTAAAATCTGAGTCGATTGCACGAGAACTTGTTCGTCTACAAGATGCGCTGCAACTGGCCGTCGATGTATTGAAGCTAGCATTGGGTCGAAGCCAACTGTTAGACACGGCTTTCGAACGTGCAAACATGATTAAGTCACGCATTGAACGTGTGTGCGATGTGTCGATTACGGGATACTCCTATTGGTATGACACAACACCAAGGCAATTCGCTTTGCACATCACACCATTGTCAGTCGCAGATAAATTCCACGAACAGATTGAACTGAAGCCGGGCGCTTGGGTGTTTACCTCGGCAACCTTGGCGGTGTCAGATGATTTTGACCACTTTACCTCTCGACTGGGCTTAAAGCCGTCGGCTCAGTTTTCACTGCCGAGCCCGTTTGATTACCCGAATCAGGCACGCTTGTGTGTTCCTCGATATCTTCCTGAACCAAATAGCCCAGGCTTAGCCGATAAGTTAGTAAGAATGCTGACCCCAGTGATTGAGCAAAACCAAGGTCGCTGTTTCTTCTTGTGTACTTCGCACAGTATGATGAAAGAGTTGGGGGAGCGATTCCGTGAAACCCTCTCAGTTCCAGTTCTGCTGCAAGGTGAGACAAGTAAGCAAAAAACCTTAGCCGAATTCATGGAATTAGGTAACGCATTGCTGGTGGCTACTGGCGCTTTCTGGGAGGGGATAGATGTTAGGGGCGATGCATTAAGCTGTGTTATCATCGATAAATTGCCCTTTACGGCCCCTGATGACCCTTTACTTAAGGCTCGAATCGAGGACTGTAAATTAAAAGGGGGTGATCCTTTTGCACAGGTACAGTTGCCAGACGCTGTGATTACCTTGAAACAAGGTGTCGGCCGATTGATACGTGACAAGCGCGATAATGGCGCTTTGATTATTTGCGATAACCGATTGGTGACTCGCGATTACGGTGGCATATTTTTGGCGAGTTTACCGCCTATTCCACGTACCCGTGACTTAGGGGTCATTAAAGAATTCTTAGCTAAAGACCATTCAACCGCTGCTGATTAATTGGCATTGTTGAGTTTAGCCATTATTTTTAGATTAGATAACAGATATTTGAGACACAAATGAGCGCGAAAATTCTTGCAGTAGATACCGCAACTGAAAACTGTTCAGTTGCATTAGTAATGGGTGACCAGGTGTTCGCACGTAGCGAAGAGGCTCCTCGAGACCATACGAAAAAAATTCTACCTATGGTGGATGAAGTACTGAAAGAAGCGAATGTCGCTTTAACCGATATCGATGCTATCGCGTTTGGCCAAGGCCCAGGCAGTTTCACGGGTGTACGTATTGGTATTGGTATTGCTCAAGGCTTAGCTTTTGGTGCGGATTTACCGATGATCGGTGTCTCTACACTGGCAGCGATGGCGCAAGGCAGCTACCGTAAATTTGGTGAAACTCATGTTGCGACAGCAATTGATGCGCGTATGAGCGAAGTGTACTGGGCGCGTTACAGCCGCGAACAAGATGGTCGTTGGACTGCGATTGATGCCGAATGTGTAACGCCACCAAGTAAATTGGCTGCGCAGTTAGAAGCAGATTCTGAAACATGGGCGAAAGTCGGTACCGGTTGGGAAGCTTACTCTGAGCATATGGATACACTTGCGATCAACACCAAAGCGTGTGAAGTGCTATTCCCAGAAGCTCAAGATATGGCGTTCCTTGCTCAATTCGCTTATGCAGAAGGTAAAGCGGTTGCAGCAGAAGAGTCTGAGCCAGTTTATCTTCGTGACAAAGTGACTTGGAAGAAACTGCCAGGTCGCGAATAATTTTTACAAGGTTCTGATGCAAATTAGGTCTAAATGCGTATTATTTAGATTTGAGAGGGCAGATATTTAGTCATGGTATCAATTAACAACTTACCTCCTTCTTCGATAGGCAGCACGTCTAAGCCGAATCGAATCAAAAAGAAGGAGCAGGCAAAAAAATCTGATGCTAGCACTGCGGTTGGGCAACCGACTAAGGTGGCTAATGCTGTTTCTCATTCTATTCGTCAAGTTAAAGAGTCTGAACTACACAAGGCTCAAATCCAGTATGATCTTCCAGAAGGCCGAGGACGTAAGGCTATGGAAGAGTATATGGACGTAATGAATCAGGCGAAGAAAGAAGAACTTGCAATGCTTATCGGTGTCGATATCTACATCTAGAGCTTCTTATTAATGCCTGTTTAAGGACCAGAACCATGTCAAATTATCTCTCTAAATTACGCTTAATAGCCTTTTCTCTTGGTGTCTTGGTACTTGCCGGGTGTTCATCACTTCCTAGCGAGCTTGAAGCAAAATCAGAGCCCGTGATTAGCGATTACCAACAGTGGGTCGACCAACTACCGGATGCGCAAAGTGTTCGATTAGGTGGCGTTATCTCTAAAGTGACCAACTTGAAAGACAGGACTCGAATCGAAGTCGCTAATATGCCGATTTCGAGTAGCGGTAAGCCAGATCTAGACGCAGAGCCAAGTGGACGTTTTGTTGGTTATATTGAAGGGTATGTTGAGCCTCTAAGTTTTGCAGAAGGCCGTCTGATTACATTGGTTGGTCAGTCAAGCGGAAGTGAAGATGGAAAAATAGGGGAATACCCTTACACCTTCCCTGTGATGAAAGTGGACAACCAACGACTGTGGAACATTACTGAGCGCGTTGTTGTTAACGATTTTGCACCAACCTACTACTCGTGCAGAAGTTTACATTGCCGCAGTTTTCAAACGATGCCAAGACAAGGTCGAGTGATACAGGACGTAGAGTAATTAACTTTATCCGATGTTGATTACGCAAACAGATGGAACTACATGTTTGATGATTGAAAAGTCATACTCCCTCGCGAGCGGGACGCTTGCAACACAACAGATTGGCAACCCACAAACGACCGCAACGACGGTCGTTTTTATTCATGGGTGGTTGGATAATTCGTCCAGTTTTAATCAGGTTATGCAGCAAGTCGCCAAGTTTGCTCCCAATGCTCACCTTGTAGCTATCGATCTCTTCGGACACGGCTTCTCGTCGCACAAATCGGGAAGTTACTACCCATTTCATGATTATATTGATGACTTGCATCAGTTGGTGACTAAATTATCGCCAAACAGACTGGTACTGGTAGGACATTCACTTGGTGCATTGATAGCAAGTTGCTATAGTGCCGCCTTTCCTGAAAAGGTGTCAGGATTAATTCAAATTGAAGGTCACGGACCTCTTTCTGAAGTTCCCCACGAAACAGTCTCTCGCTTGAGGGATGGGGTACTCAGTCGTCTTCGACAGCGAAGAAAGCCTTCACGTCCTCTGGCAAGCCTTGAGGATGCTATTAAGCTGAGAGCTCACGCCAACCAAATTAATGCTGAATTAATCGCTCCTATTGTTGAGCGAGGTATTGTCGAGTTCGAGAACTCTTGGCAATGGCGCTGCGACCCTAATCTAAAATGTGACTCGTTATATCGAATGTCACAGGCGCACGCTGAAGCGATTATGGCGGCTATTGAATGCCCTCAATTAATAATCCTAGGGAATGATGGATTCAGACATTTGCAGCATAATCGCTACAAATCAGTGCATAGTCCTCTGCATATAGAGACTGTTCCTGGTGGACATCATTGTCATTTAGAGAGCCCAGAGCTAGTTTCAGAGCTAATTCTTGGTGTAGTTAACAAAATTTAAACAAGTGTTTGAGCCTTTTAGTGCTCATGCACTAAAGCTGTGCTGTAATACCGCAATGATAAAAAGCGGCGAAGCAGTCGTCAGCTGATAAACGAGGAGTAACATCGTGGATAAACCTTGGCTTTCACGTTATCCAAGTGACGTACCAGAAACGATCAACCCAGATCAGTACCCATCTCTTGTAGAAATGTTTGAACAGTCGGTACAGAAGTACGCGGACCAACCTGCATTCGAGAACATGGGCTCGATTATGACATTCCGTAAGCTTGAAGAGCGCAGCCGTGCTTTTGCCGCTTACTTGCAGAATGACTTGAAACTGAAGAAGGGCGATCGCGTCGCGCTAATGATGCCAAACCTACTGCAATACCCAATTGCACTATTTGGTGTATTGCGTGCAGGTATGATTGCAGTGAACGTCAACCCACTGTACACACCTCGTGAGCTTGAACATCAACTGAACGATTCTGGTGCAAAGGCGATTGTTATCGTATCTAACTTTGCGAGCACTTTAGAGAAAGTCGTTGATAACACACCGGTTAAACACGTTGTTCTAACTAGCCTAGGGCAAATGCTGCCACGTGCGAAAGGGACAATTGTTGACTTCGTAGTGAAATACGTTAAAGGCATGGTGCCTAAGTATGATCTGCCGGGTGCTATCTCATTCAGAAAAGCGCTGCACAAAGGTCGTCGTCTTCAATATGTGAAGCCGTTCATGGCGGGTGATGATATTGCGTTCCTACAGTACACAGGTGGTACTACGGGTGTTGCTAAGGGCGCAATCCTAACGCACCGCAATATGATTGCGAACGTACTTCAAGCGAAAGGGGCTTACGGTCCTGTTCTGCAAGAAGGCCGCGAGTTGGTTGTAACGGCATTACCGCTTTACCACGTATTTGCACTGACGGTGAACTGCTTACTGTTTGTAGAGATGGGTGGTCGTAACCTTCTAATTACTAACCCTCGTGACATTCCTGGCTTTATTAAAGAGCTGCAAAAGGTTCCGTTTACCGCAATTACCGGCGTAAACACCTTGTTTAATGCGCTAGTTAATAACGAAGATTTCCACGAGTTGGATTTCAGTAACCTACGCCTATCTGTTGGCGGCGGCATGGCGGTTCAACGCGCTGTTGCTGAGCAATGGAAGAAAGCGACAGGCATTCACCTATTGGAAGGCTATGGCTTAACTGAGTGTTCACCACTAGTAACAGGTAACCCATACGACCTTAAAGACTACACAGGTGCTATCGGCCTACCAGTACCATCGACAGAAGTTCGTATTGTTGATGATGAAGGTAAGGTTATTGCAAATGACCAAGTGGGCGAGCTGCAAGTTCGTGGTCCTCAAGTGATGCAAGGTTACTGGCAGCGCCCTGAAGCGACCAAAGAAGTGATCGATCAAGACGGTTGGTTATCGACAGGTGACATCGTTAAGTTTGATGACGAAGGCTTGTTGTACATCGTTGACCGTAAGAAAGACATGATTCTTGTATCAGGCTTCAACGTTTACCCGAACGAGATTGAAGACGTCGTCGCTCTGCACGGTAAAGTGTTAGAAGTAGCAGCTATCGGCCAACCTCATGAAGTGTCTGGTGAGTTAGTTAAGATCTACGTGGTTAAGCGTGATCCTAGCCTGACCAAAGAAGACATTATCGCGCACTGTCGTGAGCACTTAACGGGTTACAAGATCCCTAAATTAGTCGAGTTCAGAGATGATCTTCCAAAGACTAACGTAGGTAAGATCTTACGCCGCGTACTGCGTGAAGAAAACGATGCAGAACTTGCGAAACGCGCTAGCGAATAACTAGCCCGTTTACGAGAAAGTACTGCACCATAACCATAGAGGCGCTTAATCTAAGCGAGCGCTGAAAAATGGTGTTAGAATGCCGACAGTTAATGTCGGCATTTTTGTATCCGGCGATCAAATAGAAACCTGTGAGAGTTTTTGTGGATTATCAAATCATTACCCAATTGAAAGACCTTGAGCGAGTTTGCCAACAAGCACGTGAAGCCGATGTCGTTATGCTTGATACGGAGTTTGTTCGTACAAGAACCTATTACCCTCAATTAGGCTTGATTCAGTTATTTGATGGTGAAACGCTGTCACTGATTGACCCTATTGCTCTTGGTGAAATGACACCATTTGTTGGATTGTTGAAAGACGCTTCTGTTCTGAAAGTGCTGCATGCTTGCGGTGAAGATTTGGAAGTGTTCCAAAATGCATTTGGCTGCACACCAACCCCAATGGTTGATACACAGATCATGGCAGCTTTCTTAGGTCATGGTTTATCAACTGGCTTTGCTGCTCTGGTTTCAGAGTTTGTCGGTGTCGATCTCGATAAGAGTGAATCTCGTACCGACTGGCTAGCGCGTCCGCTTTCTCAAAAGCAATTGGACTACGCAGCAGCAGACGTGCATTACCTAATGCCAATGTACAATAAGCTTCTAGAAAAAGTGATGGAAGCTGGCTGGTGGGAAGCGGCTCAGCAAGAGTCTGATTTACAAGTTGCCAAGCGCATCCGTAAAGTAAACCCAGATACAGCCTACCTTGATATTAAAGGGGCGTGGCAGCTTAAACCTAAGCAGCTAGCGATCTTACGACCTCTAGCAACTTGGCGTTTAAAAGAAGCAATCAAGCGCGATTTGGCGCTGAACTTTGTCTTCAAAGAACAAGACCTATGGGCTGTGGCGCGTTTTGCGATGAAAGATCCTAAGCACATGGAGCAAGAAGGTTTCGATTACCGCTCTGTGCGTCGCCATGGTGCGAAGATCAGCTCAATTGTTAAGTTAGCTGAACATACACCAGAAGAAGAGTACCCAGCACCAGTAGAACGTCTAATGGACTTCCCTGGCTACAAGCAACTCTTCAAAGTGCTGAAAGATGAAGTGAAAACAGCATCACAACACAGCGGTTTGGCGACGGAATTCTTGGCATCTAAGAAGCAACTTAACCAAGTGTTAAGCTGGGTGTGGAAGCACGATCGTAACCCAGAGAAGCTGCCTGATGTTATGCAAGGCTGGCGTTTAGATGTGGTTGGCGAAAAGCTGAGTAAAGCGATCAAATAACCGTTTGCTGCTTTAAAGCCTAACTTAGTTACAGCTATAAACTGCAGATACAAAAAAGAGAGCCTAGGCTCTCTTTTTTTATTCAATCAATACAAGCAAGTGTATTACCTGCCAATCTTGTTCAGAAAGATTATCGATCTTCTTCTGGAAGCTTAACATTCAGCTCTAGCACTGAGATGTCGTCATCTTTGTGTTCAAAAGTTAGATCAACCATTGATGGATCGACCTCAACGTACTTGGCAATACACTTCAAGATGTCTTCTTTTAGTTGCGGCAGGTAAGACGGCGCTGGGTCGTCATGGCTGCGTCGTTCGGCAACAATGATCTGCAAACGTTCTTTGGCTAGGTTTGCGGTTGTCTTTTTCTGTGGTCTAAAAAACTCTAATAATGACATTGTGCATTAGCCCCCGAACAGTCGTTTGAAGATGCCTTTCTTCTGTTCCGTTAAGAAGCGGAAGTCAACTTGGCTACCCAGTAGTCGCTCTACAGTATCATTGTAAGCCATACCTGCGTCGGTTGCTTCGTCAAAGATAACGGGAACACCCTTGTTCGATGCATTGAGTACCGCTTGGCTCTCTGGAATTACACCCAGTAGAGAGATGTGCAGGATTTCTTCAACGTCTTCCACACTGAGCATCTCACCTTGAGTTACACGTGCTGGGTTGTAGCGAGTCAGTAGAAGGTGTGTTTTCACTGGTTCTAAGCCGTCTTCTGAACGACGAGATTTAGAGTCAAGAATACCTAGAATACGGTCTGAATCGCGTACTGAAGAGACTTCTGGGTTCGTGGTTACAATCGCTTCATCAGCGAAGTACAACGCCATCAGAGCGCCTTGTTCGATACCCGCAGGAGAATCACAGATGATGAAATCAAAGCCCATTTCATCCAGTTCATCAAAGACACGACGAACACCATCTTTTGTTAGTGCGTCTTTATCACGAGTTTGAGAAGCAGGAAGAATGAATAGGTTCTCGGTGCGCTTGTCTTTGATCATCGCTTGGTTCAGCGTCGCTTCACCATTGATAACGTTAACGAAGTCGTACACAACACGACGCTCACAACCCATGATTAAATCTAGGTTACGCAGACCGATATCAAAGTCGATAACTGCGGTTTTCTTTCCTTTTAAAGCCAGACCCGAGGCAATAGCTGCACTGGAGGTCGTTTTGCCTACCCCGCCTTTACCTGACGTTACAACGATAATGCGTGCCATTCTGTTTTCCTTTTATTTCTCTTATATTGCGAGGACATCAACGTGTAATACATCGTTTGCCATACTGAACATGGTTTTCTTTTGCCAGTACTCGCTTTCAATTTGATCGCTGAGCCAGTAATTTCCAGCAATGGAAACCAGCTCGGCTTGTAAGTCATTACAAATTATTTTTGCTTCAGTTTGACCACTTGCACCTGCAATCGCACGGCCGCGTAAAGTGCCATGAATATGGATGCTGCCATCGGCAATCACTTCCGCGCCTGCACTCACATGGCTGAGTATCAATAGATCGCCATCTTTCGCATAAACCTGCTGACCAGAACGAATAGGGGTTCTAATCACCTTGATTGGTGCCATTTTCGCTGGAGCTTGAGACGGCGACTTGCTTGCCGTCATCACTGCAAAACCGGCTTCTTTAGCGAGGTTTTGCATGCGCTTATCAGAACAGCCAGCCACACCAACCGGGATCATGCCCGCTTGAGATATACCATTTTTAAGTTGCACAAAATCGATATCGCCCGCGACTTTGCTGATGTTGATAACAACAGGCGCGGCAGCGAAAAACGTAGGTGCTTGGTCTACTTTCTCTTGAAGAAAAGAGACTGCATTTTCGACTTGATCATCGGATAAGTGCAAAACAGATAGCGTAAAGCTGCTACCTTTTAGATCTGGGTTACTAGACATCGAAAAACTACAGGACCTCAATAGCGGATTGGTACAATTTCTTTATCAATAAAATAAAGGGCATTGCCTGAAACTAGGTTTATCATGTTATATTCCCAAACCAAGCACAGCAAGTAATCTTGTTGTCAAATGGACGTTTTGTTCCCAATATTTCCCTAACATAAACTATTGATCTCGCAAGTGAGAGTTTTGTAGTCATAATCAATTAAAAGGTTTGTCATGCTGTGTTCTATATATAAAAGCTCAAAGAAAGAAGGAACATACCTCTATATCCCTAAGAAGGATGATTTTTCACAAGTTCCTGACGCATTGATGCAAATGTTTGGTAAACCTAGTTTTGTAATGGTAATTAAAATGGATGGCCGTAAACTGGCTCAAGTAAACATCGAAAAAGTGAAAGAATCACTGAATACCGATGGTTTCTTTTTGCAGGTTCCGCCGCCACCAGTTAACGAACTTGAACTTCATAAAGAGCGTAAAGCTCAACAGAAATCTCAAGACGAAGAGTGATAGCCACCTCAATTCAAGGAGGAGTGATCGTTGAGTAAATTTTCGAAAACCATATTGGCTGTGTCGGCATTACTATTGGGTAATAGCCTGACCATAAGTTCAGTACAAGCAGAAGAACTGAGCTTCGAGCAATATGTAGAAAAACTAAAACAACAAGGCCGTGAAGAAGGCATCTCTGAAGCGATCATTGATGAAGCCTTTGATGGTGTAACGTTTAAGCCAAGAGCGGTAAAAGCCGACAAAAACCAACCTGAGAAAAAACTGACTCTGGATGAATACATTCCACGAGCGGTTCCAGATTGGAAAGTGAAGCAAGCAAGGTCACTCTATAAGGAACACTACACCGCGTTAAAGCGTATTGGTGATGAATATGGTGTTCAACCAAGATTCATTGTCGCGCTATGGGGCGTTGAGAGTAATTTTGGTAAGTTCACGGGCAATTACAGCGTTATCGACGCCCTAACTACCATGGCTTATGAAGGACGCCGAGAAGCTTTCTTCCGTAGCGAAGCGATGGCGGCATTGAAGATTCTTGATCAAGGCCATATTGCACCAAAAGAGATGAAAGGCTCTTGGGCTGGTGCGATGGGTCAACCTCAGTTTATGCCAAGCTCATTCTTAGCTTACGCCGCTGATGGCAGTGGTGATGGCAAGAAAGACATTTGGGGCACTGAAGAAGACGTATTTGCTTCGGCGGCCAATTATCTCAGCCAATCAGGGTGGGATGACAAATATACTTGGGGTCGTCAGGTTCATGTTCCGTCAACCGTGTCGATCGATTTACAAGGTCGAGACGAAGACAAAGCGAAATACTTAAAAGAGTGGTCTGAACTCGGTATTAAACGCTATGACGATCGCCCACTGCCAACGCTTGATGAAGACATTAAAGCTTGGTTGATAATGCCAGATGACGAAGCGGGTCGTTCGTACCTCATTTACAACAACTACAATGTGTTAATGAAGTGGAACCGTTCTTACTACTTTGCTTTGGCAGTAAGCCATCTAGCCGACAGAATTAAGTTTGATTAACAGACGTAAGTCGCTTTGAATAGCATTTGGCCTACCATAGGCAGAACGAACTAAAGGACTCTTCGGAGTCCTTTTTGATTTTATATTTCAGAGATTTAATAAGGTGATCTTGTGCTAACAGATAGAGCTGCACAGATGGTGATATTTCATGCGCTGATCAAGCACGAAGGCTTTACCAGTGCTGCAAAAAGCTTGAACGTTTCGGTGTCTCATATCAGTAAGCAAGTCGCTTTGCTTGAAGACTCAATCGGCATCAAGCTGGTGCAACGCACCACACGAAGCCTCACGCTGACTGAAGCGGGAGACGTGTTCTATCAACATTGTGAGCAGTTGTTTAACACGGTAAAAGCGGCTCAGATGGATATGGACAGCCAGCGCGATGATATCTCTGGAATCTTGCGCGTCGGGTTGTCGCAGTCATTTGGCACACTGCATATCATTCCGGCGATTGATCAACTCAGACAGCTTTATCCTCAGTTGAGAATCGAGGTCCACTTGTTCGACTATAAGGTGGACATGATTGAAGAGCGCTTGGATCTCTGGATCACCAATAATGAAGACCTGCCTGAAGGTTACATTGCGCAGCGTTTAGCCGACAGCCAGTTTGTGGTGGCTGCGTCACCGGATTATCTGATTAAGGCCGGGACGCCACATGTACCTTCCGATTTGATTGACCATAACTGTCTTATTTATCGCAGCCGTGAAAGAGATTACACATCGTGGGCTTTTGATAACGGGCAAGAAAACCTCAGCGTCAAAGTTGCGGGTGATTACTCAGTCGATTTGGCTGAGGCAGTACGAGACGCGGCAGTATCAGGGTGGGGCGTTGCTTATTTGGCGACTTACTTAGTGAAAGAAGAGTTTAGAACGGGTAAGTTGATTCAAGTATTACCAGAGTGGAGAGCCAGTCAGCTGATGCCATTTTATGCCGTTTACCCGAGTCGAAAGAACATGCCAAAGAAGCTTTCAGCTGTGATTGAGTTCATCAAAGATCATATTGGGTCGCCGACGTATTGGGACAAAAACCTCAAAACGTGCGTTGAACTGCATCGCTAACTGTTTCCTAATCTATAAATATAATTTCCATATGGAAAAAGTACGCTTTTTAATCAAAGTTAATTATTAAAATTCAATAACTTAATTATACTCATAGTTAAATCGTGATTACCCCAACATCACGTTAACAACCTCAGCTTGCCGCAAACGATTTCCTCTATAGAATGCGTCGCCTTTCCTATCTACAACTTTTAGGTTGACGCACATGGCTTCCCTACTTGGAATTATCACTATTTTAGTTGCCGCTTGGTTACTATCTACGGACAGAAAAAATATTCCACTAAGAACAGTCTCTTTGGCTTTCTTATTACAAATCTCATTCGCGCTATTGGTTCTTTATGTACCAATGGGTAAAGAAGCGTTGAATGCAGCCACGGGTGCGGTATCTAGCTTGATCAACTACGGTCAAGAGGGGATTAACTTCCTATTTGGTGGCCTTACGAACAACGGTTTCGTTTTCGCGATTAATGTTCTGGGCATCATTATCTTTTTCTCTGCGCTTATCTCTGGTTTGTACCACATCGGCTTTATGCCAAAAGTGATCAACCTTATCGGTGGTGCACTGCAGAAGTTCTTGGGCACAGGTCGTGCGGAATCACTGTCTGCGACTGCCAACATCTTTGTCGGCATGATTGAAGCGCCATTGGTGGTTAAACCTTACTTAAAACACATGACAGATTCACAACTGTTTGCTGTGATGGTGTGTGGTTTGGCGTCTGTAGCTGGTGGTACGCTAGTGGGTTATGCATCGCTTGGCGTTGACCTAAACTTCCTGATCGCTGCGGCATTCATGTCTGCACCAGCCGGTCTATTGATGGCTAAAATCTTAGTACCTGGTAGCCCAGATGACGCTCAAGAAAATATTGAGTCTGATGTAGAAATTCCACGAGCAACAAACGTAGTTGAGGCAATGGCAGATGGGGCTATGTCTGGACTTCGTATTGCCGTTGCAGTGGGTGCAACACTTCTTGCCTTTATCAGTGTGATTGCAATGCTGAATGGCTTGCTAGGTATCGTTGGCGGCTGGTTTGGCGTAAACCTCAGCTTCGAACTTATCCTAGGCTATGTGTTTGCACCCGTTGCATGGCTGATCGGTGTACCGTGGTCTGAGGCTGTGGTTGCGGGCTCATTGATCGGTAACAAGATTGTCGTGAACGAGTTCGTGGCTTTCATCCAACTAATGGATGCTAAAGAGGCGCTAAGTGAGCACTCACAAGCGATCGTAACTTTTGCTCTATGTGGCTTTGCTAACATCTCTACCATGGCGATTCTTATCGGTGGTTTGGGTAGCTTAGTTCCAGAGCGTCGCTCTTTCATCTCACAATATGGCTTCAAAGCAATTTGTGCCGGTGTGTTTGCTAACTTAATGAGTGCCGCTATTGCTGGTGTTGTACTTTCTCTATAGCTAACGGATCATGACTTTACTCCCCCCTATAGTAAAGTGACTGATTAATCACAATAATATTCGGTTAGCGTGAAAAAGAGAGCCTATAGTGTAAGAACGTAGGCTTTCTTATTTCATTGAATAGTTTGTACCACAGGGTGTGGTGCAAACCTTTTAGGGGCACAAATGGATTTGTCGATTACTTCTTCTTTGGCGTTAATTGGACTCTTGTCTTTAGCTTGTCAGCTGCTCGGCTGGCGTTTACGTCTTCCCGCTATTCTTCCTCTCCTTATCGTTGGCCTGTTGTTAGGTCCTGGCCTGAATATTCTAAATCCCGATGCCATTTTCGGTGATGTGCTGTTTCCTATGATTTCATTAGGGGTTGCCATCATCCTGTTTGAAGGAGCATTAACCCTAAATTTCAAAGAAATCAGAGGCCATGGTCGGATGGTGACTCATCTCGTGAGTTTCGGCATGTTGATTACATGGGCGTGTATCGTGGTGGGGGCATACTACTTTGTGGACTTCAGTTGGCCGTTAGCCGCACTGTTTGGTGCATTAGTTGTGGTAACTGGCCCTACGGTAATCGTGCCCATGCTTCGCAGTATTCAGCCTAAATCTTCGTTAGGCAGTATCTTGCGATGGGAAGGGATAGTGATTGATCCGATTGGGGCTTTGTTTGCGGTTCTCGTCTACGAGTACATTGTTTCTTCTGCCGACCCTACCGGACACGTTCTGTCAGCTTTGGGCCTGACGTTAGTCATAGGTTTAGGCTTAGGGATCATCGGTGGCCATTTGATTGCTAAGATGCTGAAAGGGCATTGGGTTCCACACTATTTGCGTAATGTGGCTGTGCTGACGTTAATGTTGGCGGCGTTCTCGTTTTCTAATGATTTGAGTGAAGAATCGGGTTTATTAACCGTGACCATCATGGGGATCTGGCTTGCCAACGTGAAAGGCTTGGATATCGAAGACATCATCGAATTCAAAGAAACCCTAACCGTGTTGCTTATTTCTGCGTTGTTTATTCTGTTAGCGAGCAGGCTCGATTCCGGAACCTTCCTCTCGATAGGTTGGGGTGGGGTTGGTCTGTTAGCGGTAGTGATGCTGGTGGCGCGCCCTTTGAGTGTGTGGATCAGCGGGATCGGCACGGATCTTACCTCTGCGGATAAGTGGTTTTTGAGCTGGATGGCACCGCGCGGGATCGTTGCAGCCGCGGTTTCTTCTCTGTTTGCGATCAAACTTCAAGAGAAGCAATTGATTGACGGGGCAGATCTGCTGGTGCCCATGGTGTTCTTGGTCATTATCGGCACAGTTGTGATTCAGAGTTTAACCGCAAGTTGGTGGGCGAGAAGGCTAGGTGTGACTCAAGAGAAGGCACAAGGCGTTATCTTCTTTGGTGCGACTCAGTTTTCACGCCAGTTTGCCAAAGTGCTGGCCACACACAACATCAACAGTGTGCTTGCTGATACCAACTGGGAGAGCATTCGTTTAGCGCGCATGGAAAACTTGAATGTTTATTTTGGTAACCCGGCTTCGAGCCACGCTGAAAATAATCTGGAATTGGATGGGATAGGGCGTGCGATGATCGTGTCGCCTTATCGTCAAACCAACCCGTTAGTTAGCATGCACTATCAAGACGAGTTTGGTGAAAATAAGGTGTTTGAGCTTGAATCCTCAGAGAACAAACATGAGAGGCACCAAGTGAGCCGCGATGGCAATAGAAGTCTATTTTCGGAGGGGATTACCTATTCTAAGCTTAACTCACTGATGGCTCAGGGTAGCCAAATTAAAAGTACAGGTTTGACCGAGGCATTTGATTTAAAAGAGTTTAACGCTTTGTATCCTAAAGCCATTCCTCTTGGGGTGATTAATGGCGGTGATTTCCGTTTAATTACACAAGGATCTGAGTTGGAAAAACTCATATCAACGGAGTGTGAGCTTATTAGTTTATTACCGCCTTCTGAACAGACGGAAAAAGTTGAGACTCCAGATAAGTAGCAACGAGCACTTCATCAAAAGCGAGTCGCCTTGTTTCAAAGACGAATCGTTAAGCATCAAAAAAGCCGCAACGTTCATCACGTTGCGGCTTTCTAATTTTATTTATATGCGCTGCGGACTACTTTGAGTGAAATTGCTCACAAGCGATCATGGTGTTCTCGATTAGGCTCGCCACCGTCATTGGGCCAACACCACCCGGTACAGGTGTGATGAAGCTTGCGCTTTCTTTCGCTACGTCGTATTCAACGTCACCCACTAGTTTGCCAGATTCCAAACGGTTGATACCAACATCGACCACAACAGCGCCTTTCTTAATCCAAGCGCCAGGAATGAAGTTAGGCTTACCTACGGCAACTACAACAACGTCTGCTTGACGCACGTGGCCTTCAAGGTCTTTGGTGAAGCGGTGACATGTTGTCGTCGTACAACCTGCTAGAAGAAGTTCTAGCGTCATTGGGCGACCTACGATGTTTGATGCGCCAACCACAACCGCGTGTTTACCACGTAAGTCGATGTTGTAACGGTCAAGCAGCGTGATGATGCCTTTTGGCGTGCAAGAGCGAAGCTTAGGCATACGCTGAGCCAAACGGCCAACATTGTATGGGTGGAAGCCATCAACGTCCTTTTCTGGCGTAATACGCTCAAGAACGTGAGTGCTATCAATGCCAGCTGGTAGAGGCAGTTGAACAAGAATACCGTCGATCTCTGGATCGTCGTTCAGTTGGTCTACCAGTGTTAACAATTCGTCTTCTGTCGCAGTGGCTGGCAAGTCGTAAGATTTAGATACGAAGCCAACTTCTTCACACGCTTTACGCTTACTTCCAACGTAAACCTGAGAAGCAGGGTCTTCACCCACTAAAACAACCGCTAGGCCCGGAGCGCGTAATCCTGCTTCAGTACGAGCTTTTACACGTGCAGCAACTTCGGAGCGAACCGTTTGAGAAATTAGCTTTCCATCAATATTTTGAGCAGTCATGAATTTCCTTAGTATTGATATTCAAGTTAGTGGCTGATGTTTTTGGCGCATTATTCCAGAAAATCTTTTTGATTACCATCAAGCAAACGTTTGCTTTGGTCTATTTTCCAACACTTATATGTTTGTTGGCCTTTTTTTACCCACTTAGATCAGAATGTTACATAAAGCCGTTGCTTTACTGATTCGAATTCGTATAATTCGTTCCTGTAGCGCGCCCTTAGCTCAGCTGGATAGAGCACCTCCCTTCTAAGGAGGTGGTCGAAGGTTCGAATCCTTCAGGGCGTGCCATTATTCTATAAGGCCTGATAACTTTTTAAGTTGTCAGGCCTTTGTCGTTTCTGGCCTTTGTAGTTAAGTATATGGTCAAGTAACGATGAATCTACAGGTATGGCAAAGTGAAAAAAGCCCACGCTCAGAGGTCAATTAAGTGGGCAAATAAATCTTAACTTGTTGCTTCAAAGTTTGCGATAGCTCCTCTGGCTACCAAAACATTAGCTATTGCATGAGTGGGTTATTAATTGGCTTTCCAATATCGGGCAGTGGTCTTTCGTTCGTATCCCCATAACCAATCTTAAATCTGACTCGATTTATGCAAATTTTGTCGATTTGTGGAGTCATCAAATCAAATTGATTAAACCTCTCTTCAAGGTGTGAATGTTGTTCTTTATACGCCTGAATGACACGACGTAATAAGCGATAGAAGTCTATCTCTTCGAAGCCCAACGCCGCGATTTTCGGAGAAATAATTCCTCAAGTCGTGGGGATTGCTCTTACCCCTTATCGCCTAGTGCTGCTCGGGGTTGCTGCTCTATTAACGGCGGTTGCAATATCAACTGTTGGTGCGATTAGCTTTGTTGGCTTGCTAACGCCACATTGCGCACGTCTATTGGGTTTATATCGTCATGTTCACCTGATCCCCGCCGCGGGTCTTACTGGTGCGTCTCTTTTAATTTGGGCTGACGGAATAGGACGCAGCCTTATGCCTCCTTCTGAAATAGCTGCTGGCTTGGTCGTGTCTATTTTAGGAAGCCTTTACTTCTTATTTTTACTACTAATCGGATATCGAAAACAACGTCATGGAATTGATTAAATTTCTTCAACAATGTGTCTCTTATCATGTTCATGAGTTATCTCTACCAGCTCCGGCTGGGTGTGATTTAGAGACCATACTGCAAACCGCAATGAGTACTCCAGATTATGGGAACCTTAACCCTTGGCATTTTCTAGTGATAGAGCATGAACAAGTTGAAGCACTGGTTGAACTATTGAGTGCCGCATGGGTTGCGTCTGATGTGAATGTAGATAAAGGGCAAGTCAAACGACTATCAAGTTATTTACGCCAAGCTCCGATGCTGGTGTTGGTCTCTGCAGAGATCAAACCACACAAAGAGATCTCACAACAAGATCAGATCCTTTCTGCGGCTGCAGCATGCCAAATGATACTCCTAGCAGCGGATGCGAGTGGTTACGGTGGCGTTTGGTATTCGACGGAAGCCGTGAGTCTACCAAATGTGAAAGAACATCTGCACCTTAATGAGAGTCATGTTCCTGTGGGTTTCTTGGTACTAGGTACTCCTGCAGAAACACGTAAAAAACGTAGACGGTGTGCAAAACCGCTGACATCAAAATGGTCGCCACAGACGACCTATTAAATAATGAAATGAATCCTAAGAGATAGAGTTAAATGACGCATTTACTTACGATGCAGCACTTCCTAAATAGCTTGCTGCTTGAAACATCTGAATATCAAATCAAGGACAACAGTATTTATGTTGATTTGAACAGTCATGGGCAATTAGAGATTTCTCTTACCTATGTATCTGCCTCAGGTCGTCATCGATATAGTGGAAAAGTACTGCTTCGAGAGCTAGATAAATTATCACAAATACCGTTTTCTCAAGCTGCTTCTTTGTTGGTTGAACGTTACTTCCCTGAAGTTGATAAAGATAAAAAAGCGCTGTTTTTACAACGTGTTGAAAACTCAAATGATTATGTAACGCGGGCATCTTTCGCATTGGCTTTGCGTCAATCTAAACATGATTTGCAAGGTTTTATCACATCAGAACAGGCACTTAGTGGTGGACACAGTATGCATCCAGCACCTAAGTGTAATGAGCCTCTGAACCAACTAGAGCAAGAAGCGTACTTACCTGAATTCGCCGGTGAATTCGCCGTGGAATGGTTTACCGTAAAAGAAGATAAGCTCGCTGGCGAATACGTTTCCGGGAGTTTGAAATATGAACTAAAAGAAATGTTTCTGAGCTGTCACACTCAAGGTAGTTCTTCATTACCAGATGCAGATTGGGTGCCAGTTCCCATGCATCCGCTCCAAGCAAGAGAGTGGCGAAAAGCACAAGCAAATTGTCAGTTTTTTTGTATTTGAGGGCAATCTAATCTTCTTATTGAGATGTGATACGTTAACATCTGAAATATTGCCACCTTCAATGTATGCATTGTTTATTGGTGTCTAATCATCGAAAACTGTATCAATTCATTTCTAGGCTATGTAATTAGGTTTATATTGTATTATATAAGATGAGTAGCGATTGTTACTGGCATCAAAAATGAATACAGACCTCGGTAGTACCAAAATTTTTTATCAAATGATTGATATGGATCCGAAGAATTGGCGTTCAATGCTCTCGGAATTAAACCAAGGTTCCCCAGAAATCGCTCAAAGGGTATCCGATCTACTTGTGGCTCATGAGCAGCAATGTTTGAGCGAATTGTTAGATGTCCATTTATCTTCCTCAACGCTCACGATTCAATCATTTGAAAATGACCTCGTTGACGGTCGCTACTTGATTGGCCATGAGTTAGGCAAAGGTGGTTTTGGAGTGGTTTATTTTGCTTCTAGATGTGATCATCTATTTGAACATAACTACGCGGTCAAGTTTTTCAACGCCGAAGCATTTGATATTTTAGGTGAAGAAACGTTGTTCACTGAAGCTCAGATAATGGCAAATCTCAGTCATTCTAACATTACTAAGGTTTATGACGCTGGCCTTCATAAAGGGTTTGCTTATATTGTAATGGAATACGTGGATGGTTGTTTACTCGATGAATACCTGTCAAACACTCCCCTTTCTTTTGATCAAAAGCTCATTTTGTTTCGAGATATTTGCTCTGCTATCGAGTATGCGCATGAACTGAAAGTTCTACATGCTGACTTAAAGCCAGAAAATGTACTCATAAATAGTCATGGGATTCCCAAGATTATCGATTTTAATTTAACTCAAACTCTTAGATGTTCTAGTGAGCCCTTGGGTAACTCTATTCGCGCTGTAAGTCGAACTTATGCTAGTCCAGAACAAATTGTAAGTGGAAGCTTGGATGAAAGGTCTGATGTCTTCTCTTTAGGTCGAATTTTACAAGAGATGTTTCCAAGCGATACAGCACCAAGAGATTTAGTTCGAGTATATCAATATGCCACCAACTTGAACCGTACTCATCGATATCAAAGTGTTCGTGACCTAGCCAATGATATAGAGAATGTAAGGTGTTGTTATCCCCTAAATTATCGCAATCAACATTGCGTTTATAGGACTACTAAGTTTATTCAGCGTTATCCCGCCAGCACTGTTTATGCCTCTTTTTTTATTGCAATTTTGACTACAGCCTTAATCGCTCTTTCAATCGAGGCGAAAAATCTTAGTCGTCAAAAGCTACAGCTTGATTCGATCATATATGACGCAACATCGATGGTTTACCCGTTGAATAATTCCTTACTGGATTGGGATGAAATTATTCGCTCGCGAAATAACATTGTCGTCGATGTAGATGTTTATAGTGAAGGGATTAATTCCGAAGTTAATGGGGAGCTATTAAATGAGACATTATACGACTCTTGGATTGCAACAGATGATATTGAGCCCATTGGGTCTCTAGTTGTTACTTATCCTCCGATTGTTTAAAGGTGATTAATTGTGTCGAAATCAAACAACCCGCAGATGCAAAAAGGTCTTACTGAACTCATTTCTCAATGGCAACATGGTTGTAAAGAGTCTGAAGCTGAACTGTATCGATTGGCTTACTCTAGGCTCAAAGAGTTGGCTCAATTACGTCGCTATAAAAGTGCAAAGGTATTTAACAAGCCTCTTGATGATACAAGCTGTACGGCGACCATATTGACTCATGAAGCGTATTTAAAGGTGGGGTCTATAAGAAAAGGTGAAATAGAAGGTACGCGTGATTTTTTTTTAATGGCAGTTAAAGCGATGCAGCATATTCTCATTAACGACTCTTGGGCGTTGAAGGCTGATAAACGTCAGGAAGACAATTTAATCTTCGCTGAAAACGCATTGTCAATCGAGTATTTATCTCTTGATAAGCGTGTAGAGCTAGAAAAATCCTTGATGGACTTCACTCACCACTACCCCCGTCAATCCAATGTATTAAAACTAAAATACTACATTGGTTTAAAGCATCAAGAGATCAGTGAATTATTAGGTTGCAGCAACAGCCTGATTGATAAAGACCTCAAATTTGCTAAGAGTTGGCTCCATGATAAGTTGGCGGCTTAACTTCGCATAATTGGAAAAAATCAGAATTTATTTTACGAGTTTTCCATTATTCCCTGTGCCTTGCGAGTTCCAAGTAAACCTCTAAAAATAGTGATGTTTTAATTATCACAGCCTACTGAAGTTGGCTGTATGAAGACTCATTGAATAGGTTTAATAAGGAACAATAATGAAAAAGCAAGGCTTGCTCGCAGCGTCAATTGCAATGGCTCTGGTTGGGTGTGGTTCAGACAGCGATTCGTCGAGCAACCCAACGACGTTTTCTATCACGGCCATTGATGGTTATTTGGCGTATGCTAATGTCAGGGTTGATACGACCCAAGATGGTATTTGTGATACGGACTTAACAGGCAAGAGTAGTCAAACTGATGTCGATGGTAAGGTAAACATTCCAGTTGCGCATCTAGGTGCCGTGGTCTGTGTTGAGGCAGTTGCAGGTCAAACAATAGACAGCAACCGTGGTCTTGTTCAACACGATTTCACACTAGCTAATGCGGGCAGCGGCGCAATCATTAACCCAATGACGAACATGGTGAACAAACTGCTAGCTGCAGACTCGGAGTTGACAGTAGCTGAAGCTGAGGAGCAAGTAGTTGCTGCTATCACGGGTGACGAAGGTCTTGAGGTGTCACAAGCACTTATTTTTGGTGACTACATTGCAGATACCACAGAGCAAGCAGAAGCACTTAACCTGATTGGCGAAGTGTTGGTTGATAAATCCGACCAAGATATCGACACCAAGCTAAAACTAGCACAGGCGATGGCGGAGGCAACACAAGAGATGATTGAGGCTGGAGACTCGCTTGATGATTACTCGCCAATTGTTAATATTCCACCGGGTGGCGGCGATATCACCGTTATACCAAACACCCGACCAAAAGTTGTCGGTACCACTGAGCCCGTTGAATTGACGCTGGGTGAAGCATGGCGCCCATACAATGTTAGCGACAAATTCCAAGACGCCGAAGGCGATGACATGTCCTTCACTATGACTGTCGTTGATGGTGATGGTAATAATGGTCTGTCTATAGACTCGGAAACAGGCATGATTACGGGTGAACCAGAGGGGGCAGGCAGCTTTATTTACCATATCTTTGCGACCGATGAGCACGAGGCACGTTCATACCCACTGACCTTTGAAGTAACCGTGTTAACGGATAACCAGCCTCCAGTTGTAGATGAGGGCGAGCTTGCATACCTACAGTCGGAGATGAATGTATGGATGCTAACAGAAGGCGAGTCGCTGACGGATACGCTGGATGTAAGCGCGCTGTTCACAGATCAAGATGGTGACGCTTTGGAATACAAAGTAGAAACGACGCTATCAACGACTTCACGTACGGGCTTTAATGCTCTAGTAAGCGAACAAGGCGTGGTGAGTTTCTCTGGTTTGCTTCCTCGTTCTTCGGCAGCTGACACAGAAACACTCACGGTTTCAGTCAATGATGGCGTCAATAGTGAGTGGGTCGCAGCAACTCTGAGCTTCCCGGTTATCGAAGAGTCACCATTGCCGCCAGTGGATGGTCACCCATTAGAAGACAATACATGGTACTTCCTTGAACGAGGATCAAATGGAACTAAATACGCTCAAGTATGGTGTGACACAGTGCGTTTTGAAGATGGTGAAATCTTCTACAATGACCGTGGCCTGACTAATAAGACGGAATGTACGACAGAGGCGACTTTGAAAGTCGGTACGTACGCTATTGAAGGTGACACGCTGGTGGGTTCATTTGTCGATGACGAAGAAACGATGACCATGGCTTATGATATCACTAACGATTACGATACTAACCTAATCTCACAAGGTGCGTTGACTATGCTCTGGACTGAGGAAGGTAAATCAAGTCGTTATATTGGATTTAGCAACAAGGCTGATGCAGAAAAACGCATCCAAGTAAAATCAAGTCACGGCCCTGAGTTGCGAGATGCTTACCTATATTGGCCTGGTGAACAAGACCACCAATACGAGCTTATCTCTACGTCACTACAGATGAGTACAGCCGAGCTTTCATCTGGTAATTCACACGACTATATCAAGGTATGGATGAATGGCATTAGCTGTGATGGATTGTTGAGTTCGCACAATGGTGATGCGGCTATTTTTGAAAGGTTCACTGTGACGTCTGAATCCATTTCAGCAAGCAACGGTGATACTTTAAACTCACAATTTTGTGACGATGTGTTTGAAGGTGATACACCGAATGCGGTGCTTTCATTCTTGTTTGGGTTGAATAATAGCTACTCACTTGAATTAGATGAAAACTACAGCATCATTGGCAAAATCAGTGATGAGTGGAGTCAGTACATTACCGATGTGAACTTTAATATGGTGTGGGATGGTTCATCGAACGACGATTAATTTGAACGCTTGAGTTAGTCGCATATTGAATGCCAAGTGAATCAAAGGTATTGAAAGAAGGAAGCCTAGTGATGGGCTTCCTTTTTTATTTTTCGATAAACTGACAATTGTTCGTTTTTTGGGGTTTACATCATTTGGTAATAAAGCCACTATGAATTCACGAAGAATAGACAAGTAAAGCTATTAGTCAGTCGGTTTAGGAATCAAACCTTCTGCTCAATAGCTGATTTAGAGGAAGTAATGGCAGGAAACAGTATCGGACAACATTTCCGCGTGACCACGTTCGGAGAAAGTCACGGTATCGCACTAGGATGTATCGTAGATGGGTGCCCACCAGGATTAGAAATTACCGAAGCAGACCTTCAAAGAGATTTGGATCGTCGTCGCCCTGGTACTTCTCGTTATACAACGGCTCGCCGTGAAGCGGATGAAGTGAAAATCTTATCAGGTGTATTTGAAGGCCAAACTACGGGTACTTCTATTGGTCTATTGATTGAAAATACAGACCAACGCTCTAAAGACTATTCCGAAATTAAAGACAAGTTCCGCCCTGGACACGCTGACTATACGTACCATCAAAAGTACGGTGTGCGTGATTACCGTGGTGGTGGTCGTTCTTCTGCTCGTGAAACTGCAATGCGTGTAGCGGCAGGTGCAATTGCGAAGAAATACCTAAAACAAGAATTTGGTGTTGAGATCCAAGCTTACCTCTCTCAAATGGGTGATATCTCAATTGATAAAGTGGATTGGAACGAGATTGAAAACAACGCTTTCTTCTGCCCAGATGCCGACAAAGTACCGGAATTTGACCAACTGATTCGTGACTTGCTAAAAGAAGGCAACTCGATCGGTGCGAAGATTCAAGTGGTTGCGACGAAAGTGCCTGTAGGCCTTGGTGAGCCAATCTTTGATCGTCTAGATGCAGACATCGCCCACGCTCTAATGAGCATCAATGCGGTGAAAGGTGTTGAGATTGGTGATGGCTTTGATGTGGTTAATCAACGCGGTAGTGAACACCGTGATCCATTAACTCCGGAAGGTTTCAGCAGCAACCATGCTGGCGGTATCTTAGGTGGTATTTCTACTGGCCAAGATATTGTGGCAAGCATTGCGCTTAAACCAACCTCAAGCATTACCGTTCCTGGTGACACGATCACTAAAGACGGTGAAGCAACGCAGCTAATCACTAAAGGTCGTCATGATCCATGTGTGGGTATCCGTGCTGTGCCGATCGCAGAAGCTATGTTAGCGATTGTATTGCTTGATCACTTGCTACGTCACCGTGGTCAAAACTTTGGTGTGACAACTGAAACGCCAAAAATCTAGTTCTGCTTCGTTTTATTCAGAACAGATTTGAAGCTGATTTGATAGAAACAAAAAAAAGGGTTGCTTCGTAATGAAGCAACCCTTTTTATATTGTGCGTAATTGAGAATATATTATACCAATCACAGTAAGTAAGTGATCAAAAATAGCGCAGGGAAAAGGCTTGAGAACAAGGCAGAATTTTTTCGATAAGTAGTTATTCTACAATCAAAAATTCTAACGCAGTTATCGAGCGTTTTAGCAAGCTAGGGTGACCAGTTATTTACTACGATTGGTATTACCTAATGTACCGAGCTTTCTGGATCAAGCTGGAACGAAGGTAAGCGCCACTTGAATCGCACGGCCGCCATGCGCAGCAAGTAACCAACCACAAGCGTAACAATCGTCGCGGTTACGTCGTTGATCCCAAGCTCAAGCAAACCTAGGTATAAACCTGAAGCGACAAGTGCGACAGACGCATACAGCTCTTCATGCAATACCAATGGTGTTTGACGACAGATAAGGTCGCGCAGCAAACCACCAAAGACACCGGTGACTAGCGCAGACACCATGCAGATCATAGGGTGAAGACCCATGGTCATCGCTACCTTAGTACCAATGATACTGAACACGATAAGCCCTAGTGCATCTAAACGAATGAACAAGCCTTTTAGCTTGATTACCCATTTAGCCAGTCCGGTTGTAATAACACCTGCGATACAGGTGATCGCTAGATATTGCGGGTTTTCCACCCAACCTAAAGGGTAATGGCCAAGTAAGATATCGCGTACTGTGCCGCCGCCAATAGCCGTTGCACTCGCAACCAACATTACACCAAACCAATCCATTTTTTGTTTGCCAGCACTGAGAGCGCCGGTCATGGCTTCTGCCGTGATGCCAATGATATACAAAACACTTAGTAGCATTGCTGTAGCTCTATAATATAGGTCTATAAATTGGAGTCTTATAGGCCTTAGGGATATAAAAATGAAGCGCGAGTGTAGTAGTAAAAACGCTGATTGACGAATGAATATTTGTACCGTGAATGGGCATTTCAGATTAGCTAAACTAATCATTCACCTCAAAGTAGTGTATTCTGGGATCTGCAATCGATTGTCACGGTAAAGTATTGGGGTCAACCCAATGCCATTGCTTGTGATAGGGCTTTACCGAGCGCTTAAAAAAACGCAAAATGCCCCAGTTCTTTTTACTTAAATTTGATTTTATGACGCACCAATACTCAGACATCATCGATATTTTCAATCAAACCTTTTTCGAGAGCTACAATACTAAGCTCGAACTGGGTGCAGACGAGCCTATTTACCTGCCAGCCGACGAACAGATTTCTCATCACCGTATCGTATTTGCTCGCGGCTTTTACGCATCTGCCCTTCACGAAATAGCACACTGGTGTGTCGCTGGGCCTGAACGTCGTTTGTTGGAAGATTTTGGCTATTGGTATGAGCCTGATGGTCGAACTGAGGCGGTTCAAGCTGAGTTTGAAAAAGTAGAAATTCGCCCACAAGCGTATGAATGGATCATTGCGATGAGTGCGGGCTTTCCTTTTAATGTCAGCTGTGACAATCTACACGGCGATTTTGAGCCAGATCGTTTGGCCTTTATGAATAAAGTACACAGTGAAGTCATGGGTATCTTTGAAGCTGGTCTTCCGCCTCGCGTGAAAATGCTCTCTGAAGCATTACGCAGCTTCTACGATGTAGAACCTTTATGTACTAGCCAATTTATTGTGAAATAAGAGAATATTATGATTATCGAATTTGAAGAAAAACTACTTGAAGTAATTGATGCTCGCATTGAAAATGCATCAGACGATGAACTGTTTGCTGGTGGTTACTTACGTGGTCATATTTCTCTTTCAGTGGCTTCATGTGAAGAAGAAGGCATTGAAGATGTGGCTGAAGTAAAAGCTCGTATTGAACAGAGCCTAGACGACGCTCGCTCTGAACTAACACCAGCAGACCGCACTATCGTTAATGACCTTTGGGTTGAGCTACAAAACCAAGCTTAATCTCGATATATTAATACTATCCGCTCAGTCCCTTCCTTTCCATTTTGCTGAGCGAACTGGTTTATTTGAGACTCGTTCGAAATTTTTGAATGAGTCCGTTCATTTCTTGTGATGGTTACATTTTCTTACTACGTTATTCTAATCCCACTTAACGGAATTACAGAAAAGGTCACATCATGAAAGTTATCGCATTTGGCGCAAGCACAAGTTCTACCTCAATCAACAAAACACTAGCAACTTACGCAGCAAACTTGATTGAAGGTGCTGAAGTTAAAGTCCTAGACATCAACGATTACAATGTTCCTATGTTCAGTGAAGACACTGAAAAAGAGATCGGCCAAGCTGAAGGCGCTCAAGCATTCTTACGCGACCTAGCTGAAGCTGATGCGTTTGTTATCTCGTTCGCAGAACACAATGGTCACTACCCAGCAGCGTATAAAAACCTATTTGATTGGGCGACACGCATTGAGCGTTCAGTATTTGGCGAGAAGCCGGCGGTTTACCTAGCGACTTCACCGGGCCCTGGCGGCGCACAAACGGTACTTGGTGCAGCAACAGGTTCTGCACCTTACTTCGGTGGCAACGTGCAAGCGTCAGTTTCAGTACCAAGCTTCTACGATAACTTTGATTTTGAATCTGGTTCTATCAGCAACGAAGAGATCGCTCTACAGATTAAAGACGCGGTTGCTAAGCTGTAAATACTGCTTCGTTTAAAGCATCAGTTTAGAACCACACGATCAACAAAAAGCCCGAGGGACATAACGTCGCTCGGGCTTTTTAGCTTTTAACTTATTAGTTTCAGATATTTCAGATGTTCAGAATAGCTGAACTAGAAACTACGGATTTGATTTAGAATGCTTGTCAGCAACCCATCCAGCCGTTAATGCCTTACCTTTACGCAGTCTGCGTACCCACATTCGACTTGGGTGAATCGCCTCAAGCACATCAACAGGCAAGGGCAGCGGATCGCCACAGATCTGTGATGCTAATACTTCAGCCAATAATGGTGCAGAGCTCAAACCACGTGAGCCTAGCCCGATAAAGCAATAAAGGTTAGGGAAGCTCGTAACGGTTTCTACATCCTCAACTGAGTCACGCTGCGGGTTGAAGTTGTGCAGGTCTTGGTACTGCTCCTTAATGGCTTCAAAGTCACCGACGTTTCCGACAAACGGAAGGTGGTCACGGCTTACGCTTCGGATACCTTGGCGCGCTAAGTTGTCACTGGTATCGACATCTTTTGTCCATGCTTGGTCTGGTAGTGACCCATGTAGGCGCTCGCCATTGTGCTGTTGAACCTCAATATCAAATTCTTGATCGATATTGGTTTTGTCGTAGTTCGCACCAATACAGTGATGACCATTGTTTGGATTCTGTGGCGTCAGGTAGCCATCAAAGCACAACACGGTTTTTAGCTGGCTGAGATTTTCCGTGGTCGGAATATGGCTCACTTGCCCTTTAACTGGCGTCAGAGGTACTGGCTGAGTTTGTTCAAACTGAATGAACTTGTGTCCATTCGCGACAACCACTTGGTCGTGCCTGGTTTGAATCTCACCTTGAGGTGTCTCAATCGTCAGTAACCATTGTTGTTCAGCTTCGAGCCACTCAAGTTGCGTTACTTGATGTTGATAGTGTGCGCTCACTTGGTTGCTCTCTTCTAGCTTGCCAATCAAGCCTTGAGTCAGTTGAAGAGGGCTTAGCCAACCACCCAGAGGAAAGTAAACACTCTCTTTATCGACCGGTAAGCCAATCTTTTCGTTGGCTTGCTCTGGCGATAAACGCTGAATTAGGTCGGTGTGGAAGTTGCCTTCCAACATGCGGTTGAGCTTTTTAGTGGAGCCTTGATCCCACATCAAGATGTTCACGCCACACCAGCTGTGATCAAATTGGATAGACTGAGCCGCTTGATTAATAAATTGACGAGCAAACAGTAACCCTGGGCCAAACACGCGAGACACGTTCGATGTCGCTTCACTCAATAGCGGGTAAATCGCACCTTGGTTGTTACCTGAGGCATTGCCAGCAGCTTGTGGGTGTTCACAATAAAGGGTGATGTTTTTACCACGACGGCTTAGCGTTTTGGCTAATGCAGCACTGGCGACACCACCACCAATAATGGCGATATCTTGTGAATCACTATGTTGAGCGAGGCCATACCAAGGTTTGATGTTGGTATGAGCCTGCTTTTCGCCAAGTCGGCCGGCAATCATTTCTCGCTTAGTACCAAAGCCTTTGACCTTTTTCATTTCAAAGCCAGCTTCAATTAAGCCACGGCGAACAAAGCCAGCAGCGGTGAAGGTGGCGCAGCTACAATCTTGTTTCGCTAGCTTGGCCATGCCGTTGAACAGGTTTTGATTCCACATCTCTGGGTTCTTGCTCGGAGCAAAACCATCTAAGAACCAAGCATCAACCAAACCTTCACGTGAGGTTGGTACGTTAGGCATGCAATCTTTAATATCGCCAAACCACAAATCAAGCGTGATTGCGCCGTCGCCCAGCACAATACGGTGACACTCAGGGAGAGCGATAGGGTAGTGTTCTTGGAGTTGCGTCGCATACTCGGCTAATTCTGGCCACGATTTGTGTGCTTTGATGAGATCCTCTTTATTTAAAGGATATTTTTCAAAACTGATGAAATGTAACTCTTTGGTCATCGCTTGTGGGTTATCTTTAAGAAAAGCATCGAACCATTGCCAAACGGCAAGAAAGTTCAAACCTGTGCCAAAGCCGGTTTCAGCAATCACAAAGCGGCGTTGTTCATGTTCAAGCCAACGCTCTGGAAGGTGGTTTTGCTTTAAAAAGACGTAGCGAGTTTCTTCTAAACCGTTAACATTGGAGAAGTAAACGTCGTCAAATTGGTCTGAAACTGGCGTGCCAGACTCATTCCATTCCAGTTCTGCATTAGTAATTGAAGTCATAAAATCTATCATTTTGTGATTTGAAGCGATATGTTGGTAGGGATTGTACGAATTTCTAGGAAAGCTGACCACTTTTGTTAGGCTTCTTAGTTATCATCTAGCTGAATTTAGAATTATAGGAATGTCACATGAAACGAGTCGTAATCACCGGTATGGGTATTGTTTCAAGTATCGGTAACAACGTCGAAGAAGTTTTAGCATCACTGAAAGAGGGTAAATCTGGTATTACCGCTTCAGAGCAGTTCAAGGAAAATGGCTTGCGCTCTCAAGTATGGGGTAACCTAAAAATGAACCCTGCTGACCATATCGATCGCAAAAAAATGCGCTTTATGGGTGATGCAGCGGCATTCGCTTATCTTTCAATGGAGCAAGCAATTGCTGATTCTGGTTTAACTGAAGATCAAGTATCTAATGACCGCACGGGTATCGTTGCGGGTTCAGGTGGTGCTTCATCTCTAAACCAAGTAAACGCGGTAGACATAATCCGTGAGAAAGGCGTGAAGCGCGTTGGTCCATACATGGTTCCACGTACAATGGCTTCTACGGTTTCTGCTTGTCTAGCAACTCCTTTCAAAATCCGTGGTGTGAACTACTCTATGAGCTCTGCATGTGCGACATCTGCACACTGTATTGGTCACGCAATGGAGCTTATCCAACTTGGTAAGCAAGACGTTGTATTCGCTGGTGGCGGTGAAGAACTGGATTGGTCTCTGACTATGATGTTCGACGCAATGGGCGCACTTTCTACTAAGTACAACGACACACCAGAACTGGCTTCTCGTACCTACGATGCAGACCGTGACGGTTTCGTTATCTCTGGTGGCGGCGGCATGCTAGTTATCGAAGAGCTTGAGCACGCTGTTGCTCGTGGCGCGAAAATTTACGGCGAGATCGTAGGTTACGGCGCAACTTCAGATGGCTACGACATGGTTGCTCCTTCTGGTGAAGGCGCGGTTCGTTGTATGAAGATGGCAATGCAAAACGTTGATGGCGTTGACTACGTGAACACTCACGGTACTTCAACTCCAGTTGGCGACGTGAAAGAGCTAGGCGCTATCCAAGAAGTATTTGGTGGCAACAGCCCAGCAATTTCTGCAACTAAAGCGATGACAGGTCACGCTCTAGGTGCTGCTGGCGTACACGAAGCAATTTACTCAACGCTAATGCTAGACAACGGCTTTATCGCTCCAAGCATTAACGTTTCTAACCTAGACGAAGCTGCTGCTGGCCTAGACATCGTAACTGAAGCTCGTGATCAAGAGCTAACAACGGTTATGTCTAACAGCTTTGGTTTCGGCGGTACGAACGCAACGCTAGTAATCAAAAAGTACCAAGCTTAACTTAGGTTTGAGTTACAGAGACAAGGTTAATCGTTAAAGGGTTGCGCTAGTGCAGATTCAACACGTACAGGTCACCCAGTAATAATGACCATCAGAACAAAGTTTTTAGACGTAGGTTTGTAAACATAGTTTTTAAATCTGGGTTTAGAGATTGAAAGGTTTCCAGAGCTTGACCAGTACTGACCTTGGTTAGTACTGGTTGAACAGACGCAAGACTCTGTCTCCTGGAGAGCGAGATAGGATCCTTTTGTTCTGGATGTTTGCCCGATTGTTTATTCAATCGGGCATTTTTCGTTTTAGCCGTTTGATCTTGGGCGTTAACTCTGGTTTCGGTTCTTGCCTGTCAATGCCTGCCGATTCAGCCCTTTATTTATAATGTATTCCAATTGCTACTCGACACCGTGTGTGGAATTTTGCACAATCATTTCAATTCACGTTTAGGTCGATAGACCCCAAAAAAAGTAATCGCCAAATGAAAATCTTAATCGACGAAAATATGCCTTACGCTGAAGCGCTTTTTAGCCAGCTAGGGGAAGTGACAATGAAGTCTGGTCGCACATTAACAGCTGACGACCTAGTTGACGTAGACGCATTGATGATTCGCTCTGTTACCAAGGTAAACGAGTCGTTGATCAGCAAAGCCAATAAGCTGAAGTTTGTCGGTACTGCGACGGCTGGTATGGATCACGTTGACCAAGAATTGATGAAAGAGCGTGGTATTTTCTTTACTGCGGCGCCTGGCTGTAACAAGGTGGGTGTTGCTGAGTACGCGTTCAGTGCGATGATGGTGCTTGCGCAGCAGCAAGGCTTCTCTGTTTTTGATAAAACGGTTGGTATTATCGGCTGTGGTCAAGTGGGCAGTTACTTAGCGAAGTGCCTAGAAGGCATTGGTATTAAAGTTCTGCTGAACGATCCTCTAAAACAACAAGAGGGTGATACTCGCGAATTTACTGATTTAGAGACTCTGCTTGAGCAATCAGACGTTATTACATTACACACGCCAATCACTAAGACGGGTGAGTATCCAACGCATCACTTGATCAGTGAGCAAGTGCTGAACAACTTACGTGCTGATCAAATCCTTATTAATGCAGCTCGCGGTCCTGTGGTTGATAACCAAGCGCTAAAAGCTCGCCTGCAAAAAGCCGATGGTTTCACTGCAGTGCTTGATGTGTTTGAGTTTGAACCTGAAGTCGACTTTGAGCTTCTTCCGTTACTCGCTTTTGCAACGCCTCACGTAGCGGGCTACGGTTTAGAAGGTAAAGCGCGTGGTACCACGATGATCTTCAACAGCTATTGTGAGTTTTTAGGTACTGAGCAGCGTGCTTATGCAAGCGACTTATTGCCGACAGCGCCTGTACCTCAAATGAAATTAGATAGAGCTTGGGATGAAGCAACACTGCACAATTTGACTCAGTTGATCTATGATGTGCGCAAAGACGACGCCTTATTCCGTCGCAATATCGCTATGCCGGGTTCTTTTGACAAGATGCGTAAAGAATATTGGGACCGCAGAGAGTACAGTGCAGTCGAGTTAACGGGCGACGAATCTTGTAATTTAACGCCGTTATCTAAACTCGGTTTTATGGTAAAGCCAACTTTATAAAAGAGAGAAACAATGAGCCAAGAATTTAATATTGCTATTTTAGGTGCGACTGGTGCGGTTGGTGAAACCATTCTTGAAGTACTTAAAGAGCGTAAATTCCCTGTCGGTGAAATGCACTTACTAGCAAGTGAACGTAGTGAAGGCAAAACTTCCCGTTTTAACGGCAAAACAATACAAGTACAAAACGTAGAAGACTTCGATTGGTCTCAAGTACATATTGCGTTTTTCTCTGCAGGTAGCGAGCTTTCAGAGCGTTGGGCTCCAATTGCGGCTGATGAAGGTGTGGTTGTTATCGATAACACATCACGTTTCCGTTACGAATACGATGTTCCTCTGGTTGTGCCAGAAGTGAACCCTGAAGCAATTGCTGAATTCCGTAACCGTAACATCATCGCGAACCCTAACTGCTCGACTATCCAAATGGTAGTAGCGCTAAAACCAATTCACGATGAAGTGGGCCTTGAGCGTATTAACGTTTCAACTTACCAATCTGTGTCTGGTGCAGGTAAGCCAGGTATCGATGAGCTAGCGGGTCAAACGGCTAAGCTTCTTAACGGTATGCCAGCTGAAAACTCAGCGTTCTCACAGCAGATCGCTTTCAACTGTATTCCTCAAATCGATGAATTTACAGAGAACGGCTACACGCGTGAAGAGATGAAGATGGTTTGGGAAACTCAAAAAATCTTTGCTGACTCTTCAATCACAGTGAACCCGACTTGTGTTCGTGTACCAGTATTCTACGGTCACGCAGAATCTCTACACATTGAAACTCGCGCACCAATCGCTGCAGAGCAAGTGGTTCAGCTTCTAGAAAATACAGAAGGTGTTGAAGTATTCCAAGCGCTAGACTTCCCAACTCAAGTTCGTGATGCAGGTGGTAAAGACCACGTAATGGTTGGTCGTATTCGTAACGACATCAGCCATCACAGCGGCGTGAACATGTGGGTTGTCGCTGATAACGTTCGTAAAGGCGCAGCAACAAACGCAGTTCAAATCGCTGAAGTTTTGATTCGCGATTACTTCTAAGCTTTATTGCTTTGATAAACAAGCCTCACTCTTTAGTGGGGCTTTTTTAATCGATTAAAAATATTGTTAGTCAAATTGTGTGAAATTGCTGCGAATATTGTTGCTGCAACACATTTTTTGTTTTCATCTCTATAGTTTTACGTCATTTATCCGATATATTTAATAGATCATCACTTTTCCGAATTTAAGCACCTAGCTGAGCCTTTTATGTTTCAAATTTTCAAGCCGTGGTTAATGCCTTTTGCCTTTATCATTGCGACTCAGATTTCCGTTGTTCGTGCAGATTCCATTCGAGTTGTAGGGCCTAATGGCCAGATACAATCAGCGCCTACGTTTTCAGAACCACTTCAAAGAGCGCAATCGAATAGCGCTGAGCCTTCACGTTTCTATGGTCCAACTCGCGGCTCAGAAACATTGTGGTCTATTGCTTCAAAGTTACGCCCAGATAACTCCGTGTCAGTCCAACAAACCCTGTTGGCTATTTATCGCTTAAACCCACAAGCGTTTGAAAACCAGAATATTCATAGCCTGCTGCCTGCCAGTAATTTACGTGTGCCTTCTTTAGAGCAAGCACGTGCAAGCTCGACGCAGCAAGCTATCAACATTATGAACTCACATCTTGCTAAGCTTGATGCTCCTGCAAGTAAGCCTGTCGCTTCAAAACCAAAAGCGCCGAGTTCTGATGCAAAAAATGTTGCTCCTGCTAAGCAAGTAAGCACTACTGAAACCGCTAAAAAGCCATTGTCTGCAACTCAATCATCTCTAGCTCAATCTGCTCCAACCCAAGAGATGAACAAGTTAGAGAAGCAGCTAGAGCTTTCAGAAACTGAACTGCTGTCACTTGAAGAGAAAAACCACCAACTTCGTTTGATGTTATCGAATGTTCAATCGGAAGTGGATGAGCTAAAAACTGAGCTCAGCGATGAAGACCGCATTCGTAGCGAAGTTGAAAAGCTGCTTGATGAAGAGCGCAGAAAGAACGCCGAAATTGAAAAAATGGCACCAAGTGCCATGGACGAACTGTTATCGAATGGTTGGTTAGTGGCGGCTCTGGCGATTATTCCAGGTCTGCTAATTGGTTTGATCGTTGTGATGCTGTTGGGTCGTCGTTCTAAAAATGATGAGCAACAGCAGACGACTCAAGAACAACCGCTTCAGCCAGAACCAAGCACCGTTGCACCTATTACATTGGGCGACGAGATGGATGATCTTAACGAGTTGTCTTTAGACGATGACTTGTTTGGTACGGAAGATGACGCCAACAAGCTGTTTGACGATCAAGCGCTAGCTGAAGAAGACGATGTTTTTGCTGGTTTAGATGAGTCTGATCTTGATTTCAATCTAGATGGTGAAGACGATGACCCATTTGCCAGCATTGGCGAAAACGGCGATTTAGACACCAACTTCGACGATCTAGATTTAGACAGCAGCAACGGTATTAGTGTTAATGGCGAAGAGAAAGCGCTTGGTCTTGAAGAGATGGAGCGTGCGCTAGACAAAACTGCGGAAAGCGCCGTCGATACTGATGATGTCGACTTCGACCTTTCTGATGATAACGCAATGTCTGCTGATGACATTGAAGCTTTACTATCTCAAGAGTCTGAAACTGAAGATCTCGGTTCCAACGAGCTAGACCAATCTTTATTAGATGATCTGTTTGCTCTTGATGACGAAGATGATGACAGCTTCGATATTGATGCTTTGATTTCGGAAGAGCAAAGTGATTCGCCTTCTAACACGGAAACACCAGCAAGCGATGATTTTGACATCGATGCGCTTATCTCTGAGCAACAAAGTGAGACTAAGCCTGCTGATTTGAGCAATGACGACTTTGATATTGATGCTCTAATCTCTGAACAACAGTCCCCTGAGCCAGCTTCACCGACAGCGAATGATGATATTGATGACATATTTGCCCAGGTTGCCGCTCAGAACGATCAAGCGAATGACCCTTTCAACCTTGATAGCGACGATGAGATTGCCACTAACCTAAACAGTGGTTTGGCGTCTGACGATGATATCGAAAACATTCTGTCTCAGTTCGATAAGCCAATCGTAGATGAAGAACCTCAAGACAGCGTTGACCTGCTTGATGAGCAATTGGCCGGGGATGACGTTGATCTAAGTAACTCGACCGACCTTCTTGATGAAATGTTGGAAGACGAATCGGATGATGAGTCTGAAAGTGAGCCTCTAGGCTTTGATTCCTTATCTGAACTTGAAGAGCTTTCTGGTTTATCGACCGATGATGACCTCAACATCGCAGAAGACAGTACGGAAACCTTGGATGAATTGATAGGTGACTCTGACGACGATGATTTCGAACTCGACGCCGAAAGTACCGACTTACTGGATGATTTCCTTGATAGTGAATTGTCAGATGATGAGCTTTCAGCGGATGCATCAAAATCAGAATCTCTAGACCCATTTGATGACTTACTGACAAGTGGCATTGAAGACGAGCTTGAATCTGAAGATAAGACGTTTGATAAAGAGTTAGACGCAGCCTTTGGTTTTGACAACGTTAACGATGAGCCTGAAAAGGACTCAGGCGTTGAGTTTACTCCGTTAACCTCTGAAACATTTGAAGTTGAGCCTGAGCAAGCATCGGACATTAGTGAAACACCACAACCTGAAGTCGTTACTGATGAATCGTTAGACTCGGAAGTGACTCAAGAAAGTACAGACATTAAGCCAGAAAATGATGAAGCCTTTAATCGTGATGGTTTTATCGATGATTTGTTCGGTGTCGCACCAGCAACGGATGCTTTGCTTGATGACTCGCTAGAAACAACAGATGAAGCATTGATTGATGAGTTAATGACTTCTGATGACAATGATTTGTTGCCAGCAATAGAAGAGCCTGTTGAATCATCAATTGACAATACGGTTGAACCAGAGCAAGCGTCTCTTTTAGACAGCGACGAAGTATCAGCGGAAGAAACCGCATCATCGGTGGAAGATGATGAATTGGATATCGACTCGCTGTTATCTGAGAATTCTGATTTTGATAAACCAGATTTTGAAGAGCGAGTTCAAGAAGAAACCGCACAACAAGAACCAGAGCCGAAAGAAGCCGACGCCCAAGAACAGCGTGAAGACATTGCTGCGAGTACTGAAGATCAAGCTTCGCCGTCGTCTTTGAATGATATATCTGAAGACGATGAAGAAACGGTAGAAGACTGGTTAGCCGAAGCTATCGACGATGTAGAGTCGCCAGCGAACGTTACCTCTGATTTTGACTTCGAACCGAAGAGCCAAGGTAGCGAACAGCTTGAAGATGTCGTTGAATCCTTGCCAGAGCCAGAGCCAGAGCCAGAGCCAGAGCCAGAGCCAGAGCCAGAGCCAGTTCGTGCTGCAAATATGCCAGAAATTATTCCAAATGAATTCGGCGTACCACAAGACGACGATTGGCTGATTGAAGATGAGACGTCTGCACCAGAAGCATTAGCAGAAACTGACGCAACACCAGAACCTGTAGCACCTGTTGTTGAACCTAAATTAGACGCTGAATCGCAAGTTGAAGCTACTCCACAAGCAGAAATAGAAGAACAAGAAAGCGCAGAAGAATTCTCGTTTGATGACTTTGAACTACTAGAGTTTGGTGAAGAAGACACACTAGCGGAAGCTGATGCTGAATCAACAGCAGAACCAGTAACGCCAGCTATTGATGCTCAACCAAGTGTTGAACCTCAAACTGAAGCCCAAGTTATAGCTCAGGCGCGAGACGACGAAGAGTTTTCGTTTGATGATTTCGACTTACCAGAGTTTAGTGAAGAAGACGCACTAGCGGAAGCTGATGCTGAATCAACACCAGAGCCAGCAACGCCTGCTATAGACTCTCAATCAAGTGTTGAATCGCAACCAACCGCTGAGCCTCAGCTAGATACTGCACCACAAGCTGAAACTGCGAAACCAGAAAGCGAAGAAGAGTTCTCGTTTGATGACTTCGAACTCCCAGAGTTTGGTGAAGAAGACGCGTTAGCTGAAGTGGTGAGTGACCCAGATGAAGCGCAGCTAGAGCAAGACTTAGCGCCTGACACCGAGAAGTTCGAGTTCGATGACCTTGATCTTCCTGAGTACGATGAAGAAAGCGCAAAAGCGGACTCTGTTTTAGATGATATTGAGCAAAGCAATGCTGAGCCGGTAGCGGAAGACCAAGGCGTAGAGTTTGATGAGTTTGATTTACCGGAATACGGTGAAGACGAAGCGATCTCCGATGCGTTTGCAGAGAAGCCAACACCACTGACCTCTTTCAGCCCACAAGGCGAAGAGCAAGATGCGTTGCATGATCTGTTCTCAAATCCGCAGAGCTACAGCCAGGCCGATGATTTCTCGAATGCTGAAGACTCTGAACCGGCTGGTTTTGCACAGCCAGAACAATCACTGAGCGCGGCTTCAGAGCCAAACTCAACGCCTGCAGCGGTTCAAGACGAGCCACTAGAAGGCTTTGATGACTTTGATGAGACAGCATTAGCTGAGTTGCTTTCTGAAGATGTTCAAGACTCTGTCGACAACATGTTCGATAAGCCATTGGACGCAACTTCGATTGATAGCGCAGGGCTAGATATTGACGCCATGCTTGAAGTTGGCGGCGAAGACTGGAAAGGCTTTAACCTAGCACCAGAGCAACAATCGAGCATGCATAATGATGTGCCTGATGACCAACAAGAGATTTGGGCATCGGCTGAGCAGCAAGCTGAACCGAAAATCAAAGAAGAGAATTGGGCTCAACAAGACAACCTAACCGAATCAGGCAACAGTCGTGATAAGCAGTACATGACGATTGATGAACTGATGGCTCAAGTCGAGCAAGAAGGTGAAGAAGTCATTAACCCAGACGATGAAGAGCTTAAACTGGATGTTGGTCTTAACGAATTCCCTGATGTTATCGGTGATATTGGCAATTATGATGTCGACAGTAATGCAGAAGCTGCAGGTAAGCTTGATTTGGCCAAAATCTACATCGAGATGAGTGACTCGCAAGGGGCAATTAAGCTTCTAGAAGAGGCTATTGTTGACGGAAGCGATGATATTCGCCGTGAGGCCAAGAATCTCATCGATACGTTAAACGGTCGATAAATTTACAAATCAGAAAGGGTAGCGTTGGCTACCCTTTATTTTAAGGCGATGCAGAGCACTATTGTTTGATTTGGTTTTTCAACAGCATCGTCTCGGTCGATGCTGATTGTTTATTAAAGTTTTAGCCCCATCCTATTTGGGCTAGTACTGATTTCCGTATATACTTCTCGCCCATTTTCAAAGAGAACAAGAACATGAAAATTGCTTTAGGTATTGAATATAACGGTACCCACTACTTTGGTTGGCAGCGCCAACGAGACGTGAAAAGTGTCCAAGAAGAATTGGAAAAGGCTCTTTCAGTTGTCGCGAATCACCCTGTAGAAGTTATGTGCGCAGGTCGTACAGATGCCGGTGTTCACGGTACGGGACAAGTCGTTCACTTTGAAACTAATGTCGATCGTAAAATGGTGGCATGGACAATGGGCGCGAATGCCAACATGCCGAAAGATATTGCGGTTCGTTGGGCTACAGAAGTGAATGAGGATTTCCATGCTCGTTTTTCTGCAACAGCTCGCCGTTATCGCTACATTATCTTTAACCATGCACTACGCCCAGGCATTTTGAATTCAGGCGTGAGCCATTATCATGGTCACCTTGATGAGAAAAAAATGCATGAAGCGGGTCAGTACTTACTTGGTGAGAATGACTTCACTTCGTTCAGAGCAACACACTGTCAATCTCGTAGCCCATGGAGAAACATGATTCACTTGAACGTGACTCGTCATGGACACTACATTGTGATCGATATTAAAGCGAATGCGTTTGTTCACCATATGGTGAGGAATATTACTGGTAGCCTTATTGCCGTAGGTAAAGGTGAGCAGAAACCAGAGTGGATCCAGTGGCTTTTAGAAGCTAAAGATCGAAAAGTAGCCGGCGCAACTGCAAAAGCGGAAGGTTTGTATCTGGTGGATGTTGATTATCCTGAACATTTTGAGCTACCACGAGAGCCAATTGGTCCTCTATTTTTACCGGATAATTTGAACTAAATGTGAGACTTAGGTTCAAAAATTATTACGGTTTAGTGCGTAAGATAGTCCCAGAAAATAGGTACAACCAGTTTTTTATCTACAGTCGCTGTTTTATGTGCTTTAATTCCCACGCATAATTCCCAAATTTATTTCTTTCGCAATCAAGCGGAAGAATCGAAACAAAAAGGTCTTCCATGAGTTGGCTTGAAAAGATTTTAGAAAAAAGCAACATCGTAACATCTCGTAAAGCGTCTATCCCTGAGGGTGTTTGGACGAAATGTACTTCTTGTGAGCAGGTTCTGTACCATGCTGAACTAGAGCGTAACCTAGAAGTATGTCCAAAATGTGACCATCACATGCGCATGAAAGCACGTCGTCGTCTGGATACATTCCTAGACAAAGGTGAGCGTGTTGAACTAGGTGCTGATCTTGAGCCACAAGACAAGCTGAAGTTTAAAGACTCTAAGCGTTACAAAGAACGTATCTCTGCTGCTCAAAAGAACAGTGGTGAAACAGACGCATTAGTTGCAATGAAAGGCGAACTATTGGGTTTACCTATCGTAGCGTGTGCTTTTGAATTCTCATTCATGGGCGGCTCAATGGGTTCTGTTGTTGGTGCTCGTTTCGTGAAAGCGGTAGATGCTGCTATCGAGAACAACTGTGGTTTAGTGTGTTTCTCTGCAAGTGGTGGTGCTCGTATGCAAGAGGCATTGATGTCTCTAATGCAAATGGCGAAAACCAGTGCTGCGCTTGAGCGTTTATCTGCGAAAGGCCTACCGTTTGTTTCAGTCATGACTGATCCAACAATGGGTGGTGTTTCTGCAAGTTTGGCAATGCTTGGCGATATCAACATTGGTGAGCCAAAAGCACTGATCGGTTTTGCTGGACGTCGTGTAATCGAACAAACGGTACGTGAAGACCTTCCTGAAGGTTTCCAACGCAGTGAGTTCCTACTAGACCACGGTGCTATCGACATGATCGTTGACCGTCGTGAGATGCGTCAGCGCGTTGCAAGCCTTGTTGCTAAAATGACCAACCAGCCTTCACCATTAGTAGTTTCTGTGAACGATTCACCGAATGAAGCTACTTATGAAGTACCAGAAGCGCCAGAAAAAGGGTAAAGTACCTTCTAACAAACCAACTTTATTATGGTTATGAGTTAGATGAGTCAACAACCTATTCCTCAAGCCACATCCTCTTTGGAGATGTGGCTTGATTATTTATCAAACATCCACACAAGTGCTATTGATCTTGGATTAGACCGAGTTCAGGCCGTCGCCTCTAAGGCAAACCTCACCAAACCTGCTCAACATGTTATTACTGTTGCCGGAACCAATGGCAAAGGCTCAACATGTGCACTGATGGAAGCGATTCTATTGGACGCTGGTTACTCAGTTGGTGTCTACAGCTCTCCTCACTTAATTCGCTATAACGAACGTGTTCGTATCAACGGCCAAGATCTATCTGATGAAAAGATGGTTCAGTCTTTCGATTTCATTGAGAAAGAGCGTGGCGAAATCAGCCTGAGTTTTTTCGAATATGGCACTTTAGCGGCGTTACGCGCATTTCAAACTGAAGCGGTTGATGTTGTGCTTTTAGAAGTGGGTTTAGGCGGGCGTTTAGACGCGACCAATATCGTTGAGCATGATGTTTCTGTGATTACGAGTTTGGCTGTCGACCATGTTGACTGGCTAGGTGATGACATCAATGTGATTGGCTTTGAGAAAGCGGGCATTTATCGTAGTGGTAAACCCGCTATCTGTGGTCAACCCAAGCCACCGGCTACGGTTGCAGCGCACGCTGATGACATTAAGGCTGAGTTCTACCAAGTCGGTATTCAATACACTTATGATGTTGACGGTGATACGTGGAACTGGCGTAGTGGTGCATTCCAACTAGAATCGCTACCTATTCCAAGCCTGCCTTTACCTAACGCTGCAACAGCGTTGATGGCATTGGGCACATCAGAGCTAAGTATTAGTGACGTGAACGTGGTTAACGGCATGAAGAATGCGCAGCTTCCAGGGCGTATGCAGCAAATTAGCGAACAACCCGTGATTGTGCTTGATGTGGCGCACAACCCGCATTCCGCTGAATACTTTGTGCAGCAAGTTACGAAGAAGTATGCAGGTAAACATTTACACGTTGTAGTCGCCATGCTTCATGACAAAGATATCCCAGCGACATTGGAAGTATTAGCGCCAATCGCAACTCATTGGTATCCAGCTTCATTGCAAGGGCCACGCGCTGCGACAGCCGCTGAACTGTGTCAAAGCCTACCAGAAGGCGTAGAACAGCATCCAAACCCTGTCACAGCGTTTGAAGCGGCTTTAGCTTCTGTTAAAGGTGACGATGTTGTGTTGGTTGTCGGTTCTTTCCATACCGTGGGTGAAGTGTTGGAGCATTGGCAGAAAAAAGGAAACTAAATGGCAAGTAAATTCCAAAGCCGATTAGTCGGCACCATCATTTTAGTGGCCATTGGCGTGATTGTATTGCCCGATGTGCTAGATGGTAAGAAGCTCCACTATAAAGAAGAGTTTGCAAGCATTCCGATTAAGCCAGAGCTTGATAGTAATGTTGAAGTGTTTGAAGTACTCGATCCCGTTGAAGATCAGATAGCGCTACCGGATTCTCCAGTTGAGCAAGTGGTTGAAAGTGGTCGTACTGATAATTCAAACACGCAAACCGCGTCTTCTTCCAATAATAAAGAAGCTGACAAAGTGGCAGTAGTAGTTAAGCCAGTACCGGAAAAAAATGAATACCAAGACAGTGCTTGGATTATTCAATTGATGGCTTTGAAGAATGCTGACAACGCAAAAAACGTTGTTGAGGATCTGCAAAAGCGTGGTTATCAGGCTCACACCAAGCAAGAAAAAACTTTTACGCGAGTAATTATTGGCCCGGATGTCTCTAAATCCAAACTTGAGCGACAAATTAAGGAATTAGAAAAAATTACGGGTTCAAAAGGCCAGTTGCTCAAATTTAAACCGTTAAATCCATAAGAAAACGTTTGCGTCAGCATTTTTTCTGTTAAAATGCGCGCCAACTTAAGATGAAGAATTCATGAATTGGTTAGATTTTGTCATTTTAGGCGTGATCGGCTTCTCTGCCGTGATCAGTTTAGTTCGTGGTTTCGCTAAAGAAGCCTTGTCACTCGTAATTTGGTTTGGAGCATTTTTTATTGCTAGCCAGTACTACGCTAAATTAGCGATGTACTTCACCAATATCGAAGATGAGATGTTTCGAAACGGAACTGCGATAGCAGCATTGTTTGTTGCAACGTTAGTTGTTGGTGCCTTAGTTAACTATGTCATCGGTCAGCTAGTTCAGAAAACAGGCCTGTCAGGTACAGACAGAATCCTCGGTGTCGTCTTTGGTGGCTTACGTGGTGTTTTGATTGTTTCTGCAGTGTTGTTTTTCATGGATGCGTTTACTGCATTCCCAAGTTCTGAGTGGTGGAAGAATTCGCAATTGGTTCCGGAATTTAGTCGAATCATTGCGCCGTTCTTCGAGCATTTACAAGCAACATCTAGTTTCTTATCTGGCGCGCTCTAGCGCCAGTTAATGTCGAAAAATCGAGGATTAGGACATGTGTGGTATTGTTGGAATCGTGGGTTCAACACCTGTAAACCAGTCTATTTATGACGCTTTAACGGTATTGCAGCATCGTGGCCAAGATGCCGCTGGTATTTGTACCATAGAAAGCAATCGTTTCCGTCTGCGTAAGGCGAACGGTTTAGTAAAAGATGTTTTTGAAGCAAAACACATGCAGCGCCTACAAGGTGAAGTTGGTATTGGCCATGTTCGTTATCCTACAGCGGGTAGTTCAAGTGCGTCTGAAGCTCAGCCTTTCTACGTAAACTCTCCTTTTGGCATTACGTTGGCGCACAACGGTAACCTGACGAACGCAAACGAAGTTCGTGAGAAGTTGTTCGAAAAAGACCGTCGCCATGTAAACACAACCTCTGACTCTGAAGTTCTACTGAACGTATTGGCTCATGAGATCGATACTGTTAAAGGTAACGTGACTTCGGATGATGTTTTCCGCGCTGTGGCAAATGTGCACCGCACAATTCGCGGTGCTTACGCCGTAACTGCGATGATCATCGGCCACGGTATGATCGCATTCCGTGACCCACATGGTATTCGTCCACTGTGTCTTGGTAAGCGTGAAGTTAATGGTAAAACAGAGTACATGGTTGCGTCTGAATCGGTAGCACTCGATGCTGTTGGCTTCGACTTCATGCGCGACGTAGCGCCAGGTGAAGCTATCTACGCAACATTCGACGGTGAGCTTTTCACTAAGCAATGTGCAGACAACCCACAACTAAACCCATGTATCTTTGAGTTTGTATACTTTGCACGCCCAGATTCATTCATCGATAAAATCTCGGTTTACAGCGCACGCGTTGAGATGGGTGAGATGCTTGGTAAGCGTATTAAAGAAGAGTACGCAGACTTAGATATTGATGTGGTTATCCCAATCCCTGAAACATCAAACGATATTGCGCTGCGAATCGCTCAAGCGATCAATAAGCCATACCGTCAAGGTTTCGTAAAAAACCGTTATGTTGGCCGCACGTTCATTATGCCTGGTCAGCAACAGCGTAAGAAGTCGGTTCGCCGTAAGCTGAACGCAATCCGTTCTGAGTTTAAAGGTAAGAACGTTCTATTGGTTGATGACTCTATCGTTCGCGGCACAACATCAGAGCAGATCATTGAAATGGCTCGTGATTCTGGCGCAAACAAAGTGTTCATGGTTTCAGCAGCTCCAGAGGTTCGCTTCCCTAACGTTTACGGTATTGATATGCCGAGCGCGACAGAGCTGATTGCTCATGGTCGTGATAACGAAACGATTTGTAAGCAGATTGGCGCAGATGCCTTGATTTTCCAAACACTACCAGATCTGATTTCGGCAGTGGGCATGGGCAATCAAGACATTTCTCGTTTCGATACTTCTGTATTTAACGGCGAGTATGTAACGGGTGATATCGACCAAGCGTACCTAGATTTCCTAGACTCTTTGCGTAATGACGACTCAAAGGTTCAGCGTGAGATTCAACAAGATCTAGCGAACCTAGAGTTACACAACGAAGGTGCTTAGTTTTCGTTAGTGGCAAGAATATAAAAAACCAGAGCATCGGCTCTGGTTTTTTTGTTTACGGAGAAGGGGATTGACCTTAATGAATGTGGTACGCGATCACAAAATCAATAAACAATCTAACTTTCTCTGGTAGATGGTCTTTGTGGTTATAAAGCATGTAAATATCACGAGGGTTAGCGCTCCAGTCTTCTAAGACTTGGACTAAGCTGCCATCTTCAATGTATTCACGGATCATCACGTCAGGCATTAGGGTGATACCTAGGCCTTCTGAACAGGCTTGTCTCACGACATTAAGCGCATTCGCATTGAAACGGCCTTTCTCGCTATTCACCACCGTCTCTTCATTCGAATTACTCAGCTGCCACTTAATCAGCGGGTAGCCTTTGAGTAGCGAATGGTTCGCTAGCTCTTCAGCATGGCTTGGTGCTGGGTTCTTCGCTAAATACTCAGGGCTCGCGATAAGAATATCTTTTACTTCACTGATTTTTCGAGCGATTAGGCTTGAATCACGTTGTGGGCCGACACGGAAAATCACGTCCCACTCAGTTGGGTCCAGCTGATCCGCTTGGTTGTTCATCATCAGCTCAATATTGATATCAGGGTATTGAGTCATGAAATCGCTGAACATTGGCATCATCATGCGCTTGGTCAGGTTGGAAGGTGCCGTAATACGAATCTTACCGGAAGCTCCTTTGCACACGTCAGTTAACTCTTCAGCAGTAGAAGAGAGACGCTGCAATAACGGAGAGCATTCATTGTAGAAACGTTCGCCAGCCTCTGTTAAAGAAAGTTTACGCGCGTGTCTATTGAGAAGCCTAAGGTTCAAAGAGTCTTCTAAGGCTTGGATGCGTCGTGTGATGGTCGCAACCGGAATCATAGTCTTGCGCGATGTTGCGGTGTAGCTCCCATTTTCAACGACGAGTCGAAAGAGGTTTAAATCATCTAATTTCATAAATCCAGACACATTTGTTTACAATCTCATCTAATTTATACGTAACAGTGAGATCAATGTTTGCGTTACGTCAACTCGTTGCACTATTTACAAGTATTCCAACCCTCGTCACGAATTACCAGCAAAGAGTGCAAATTTGTGTATTTAGCATTTTATTACTAAGTTTTATATTAGTTCTTAGAACAGATAACAATAATAATTCGACTTAGTTTTGTGAGGTTATAGATTATGTACAAAACTCACAGTCAGCCAGTAATGACCTCGGCTCAGGAAGTAATTAACCAAAAATGCGTGATGTTGGTTGATGATGATCCTATTTTTCGCCGGATAACCAGCGCATACCTAGACAAGGTTGGTTATAAAGTGGTTGAGGCTGAAAATGGGCTGGACGCTCTGCAAAAGCTTAGAGACTCAGCGCCAGATTTAATTGTGTGTGACTTATCAATGCCGATACTTGATGGCATCGAGCTTGTGGAAGAGCTCAGTTTAGAGTACCCGTCGCTGCCTATGATCGTTGTGTCCGGCACAGATGACATGTCTGATGTGGCGAAAGCATTGCGATTTGGTATTAAAGATTTTTTAGCGAAACCGTTAGAGGATCACGGTCACTTAGGAAGTGCGATTGCGAATACATTGACAGATTCGTTCGATAACATTTCAGACCAACGAGATTTTTCAAGCCAATGGTTCTGCGTTGATGACGGGGGAGAGATCCCTGAAGACCAAGAGCTACATTGGCACCTGAATTACCTGCAAGAGAACCCTAGTGCGGCAAGAGACTTATTGCACGCGTTGCTACCAGAGAAAGACACACGACAAGGCTCATGGCGTTGCAGTTACCGACTACTGCAATCAACAGAGATGATGCCACTCGTCTTTGATTACGCTTGGATGATGAATGGGCAATTTGCTTTTTACCTCGTCGATTCGTCTTCTGCCGATAATGGCAGTTCAGCGTCAACACTGCTGGTGAGAGCCTTATTCCACGATTACATAAGAAATCGAAAAGATTTTAATGTTGATCTCAAAGATATTGCCGAGATTTTAGAGAAGGGGATTGAGTGCTCGAAATGCGCAACGCCCGTTAACGCTTTGTTTGGTGTCGCCAATCTTGCCGAGGGTACTATCTCTATTTTGCCTGCGGGTTTAGATGGACAATGGTCGAATGGTGAATTGAATCAACATATTGCCGCGGGCGAACGCTTAGGTGAGAATTGTAAGAAGAACTTCATTACACGGGATCTGCCGATTGAACAGGGCTGCCAACTTTCGTTGAGCCTGCTTGGTTCGGCGAGTTTTAGCTTAGACATACATCAAGGGTCTACTGATTAACCCTATATTTCCTCGGTTTTTGTGAATAATTGATTAAGGTATAGTTGCGCAAATGGTGTTGCTATGCCTTTTTTGTTAAATGTCGATTTAGCAAAGCGGGTTTGGTTCGCCAGACACTTACCTTTACTAACAAAAACAAGAAGTAATCATGGCAGATAACAAAGACTTTCAAGACCCGTTTAATGTATTCTACTTTTTAGGATTTTTAGCCGCATTTTTAATGATTCCATTGCTACCAGCAACACTTACGTTGATCCGTGTATTCAATGGTTACGCAACATTCTAGTGACGTTATCGTCGCCAATTGGCGATAGCTAACTCAAGGAGGCCACAATTAGCGTTCGAGTTTTAAGCCTCAATATTGCTGGTGGCCTTTGTATATTTCTTGCAGTTTTAGGGATAGTTTTACCCGTTCTGCCCACAACACCTTTCCTCCTTCTTGCTAGCGCATGCTTCATGCGAAGTAACCCTAAAGTTCACAAATGGATGCATGAGCATAAAACGCTCGGCCCGTTACTGAACAATTGGTATCAGCACGGTGCTGTGACTAAACAAGTTAAAACGCGTGGCGTATTCTTTATCTTGTTGAGTTTTGCGTTATCGATCTACTTTGCCCCTATCATTTGGGTCAAGGCTTTCCTAATTTGCGTACTTGTTATTCTTCTCACATGGTTTATGCGACTTCCAACTCATGAGTTGGTTGCTGACAGCAAAGAAAATCACTACCATTAAGCCAGTGTGCCTGCTTGTATAGCGGGCGTTTATTATTTCAGCAACCAGAGTTATGACTCTCGTTGCAATGAATACCAATCGTACCTTTCCTTAATTTCGAACGTTGATGTTTAATTCGTTAACGAGAGTTTGGAAAGCGGCCTAATGAAGTGCATAAGATTATGAACACAGAAAAAATCTCTCTGATCAAAGCAAGCATCAAAAGCATTCCTGATTACCCTAAAGCGGGTATTTTGTTCCGTGACGTAACAAGCTTGATGGAAGATCCAGCAGCTTACAAAGCGACTATCGATCTGCTAGCGGAAACATACAAGGACATGGGCTTTACTAAGATCGTTGGTACTGAAGCTCGTGGTTTCCTATTTGGTGCGCCTTTGGCACTTGAGCTAGGTGTTGGTTTTATCCCTGTTCGTAAACCGGGCAAGCTGCCTCGTGAAACTGTGGCACAATCTTATGAGCTTGAGTACGGCACTGATACGCTAGAAATCCACACTGACGCTATCGTTGAAGGCGATAAAGTGTTGATGGTTGATGATTTGCTAGCAACGGGCGGTACGATTGAAGCAACAACAAAGTTGATTCGTCAGCTAGGTGGTGTGGTAGAACACGCTGCATTTGTTATTAACCTTCCAGAAATCGGTGGTGACAAGCGCTTACAAGGCTTAGGTCTAGAAGTGTTTAGCATCTGCGAATTCGACGGTCACTAATCCTTTTCGGAATTATTCATGAGCTATCTTGCGTTAGCGCGAAAATGGCGACCAACCAAATTTAAAGAAGTGGTTGGTCAAGCCCATGTTTTAACAGCATTAGAGAATGCACTTAGCCAAAACAGGTTGCATCATGCATACTTGTTCAGCGGGACTCGAGGTGTCGGTAAAACGACTATCGGCCGTTTATTTGCTAAGGGTCTAAACTGTGAAACAGGCATTACCTCTACACCTTGTGGTGAATGTGCAACCTGTAAAGAGATCGATGAAGGTCGTTTTGTTGACTTGCTAGAGATCGATGCGGCATCACGTACAAAGGTAGAAGATACCCGCGAGCTTCTGGACAATGTTCAGTACAAGCCGGCGCGTGGTCGCTTCAAAGTTTACCTTATCGATGAAGTACACATGCTTTCTAGGCATAGTTTCAACGCGCTTCTAAAGACGTTAGAAGAGCCGCCTGAGTATGTGAAATTCTTGCTCGCAACGACCGATCCACAAAAGCTTCCTGTGACTATCTTGTCGCGTTGTCTGCAGTTCCATCTTAAGCCGATCAGCGTTGATAATATTCACGAGCAGCTTGACCACATTCTTGAACAAGAGAGTGTGACGTCTGAGTCTCGTGCGCTTGGGATGATTGCTCATGCTGCTGACGGCAGTATGCGTGATGCGCTAAGCCTTACGGACCAAGCTATCGCATTAGGTAACGGCAATGTCGTGACAGACACCGTGGCTCACATGCTTGGCACGCTGGATACCGACCAAGCTATCCACTTGCTTGAAGCGATCAGCAGTAAGCAGCCACAACAAGCGATGGCGTGTATCCAAAGTCTTGCTGAGAATGGCGTAGAGTGGGATGGTTTGTTGAATCAGCTTGCGACTCAACTGCATCGTTTGGCGATGTTCCAAGCTCTGCCGTCAACCTTAGATAAAGCACAGCCGGATGCTGAGAAGCTAGAACTGTTGAGTAAAGCGCTAAGTCCACAAGACATTCAACTCTACTACCAGATCGTGTTGAAGGGTCGTGAAGACTTACCATTATCGCCAACCGCTCGCGTTGGTATTGAGATGGTGGTTTTACGCATGTTGGCATTTAGACCGGCTGAACAAGCGGTTGCTACGGTAATCTCGACTCAGTCAACAAGTCCAGCGCCAGCAGCTCAAGCTCAGAGCGTTGCTCAGCCTGTTAGCCAATCTGCGCCAATGGCAGCTCCGAGACAGCCTCAGATGCAACAACAGGCGCCTCAACAGCAGCCTATGCAGCAGCAACCCGTACAACAGGCTCCGCAGCAGAATCAAGCACAGTATTCAGATTCGCAAGGTTACGCTGATCACTCAGGCAACCAAGGTTATCCAGAGCAGGATTACCCGCATAGCCAGTATGACGCGCCTCCTGCTTATGATGAGCGTCCAAGTTACGGTGCAGAGCAGCCTCAGCAGCAACAAACGAATTATCAAAACCAGAGTCCGGTTCAACAGCCAAGCGCTGCACCTTCTGCTCCGCAAGAGCAGCCAGCGCGTGCAACTTCGCCTGTGAGTGGTTTACGCCACCAATTACGTTCTCAACGTAGAGGCAGTTCGGCAACAGAAAACAAAGGCTCGGCGCCAAAAAAGGCTAAAGCGACACCAGCTAAAACTTCAGTTCTTGATCGAGTTGCTCAGCAACACGGTGGTTCTGAGCGGGTGTCGCCAGCTTCTTTATCAGCCTCTTCGACAGAAAATGTGACCAACGATAATGAACCCTATCGCTGGAAACCGTCTAAACCTGTAGTGAAAGAGGTGAGCAAAGAGCTTACACCTACTCAGATCAAGCGTGCGTTAGAGCATATTAAGACACCAGAAATGGTCGATAAATTGCTTCAAGAGTCGATTGCTCAAGATGAATGGTCCGCTACGATTCAAAAGCTAGAGACAGCCAAGCTTGTTGAACAGTTAGCATTGAACTCAGTGTTTGCTAAAAACGACACATCAATCACTTTAACGTTAAGGGCGAGCCAAGCTCACTTGAATACGGACCGTGCACAGAGTGAGCTATTGCAGTCTCTCAATACAGTGCTCGGAGAAGAGTGTCATTTGAGTGTTGAAATCGGTGATGGTGGAGAAACACCACTAGAATTACGAGAAAGGTTGTACCAAGGCAAGTTGAAAGACGCGTTTACCAGTTTGGAAAACGATGCCAACGTACAGTTTATCGAAAGACGTTTTGCCGCTGAACTCGACAGAGACAGCGTTCGTCCTATTTAGAACGTTTCTCTTTTAGTGACTGGCGTATCATCCCAGATAAGCAAATCTGAGAACTGAACATCGAGGGGTTGAATCGCACTGGCTTAACCCCCATTTAAGCACGTATAGCTTAATTAATTTTAATAAACCAATTAGACCAGAGAGTATTAACATGTTTGGTAAAGGCGGTATGGGCAACATGATGAAGCAAGCCCAGCAAATGCAAGAGCGCATGCAAAAGCTTCAAGAAGAAATCGCAAATATGGAAGTTACAGGTGAGTCAGGTGCTGGCCTTGTAAAAGTAACGATCACTGGTAGCCACAGCGTTCGCCGTGTTGATATCGATGAAAGCCTAATGGAAGACGATAAAGAGATGCTTGAAGATCTTATCGCTGCTGCTTTCAACGATGCGGCTCGTCGCGTTGAAGAAACTCAAAAAGAGAAAATGGCTAGCGTAACTGGCGGAATGCAACTTCCACCAGGTATGAAGATGCCTTTCTAAGAAACTATTTCTAAAGGTTTATTCAAGCTGCGGTTTATCTTGAGTAAATAGTTACTTGAAAATTAGAACGGTTAAATATGCGTACCAGTCATATGCTGGAGCATTTGATGGAGGCCTTACGTTGTCTACCTGGGGTTGGCCCCAAGTCGGCGCAGCGTATGGCCTTTCATTTGTTACAGCGCGATAGAAAAGGCGGCCTACAGTTGGCTGAAGCTCTTAGCCAAGCAATGACCGAAATTGGTCACTGTAATGAGTGCCGTACTTTTACTGAAGAAGATACCTGCCACATTTGTACCAATCCTAAACGTCAGGAAAATGGTCAAATCTGTGTAGTAGAGAGCCCAGCAGACATTGCAGCTATCGAAGCAACAGGCCAATATTCTGGTCGTTACTTTGTGCTTATGGGTCACCTTTCACCACTTGATGGTATTGGTCCAAGTGATATCGGTCTCGATGTTCTGGACTACCGCTTACGCCGTGGTGATATCTCTGAAGTAATCCTAGCGACTAACCCAACAGTTGAAGGGGAAGCGACAGCGCACTACATTGCTGAGCTATGTAATGCCCATGAAGTGAACGCAAGCCGTATCGCTCATGGTGTTCCCGTTGGTGGTGAGCTAGAGCTGGTGGATGGCACCACGCTTTCGCACTCCTTACTCGGTCGTCATAAGATCTAAAAAAAGCCGCTCATTGAGCGGCTTTCGTATTTTAGAGGGAATTACTAGCGAAAATTAGAAACGGTAATCTACGCTCAGTGTTAATTCACCGTGGTTTTTCACTGTATACGTATCTTTGTAGTAGCCAGTATCCCACGAATCAGACTCAGATACTGAACTTGACTCAAACATATGACGGTATTGAAGATCTGCAGACCAATTCGTGTTGATCTTGTATTGAGCACCTACTTGCAGACCGTAGGTAAAATCAGTCTCTTTGTTAGTTTCTTTACCGCTATCTCCCTCTTCGTCCCAGCTCACTGTATGCTTATTTTGAACGATGCCAGCAGTTACACCACCAAATAGAGAAAACTCTGAATTCAAGTAATGAAAATAGTCGTAAGAAGCTAGATATTCAGATTGCTTTAGCTCATCTAAATCACCGTAGCTATCTTTGTAAAGCTCGTTATCACCTGTAAAATTTGCAGTCAACGTTACACGATGATTTGGAGTTAAGTAAGCGCCTGTACGTACACTAAAAGCTGCACCTTTCGCTGTGTTTGACTCTTTACCAGAGGCGTTACCGTCAACTTCATCAACGTCATTAAATTTATATTCAAACTTTGCATGGTGATAACCAACACCGCCACCAACAAAAAACTCAGGGTTAAGGTCAAATGCAGAAACTGAAGTTGAAGCTAATGCCAAAGTGCTTAGCGCTATAATTGTTTTTTTCACTGTATATTCCGATAATTTTAGTTATGTAGACCACTGCGGTCGGACGGAATGATAGTGGTAATCTTTTGTTTTTATTACTATTTTTTATTTTGTTATTGTAATGACTCATTTCATATGTATTTGAATACTCAAGAGAAATATACAACATTAGGTAAGGTTTATGGGTGTGTTTTAAAGTTTGTGATTTAGAACAATAATTCTATTTCATTAGTGTGAAGTTAGAGCTTTGTGTCTAATGGATTTTACTATCCACTTGTGTAGCGATGATAATATTGAGTTGCAGGATAGAGGGGATTGATTCTTTAGGAATATGTAATCAGTTAAGCTGCTTCAATAGATTAAACTTAACTGATTACAATAGGTTAGTTGTACACTAATCTGAACCTCTTACCGCTTTGTATATCATCGCGCCAATCACGGCACCAATAATCGGTGCAACCCAGAATAACCATAATTGCGAAACGGCCCAATCACCGACAAACACAGCCACGCCGGTACTTCGAGCAGGGTTCACAGAGGTGTTGGTTACAGGAATACTGATAAGGTGAATCAAGGTCAAACAGAGACCAATTGCAATGGGTGCAAACCCAGCAGGCGCTTTTGAATCAGTTGCACCCATGATCACGAATAGGAATACCATGGTCATGACCACTTCACAGACCAGTGCAGCGGTAAGTGAATAGCCGCCCGGTGAGTGTTCACCGTAACCATTTGAAGCAAAGCCAGATGCCGCAGCGTCAAAGCCTGCTTGGCCTGAAGCAATCACGAATAACACACCACCCGCGATAATACCGCCAATGACCTGGGCAATAATGTAAGGTGCGACGTCTTTGGCATCAAAGCGACCACCGCTCCAAAGACCTATTGTCACAGCAGGGTTGAGATGACAGCCGGATATATGGCCAATAGCAAAAGCCATGGTGAGTACGGTTAAACCAAACGCTAGGGAAACCCCGAGTAAGCCGATACCTACATCGGGAAAAGCGGCGGCTAAGACGGCACTACCACAACCACCTAACACCAACCAAAATGTACCGAACATTTCTGCGATATACCTATTCATAACGATCCTTATTAATCTGTACCAGTATCAACAAGATAGTTTAGATTTCGCAGAATTGTGAAATCTTGGGCATATAGGAGGAAGAAAAGGCCAACTAATTTTAGGTAATGGCTTCTAACTCGATCAGGTTATCAAGGGCTTCTTGGTCGGTCTTACCACAAATGATAGGGCAAGCTTTGAATTGGTGACATACCTTCGGGCGTGAAGGCTGACCAAACAATTTGCAGAGATCTTGCTCATTTAATTGGATGCAGCGTACGCCAGCAGGCTTACCATTAGGCATTCCAGGAATAGCAGATGTAATACTCGGAGCGATACAACATGCTCCACAACCTAGGCGACATTCCATCAAATTAAACTCACTAAATAACAGGGTGCGCGATAGTAGCAAAAAATGATGAGAGTGACAGCTGTTGATTGAATCAAAGAATGAACAATTATTATCCTTGAACTTTTTATGGGCTAGCGGTATAACACGCACCCCAGTAAAAGAGTAAGAAGTAATCCTATGACGAATCCATTTTGGCAAGAAAAGACACTAGAGCAAATGACCGAGAACGAGTGGGAATCACTTTGCGACGGTTGTGGTAAGTGCTGCCTGCATAAACTAATGGATGAAGATAGCGATGAAGTTTACTACACCAATGTGGCGTGTAGCTGGTTAAACGACAAAACGTGTTCGTGTAAAGACTACCCGAACCGCTTCACTTCAGGTGAAGAGTGTTTGAAGCTGACTCGTGACAAGATCGATGAGTTTCACTGGCTACCAGACACTTGTGCTTACCGTCTTCTATCAGAATCTAAGCCGATCCCTGAGTGGCACCCATTGATCACCGGATCAAAAGCAGAGATGCATGCAGCAGGTGAAAGCGTTCGTAACAAAGTGGTATACGAAATTGATGTGGTGGATTGGGAAGATCACATTTTGAATCACCCGAACCGCTAGTTAACGAAGACTAGTCAATCACCCGAATAAAAAAAGGCTCACATTTCTGTGAGCCTTTGTCGTATTTAGGAGGGTCCAAATCAATGGACTGTGTCATGGCTAATGTCAAGCAAGCGGTAAGTCTGCAACCACCTGGTTGAACGTGATACGAGCATTCTGAGCTTGCTCAGATAACTCGATCTTTTTCGCTTGTGCGGCACTAAGATTGCTCTCGGCCTGCTCAAGTGCTTGTTGTAGGTTCTCTGGTAACTCGTGAGTTTCCATTTGTGAACCCTGTTCTAACACATAAGCGCGAATCTCTTTCTTCACTGCGGCAAGTTCTGTGTAAGCAACACGCTCAAGTTCTGCAGCTTCTTGTGCTGCATCTCTTTCTTTCTCAAATTGAGCCAGCGCCATACCTTCAGCAGACCAAGGGTCCATGTCTGGTAGTTCTTCGATGTTGATCGTTGGCTCGATGTACGCATCTTGATGGCGTAGGTCGAGGTTAGTCGCACGAACCGCTGAAATCATCAACATGACAGAGATAGCAAGCAGCGGTAAGCCACCAACAATCGCCGCCGTTTGTAGCGTACTTAGACCGCCCAAGAACATCAGAATTGTTGGCAAGAACGACAGAGTAAATGCCCAGAACATACGGTTCCAACGCATTGGCTCTTCGGTCACGTTGTTTTGTACAACAGACGCCAGGATGTATGAGATAGAGTCAAATGTTGTTGCCGTGAAAATAATACACAGCATTGTAAATACAGCGATAACCAGTGTGCTCATTGGCAATTGTGCAAGCATCGAGAAGATAGCTTTGGTTGCGCCTTCCGCATTCAAAATCGCAACGACATCTAGCTCACCAGAAAGCTGCAGTGATAGGCCGTAGTTACCTAAGATCATGAAGAATAGGAAACAACCTAGAGAACCAAAGAAGATCGAACCTGATACCATTTGTTTGATGGTTCTGCCGCGAGAGATACGCGCAACAAACAGACCCATACTCGGTGCAAATACTAGCCACCATGCCCAGTAGAAAATCGTCCAGTCTTGTGGGAAGTGAGTGTTTTCGAATGTACCGTAACCACCAAATGGTTCAGCCCACGTTGCCATTACGAAGAAGTTAGATAACAGACGACCAATCGAGTCTAAACCTGTTTCTAGCATGAAGATTGTTGGACCCGCGATCAGAACGAAAGCCAGTAGCCCCATCGCACCCCAGAAGTTGATGTTACTTAGGATCTTGATGCCTTTTTCCAATCCAGCATAAGATGAGTAAGCAAAAATCGCTGTACACACTAAAAGCACCATCACTTGCGTTAGGTTGTTTTTAGGTAGACCAAATAGGTGATTCAGACCTTCAGTGATTAGAGGTGCAGCTAAACCTAGTGTTGTTGCAGCGCCGCCTAATAGACCGAAAATGAAAAGGATATCGACGATTTTTCCAGGTACGCCTTTACTGCGGTGTTCACCAAGAACAGGCATTAACGCACTAGAGATCTTTAGAACTGGCTGTTTACGTACATAGAAGAAGTAAGCGATAGGAATCGCAGGGATCAGGTAGATAGACCACGCGATTGGTCCCCAGTGGAACAAACCGTACGTTGCAGCCCAACGAACTGCTTCTTCACTGCCAGGTTCTAGTTGGAAAGGCGGTGATTGGTAGTAGTAAGCCCACTCAATACAGCCCCAGTACAAGATACTTGCACCGATACCGCCACAAAATAACATTGCAGCCCATGATGCTGTTTTGAATTCAGGTTCTTCATCGGCTTCGCCCAGTTTAATTTGTCCCATATCACTGAACACAACGTAAACCATAAATGCACAAGCCGCGAGGCCTAGAGCAAGATATAGAAATCCAAGTTGGTCAGTCATGAATGTTTTCGCAACCGCAATCCAGTCTGCGCCCTGTGTTGGGAACAAAATGAGCGGGAAAACTATCGTGAGTAGGAGTGCAATAGCACCAAAGAAGGTCGGCTTGTCAATAAGCTCAAAAGTGTTTTTCACGAGTATTATTCCATTAAAATGAGAGCGGAATTATGGAATGAACTCGTTTTTTAGACCAAATCGGGTCTGTTGTCGTGACGACAAATCGCTTTAATGCAGAGAGGAAGGTGCAGTAATAGGGGATAAAGTTAGATTAAAGCGAGTAGGATGCCACCAACGGTTGCCGCTGCGGATATGTATTGCCCTGCTGAATAAGAACCATCGTCCTCTTCTTCTATCTTATCTGGGTGATCCATACCTAGAGCGCCATGAGCAAATGACTCAACCTTATCGGTAACGGTCGCGTTTTCAGCTTCGACTTTCTTAGCTTCTTTATCGATTTCTTTAAGTGCAGATAATAGGGCTTTGCCTTCATCAGAAAGCTTCACGGTATTTTGCTCAACCTTAAGCGGTGCAGGCTTTTCAGCTTCAGTGCTTTTAGCTTGTGCATTCATTTGCGAAGGTGAATACAGCTGAGTATTACTCGTTCCTACTGGCGTCATATCGCTCTCCTTACCTATCCTTAAATATAGTATCGGCAGAGGTGTGAAAAACTTGTGCAATTAATCATCGATAGTGATGTTTTTTATTCGCACATTACATTTTCGTCTGCTTGGTTAAATCGTCTATTTACTAAGCAAGTCTTGTGCCGATAAGAATGTTTGATTTTAGATAGAGTTAGGATGAATGATGGGAACGTGATCAAGTCGTGACGATGGGCTAATTATCTAGGATTAGCCCATCGACTCTTTAGCTGAGAAGAGTGGAACAACAGACCTTACTCACACTCTAGGCTAGCGCTGCGTTTTGACAGGTGCTTGTATGCCTTCATGCGGTTCTCTTTCTTAACAAAGCGAGCCGGCGGCGCAAGCACTTCAAGCTGATAATCACCGCTATCCGCTGAGATCGCTTCAACTGGGCTGATGATGGCGACTTTTAAATCAGGGTTACGACGTAGAATTGATGCTGCTGTCCCTAAACCACCCTCGGTGTGGAACTTGCCAGCCACATGAATTACTTGTTTATCAGGGTTTGATGCTAGGTAATCCACAATCGACTCAGCCATGGTTTCGTCCCAGGTAACCTGAGCAGCAAACTGCTTTTCTGTTTGCTCTGGCGTGCCGTGGTGCATAGAAGCCATGAACTTTTCTTTGTAAGGGCTATCACCAGTATCCACTTCGGCAGCAATCCACTGGCGTTGCTCGGTTGATAACTGCTCAAGATAAGGCAATCCTTTACGGCCAATACACTGCACAAATGGCTTTGGTGCGTTTGCTGCAATAACATCGACGTCGTTAGCTTTTGCGAACTCAACTAACGCGCGGTAATCACTTTCGTAATTTGGCCAAGCAGCCGCTTGAGACATGAGAGTTTGTTCGCCAATTTCACCGTTTAAGTATTGGTCAAGTGTGGCTTGGTGTTCTCGAGTGAACTGTTCCATTGAAAGCGCAATGTTGGATGTTGCGTTGCGGCGTGCTTTTAAGAAGTCGGTTTGGAAGCGGTGAATAGCAGAATGCGTGTGCCATTCGCCAATAAGAACCACATCAGCGTCAATCAGCTGCTCGGGTAATGCATCGAGAGAAAGTGTTTCGCCTTGTGGAGAAGCGAACTGGTAGCCATAGAATGTGGAAACGGATTCCGTTTGAGCCACTTTTTGAGAAGTGTCTTTTGCAGGTTGATTAGCACAAGCCGTGAGAAGAGTAGCTAATCCGATAAGAATAATACGTTGCATGAAATGCCTCCTTGAAGAACACGCATACTAAAGGAGGCAAGATAAGATTTCAATGCAAACGATAATCAATATCAATTAAATTTGTTTGCGGTACACTCGCAGCATAAAGTCAGCTTCACAGTTGAATTGCTCTGCCTCGGTGAGTTGTTGTTTAAACTCTTCACTCGCCTTCCAAGCAAACGGCGTCATCTGTAGCAGGTCGAATGCATCTGACCCCGATAGTTCCATCATATAGTTTAGTTGCTCTTGGTGCTCAAGCGTAAAACCTTCGATCACTTCTGGATCTTCGTCGTGCAAGCGAACGCCATCATAAATTGCATCACGCAGTTGATACAGGTGTCGGCTGGCTGGTGTCACGGTGATCACCACACCATTATCTTTGATGGTGCGTTGTAGCTCTTCAGCCTTGCAAGGCGCGTAAATGCGTAGAATGCCGTCTAAGCTGTTTTCAGCAAAGGGTAGGCGATGGCTTGATGCAACTGAGAAGTCGACAGCAGGGTAGCGTTTAGCGGCGTATTTGATAGCAATCTTAGAAATGTCTAGGCCAAAAGTCGCACCATTCTTTTCTTCAAGATTCACTGCAATTTCGTTGGTGTAATAACCTTCGCCACAACCAATATCCAATAGGCTAGGCGCCTCTTCTGGTAGATAGCGAGAACACAATGTTACCACAGCTTGGCGCATTGGGTCATAGTGGTTACCTTCAAGGAAGCGACGACGTGCCTGCATCATCTCTTTGTTGTCACCTGGATCTTTTGAGCGTTTGTGGTGCGCAGGCATCAAATTGACATAGCCTTCTTTCGCTAGGTCGAACTGATGGTTCTTCTCACACTTAAACGTACGATCGTTTTGAGATAAAGGTTGGTGACACAAAGGGCATTGGTAAATCATTGCGAACTCGAGGTAGAAATTTCAAGTCCAAAATTTTAACAGGAAGCATAGTGGGGCGCTAGAATAAACGCAGCTGTGTTGGTTAACGGCAATCCGAGAGTAGATAGAACCAGTCAGTGAAGAGATAGAGCCAACGAATGGTTGGCTCTATTAGTTATGAGCGAGTCGCTGATAAAACAGAGAACTCAGCTTCTAGCTAAAGAAGTTAACTTGATTTTTCAACGATTCCGCTTGTTTCTGAAGTTCATCAGCACTGTGAGAGGTCTTAGCGCTGGTTTCACGGCTTTGTTGGTTCAAGTCGCTGATCGCATGCGCGTTCGCTGCTATCTCTTGAGAAACCTGAGCTTGCTCTTCTGATGTCGCAGCAATGGTTTCAGCTTGAGAAGCAATAGATTCAACTTGAGAAGCAATCGACTCTAGTGCGGTGCCTGCTTCTTGCGCTTTATCGAGTACTTGGTTGGCATTCGATTGGCTTTGCGTCATCAGGTTTACGGCATTATGGGTCGAAGATTTTAGCTTCTCGATGATGCTCACTACGTCTTGGACTGACGTTTGTGTGCGATGAGCCAATGTTCTTACTTCATCGGCTACTACGGCGAAGCCACGACCTTGCTCACCCGCACGCGCCGCTTCTATTGCAGCGTTTAATGCAAGCAAGTTGGTTTGCTCTGCAATGTCGTCAATCATTTTGGTGACGGTTTGAATGCTTTCGCTATCAGCGCTTACTTGCTCGATGGCCGAGGCTGATTTGTCTAATTGATCGTTCAGCTGGGCAACATCAATACACACACCTTCAACGACTTCTAAACCTTTCTGGCTGTCTTCATTAGCTAGGCGAACATTTTCAGCAATGCTGTTCACTTGCTGCGCTACTGATTCAGCAGAGGTGGCCATCTCTTCTATGGCAGTAACGACTTGCTCAACCTGTGCTTGTTGGCGATCAGATTGACTCAAGTTGTGGCTAGCATCTTGTGACACACTGCTTGAGCTGTTCTGTACTTGGTCACTGGTTGCACGAATCTCGCCCACGAGTGTGTTCAGCTGGGCTGCCATGTTCGCAACACCGGTATTCAGATTGCTGATCTCGTTCTTGGTCTGCTTACCATTGTTTGGAATATGCAGGCTCACTTCGCCTTTTCCTAGACGTAGCATGTACTCGTTTAACGTCGTTAGCGGCGTCAGTGTGCGGTTCAACACGAAGGTTAACGCGACGATGGTAGTGGCAGCAATCAAGGTGGCAATAATGGCGATAAGCTTGAGTAATTCGTCGCTGCCTTTAGTCACTTCCTTGATAAAAGTACCGCCAAGCAGTTTCCAATTCCAACCCGGAACTTCGGTGTATACCAGGTACTTTTCACCAACGGTTTCTTGATACTCATATGGGTATCGAATTAGCCCTGATGGCTGTTCAAAGATCTGATAGAAAGGTTTGTTACCGTCGTAGTCAGCCACGTCAACAATCGATTTACCACCGCCAACGTTCGTAGGGTGCAACAAGTATTGGCCTTGGTGTTCTTTCTCGTTATCAACAATGATGGTGTATCCGGTGTCACCCCAAGAAACCGAGCGTAAAGATTCAAACAGGTTTTGAGTCGCCTCTTCTACTGGTAAGCCAATGAAAGAAACGCCGTTTACTTTGCCCTGTGCATTGGTTAAAGGTGCATAGTAGGTAATGTAACGCTGACCAAATAGCTGTACTTGCGCGTAATAAGGCTGGCCATTTTTGAGTTTGCTATAGCCTGGATGACTTTTCCCTAGTGTGGTCGCAACGACTCGCTCACCAGAAGGTTTCTTAAGAGAGGTAGACACGCGAATAAAGTCATTGCCAAATGGGGCAAATAAGGTCGCTACGGCGCCGGTGTCACGGGTAAAGCTATCAACCAGTTTGGTGTCGTTAATTAGGCTCTCACCATATTGAGTCATGTTAGGAATGGAATGACCGTTGAACTCAACGTCATAACTTTCAACATAAACACCTGCTAGGTAACCGTTACGAAAAGTGGATTCTAAAACTTTGGCGGTGTGCAGGTAGGCATCGAACTGACCAGAGATGGTTTTGGCCATCGCTTCTACTTTGGATTGGTGTTCTTTTAACGTGTTGTCTAATAACACCTGAGAGGCATTTCTATACACGAGTGTCGCAATGGAGCCAAAAGCGATAAGCAAGCACAGCAAAATGACCAACTTAAGTTGGAAGCCAACACTTTGATTTTTGTATTTCTCGAACATGAATTCACTATCCTGTCTTCATTGAGGTGTTGTTAAGTGGTTTTAAGGAAGTTTGTTATTGAGCTTTCTATCATAGGTACTTATTTATCGGCAGTAATTGATAATAATTAATGAATTGATAGTTATATTTATAAACTAGAGTGATGAGAGCTAAATAGTGCGCGGTTGAACAAGGAGGTGATGGACTAATAGGCTTGTGTTAAAGCATTGATTAATAGGCGATGCATGTTAGGTTGGGCAATAAAAAATGCAGCTCAATGAGCTGCATTTTTGTTTTTAATTAAACTCGCTAGAGGTCTAGTTTGAGGAAATGACCGTAATCAGCTGGTGGCTTTCACCTGGCTTTAACGTTTTGCCTGCCTCTAGGCTTGGTGCGTGCAGTGTTGATTCTACGCACATCATAGTTAGGTAACCGTCGTCTTGCATGTCGCCCATACCAGCAGCGCCTTCAGCCCACGGGTTCCACAATACTGCAGAGTTATGACCGTGGTTTTCAACTGTTAGCGTGCGATCCAGCTTCTTGTCAGCAACAAAAATTTGCGCTTCTGGTTGCGTGTAAACGCGGTCAATCGTGTCGGCCAGTACCAGTTCAGAACCGCCTTGGCAGATCTTGCCACCTTGCAGGCTATCAATGTACTCAGCACCCATACCTGTTGTGGTTGTGCTGTGAATATCACCAACGTTTAGGTAAGTGTGTAGGGCACCAGAGAAAGTCCATGGCTGAGAATCCGTGTTCTTCACGTCCAGCGTTACTTTTAGCTGCTCGCCGATCTCAACATTCAAACGTGCATCAAATTGATGAGGCCATACTGCTAGCGTCTCTTCGCTTGGCTTCAAACCTAAGCTTACAATCACGCCGGCTTCGCTTTCACGGTGCTCAACCAATTGCCATTCACTTGAACGGGCAAAACCATGTGCTGGTGCTGCAATGCGACCAAACCAAGGCCAACATACTGGAATACCACCACGCAGCGCCGTTTTACCATCGAACTTAGCTTGTTGGCTCATCCAAATTAGGTCTTCTTGACCTTGAGGTTGGAATGACACCACATGGCCGCCAAACAGTGAAATCGCTGCGTTTGCTTTATCGTGGATAACGCGAACCAGTTTTACACCTTCGTGTTCAACGATAGTCACGTTGTCAGAAAGTACCGCTAGTGCAGGTAGAGTAGATAAATCCATTACATGATCCTTCTAAGGAAATTGAATTCAAATGCTGACTAGAGTGATGCTTGTGTTTTCATGAGTAACCAGCAGAGTCAGTATTAGAATTGAATTTTACGTTTGGGCTATCTTGATGAGCTTAGATAGACGCGGTTTAAAAGATAGCAGGCATTAAAAAGGCGACACTAAGGTCGCCTTTTTCAAAGTCTGCTCAAAACAGTCTTCGCTAATGCTTATCTAAAGCGATTTCTAAAAAGAAATTACTTAGAGATGTGAGCGATTAGGTCTAGAACTTTGTTTGAGTAACCGATTTCGTTGTCGTACCAAGATACAACTTTAACGAATTTGTCAGTTAGAGCAACACCAGCTTTAGCATCGAATACTGAAGTTTGAACTTCACCGATGAAATCTTGTGATACTACTTGGTCTTCAGTGTAACCAAGAACGCCAGCCATTTCGCCTTCAGAAGCTTCTTTCATTGCAGCACAAATTTCTTCGTAAGATGCAGCTTCTTTTAGGTTAACTGTTAGGTCAACTACAGATACGTTAGCAGTTGGTACACGGAAAGCCATACCAGTTAGAAGGCCGTTTAGTTCTGGAAGAACAACGCCTACAGCTTTAGCAGCACCAGTTGAAGATGGGATGATGTTTTGAGAAGCACCACGGCCACCGCGCCAGTCTTTAGCAGAAGGGCCATCTACAGTTTTTTGAGTTGCTGTAGTAGCGTGAACTGTAGTCATAAGACCAGACTCAATGCCCCACTTATCGTTAAGTACTTTAGCGATAGGTGCAAGACAGTTAGTAGTACAAGAAGCGTTAGAAACGATGTCTTGACCAGCGTAAGATGCTTGGTTAACGCCCATTACGAACATTGGAGTTGCATCTTTAGAAGGACCAGTAAGAACTACTTTCTTAGCGCCAGCAGTGATGTGCTTACGTGCAGTCTCGTCAGTTAGGAAAAGACCAGTTGCTTCAGCAACTACGTCTACGTCGATAGCATCCCACTTAAGGTCTTCTGGGTTACGCTCAGCTGTAACACGTACAGTTTTACCGTTAACGATTAGGTTACCGCCTTCAACTTCAACAGTACCGTTGAAACGGCCGTGAGTTGAGTCGTACTTAAGCATGTATGCCATGTACTCTACGTCGATTAGATCGTTAATACCTACTACTTCGATGTCTGCACGCTCTTGAGCTGCGCGGAATACGAAACGGCCGATACGGCCAAAACCGTTAATACCTACTTTGATAGTCATTGTAGTTGCTCCACAACTTAATTTCTGATTAAAGATAACTGGTAGTAAAATTACAGAATCCAGTATACATCTGCAATAGATAATCCGACTTAACTTGTTTAATGTCAAAAAAAAGCGACGCTTTTCTTAACAATTGGGTGTAAGTGGTTGAAAATTGACCATTGCAAGTGGCTCTGTACCCTTCCAGTTGGGTAAAATACCCCTAAATGATGATTCACTTATGAGTGTATATGTACAATGTTTCCTGGTGAGAAAGTATGTGCTACAAAACGACTGATATGCAAGCCTTTATAGAAAAAAGTAAATATAATAACTGAGAATGTGGAGAGATATTAACGTGATTCAAAAGGGAGGAAATATGATAAAGCCTGATGAATACTGGCGTGAACGCCTAACAGACGACGAATTTGCAGTGTGTCGTGAACGTGGTACTGAAGCCCCATATAGCGGTAAGTTACTGCACAACCATAAGACTGGCGTCTATAGCTGCACATGCTGTGAAAGCCCTTTGTTCCTGTCGGATAACAAATATGACTCTGGGTGTGGTTGGCCAAGCTTTGATGCCCCAGTGAATGATGAAGCAGTACGCTATATAGAAGATCTAAGTCACGGAATGAAGCGTGTAGAGATCCGTTGTACCGCCTGTGATAGCCATTTAGGTCATGTTTTTCCTGATGGTCCGAAGACCACAGGTGAACGGTTCTGTGTTAATTCAGTGTCGTTAATTTTCAACAAAAATGACGAAAGTACGAAATAACTTGTAACTATTGTCTAATCCTTACAGGTCGCATTTGTCGATTTAGGAATGCTGAAACGCCCAAGATTTCAGATTTAACTCTAGTACAAATAAAAACAGCTACCAAAAAGGTAGCTGTTTTTATTTGAAAGCAGGTGAATAAGAAGCTTAAGTTAGAACACTATAAATGAAGCGCTCAGTAACTTGGGACGATTGAAGGGCTGTAAATTCCATCCTCAATCGCTTCGACAATGTTGTCTGCGTCTTTATTTAGCTTCTTATAGGTTGCTTTGTCGAAATGGTACAACACCGTGAGCTCGGCTTCAGAAGCAATCGGTACATCAAAGTCTTTGGCAACCATTGCCCAAACGTACGCTTTTTCCATATGACCCAGGCTGTGGTTGATACTGGCCATCGACTTGAAGATTTCAGTGTTGGCTGCCGAGCCATTAGAAAGCGTTAACGCATTATTGAGTAGCTTAAGTGTCTTTATATGATTGCGGGTAGTATAGAAGGTTGCCAAGGCATATTGCATCTCAGCTGTGTTTAACGCTTCAGTGCCTTCTAGTTGTAGGAAACTGCGTCTGGCGTTGGTGTCCCCAGTTTGCGACCACAAGAAGTAAAGCGTTTCCGGTGTATCGGATTTCGATAGCTCATCAACAATGCGCTCAGACTCTTCGATACTGTGCATTAAAGAGGTAAAGCGACGCTCTTGCAGCTTAGATTGGTCGATCGTTTCGATCTGTGCAGCAAGCTCTAGACACTTTTTGTAGGCAGTGACTAATTCGAATTCTTTAATTTTGTTGATTTCGGTGGGTTGCTTCTGAACTTCAAATCGATGCCAGATGAGGTCGGTACGTGCGACACGACATTGTCCATCGTTCATGTTCAATTGTTCACACTGAAGACCCGGGTTGCTTTGGCACAGTTGATCGGTATTTTTGTTCCCTTCAAGACACCCAACCAGAGTGAAAGGCAATAGGCTAATCGCCAACCATTTCATAATTTTCATATTCCTTCACTTGTGATCAGATGCACTTATTATTGGTCAGGTTCTTGACTCAATTCTGTTACGGGTTATTTTCTGGTGAAAATTGTTAAAACTAAGGCTTTCCCATGGATGCAGAACAACTTCTTAGCGCAATGACACCCGAGGTCTACGAACGTTTAACCTACGCAGTTGAAACGGGTAAATGGCCAGAAGGTACGGCGCTCTCAAAAGAACAGCGCGACTCGTGTATGCAAGCGGTTATGTTATACCAATCTAAACATAACTCTGAAGCTCAACATATGACAATTGCAGCTGGTGGTGAGATTAGCTTTAAATCTAAGTCTGAACTAAAGAAACAGTTTAAGTCAGATCAAGAAGACATTGTTAGGGTTAACCCGAATCATTAAGCTTAAATTACAACAAAGGGGTGGCAATGTGCCACCCCTTTTAGTTTAACTCGTTTATTTATAAGCAATAAAAAGATTTAGTTCACGTTAAGCCGCCGTTACTTTCATAGAATAATTGGGTTTAACGTGAATCCTTGAACCGGTTATAAGCTCATCTCACCGCGCAACACTTGTTGCATCTGAGTCTTCACTTCTTCGTAGCCTAGGTTTTGGCTTAATAGATAATGCAATTTCGCCAGTGCCGCTTCTGGTGTCATATCGTAACCACTGACAACGCCCGCTTCTGCTAGTGCACAACCCGTCGCGTAACCACCCATGTTGACTTTACCAGCCAAACATTGAGTTAGGTTCACAACAATCACACCGCGCTCTGAGGCATCTTTCAGGTGCTGAAGCAGTTCTGGGTTTTGTGGTGCGTTACCCACACCAAAAGTAAGCAGAATCATCGCGTTAACAGGTTGTAATAGCGTGTTACGGATAACTTCGTGTGAGATGCCTGGGTACATTGTGATTACGCCGATAGGTTGCGGAGTAATGTTATGAACCTTGAAAGCACCTTCAGGTTGTTCGTTTACCTTGACGTTATTGCTAAGTTGGATATTGATACCCGCTTCTAGCAATGGGTTCAGGTTTGGAGACGTAAACGCATTGAAGCCATCTGCGTGTGATTTAGTGCTGCGGTTACCACGCATCAACTTGTTGTTGAAGAACAGTGTCACTTCGTTGATTGGGTAGTTTGCTGCAATGTGTAGCGCATTCAGCAGGTTTGCTTGTCCGTCTGAACGAAGCTCTGCTAATGGGATCTGAGAGCCCGTAACAATCACAGGTTTGCCGAGGTTTTCAAGCATGAAAGACAGTGCAGAGGCAGTGTAAGCCATAGTGTCTGTGCCATGCAGGATAACGAAACCATCGTACTTATCGTAGTTCGCGCGAATGTCATCAGCGATAGTCTGCCAATCAAGTGGCGTCATATCTGAAGAGTCCATTAATGGAGAGTATTCGTGAATGGTGTACTCAGGCATCTCTGGGCGATGGAATTCAGGCATGCCAGCTAGCTGCTTATCCATGAAACCTGCGACAGGAACATAGCCGTGGTCAATCGACTTCTGCATGCCAATTGTGCCGCCGGTGTACGCGATATAGATGTGTTTTCTTTCCATGGCGATTAATACTTAGTGTGATGTAGGGAACAGGGGGGCGATTATAGCGAATTATCATGCAATAAAAAGAGGCACCTCACACAGAGGCACCCCTTAGTTATTGAGTTATTGGCTCAACTTATTGAACTTGGCAATTTAAGCAGAAAGCGTATCGGCCTTGTGGGTCGTTAAAGTTGCCTAACAGCTGGCTATCTTGAGCTAACTGCTGAGTAACAGGCTGTAAACTGCTTGGTATCATCGACTGAATATCAAGGCCTATCGATATCTGAACTTGGTTCATAAATTCTTGAATAAATTGTTCAGTGGCCGAAAGTGGCTCTTCTACCCAGTAGATGTTGTAGCTTTCAAGCTCTGCAAGTGAAGCCGCAGCTGCAACCGCATCATCGAAATCACCAATCTCATCGACTAAGCCTTTCTGAATCGCATCTTGACCTGTCCAAACTCGACCTTGAGCAATTTTGTCGACCGCATCGACTTCCAGACCGCGATTTTCTCCAACTAGGCTGATGAATCGGCGGTATCCGTTTTCAATGCCCATTTGGAACGCGTCTTTCGCGCCATCGCTAAGCCCAGTTGTAATACCAAGACCTGAGAAAGGTGAGGTGCCAACGCCATCCGTGTAAACACCAATATCATTCAACCCTTTTTCGAAGGTGGTGATAACACTAAAGATACCAATTGAACCCGTTAGTGTGGTTGGCTGAGCTAGGATCTTATCCGCGCCCATCGAGATCCAGTAACCACCCGAAGCAGCAAGGCTCGACATCGACACAACAACCGGCTTACCCGCTTGCTTGATCGCTTCTATTTCGTTACGAATAACTTCAGAAGCAAAGGCACTGCCACCTGGGCTATCGACACGAAGTACAACGGCTTTCACTTTGTCGTCGTTACGTGCTTGGCGCAGTAGGGCTGCTGTGGTGTCTCCGCCAACTGTGCCACGCGGTTGCTTGCCATCCATAATTGCGCCGCTCGCTACAATCACGGCAACGTCGTGAGATTCACTGGTCATGTTTGGAAGCATGGTTGCACGGTATTCGTAGTAACCAAACGCGTTGTAGCTGTCTTGGCCGTCACTGCCGAAAACATCGGCAAGCTCTAGTCGAACTTGCTGGCGTGTCGCTAGCTCATCCACTAAGCCAAGTTTCTCGGCCAGTTTTGCAATGTCACCGCCCACAGACTCTAGCTCTTTCAAGAAGGTGTCCATGCTTGGGTTCAGTGTTTTAGCATCGATCTGACGGTTGTTGCTGACGTCATCAACGTACGCACCCCATAACTGGCTTAACCAACGAGAAGCGGACTCTTTCGCTGCGTCTGACATGTCATCACGAATGAAAGGCTCGATAGCTGACTTATAAGTGCCGACGCGGAACACGTGCGTGTTTACGTCTAGCTTCTCTAATAAGGTTTTGTAGTAAAGTGAGTAAGCGCTATAGCCTTTAAGAAGAACCCCACCATCTGGTGACAGGAAGACTTTAGTTGCGTAGCTTGCTAGGTAGTATTGGCTTTGGTTGTAAAAGTCACCCACCGCATAAATAGGTTTGCCTGTCGCTTTGAACTCATTCAATGCTTTAGCAATGTAGCGCAGTTTGGTTAGGTTGGTTTCTGGCAACTCTTTGAGTGCTAAAACGATACCTGTAACCTTGTCATCGTCTTTTGCGTAGCGAATCGTTTCAACGATATCAAACAGGATGTTCTCTTTTGGAAGGTCTTTGCCAAGCAGCGAACCCGTGACCGAATCCATCGGATTGATATAGCGGCTTTGCTCTACAATAGGGCCAGACAGGTTAAGTACTAACGCTGATTCCTGTGGAACCGTCGGCTGGGCCGTATCTGAATGGAAGTACACAAAGTAGATGATGGCGATACTGAGTAAAAAGACTAGGTTAACCAGCGCAAGACGTACAAACGTAATGAGCTTCCAAATCCCTTTAAAGATCATGCCTATAAATTTGAATATTTTTTTCATTCTGTCTCCGCAGTGAGATCACGTCGCTTTAACAAGCCGTAGTACCATTAATCTCAATAATATGAACTGCTTAGTATCCTACGATAATTCCCAAGCTCAAACTACACCAAGAATTGTTAATCGATATATATTCTCATTAAGTGTAGTCAAATTAAGGGGTTCTGAACGATTAATACCTTCAGCATTATGATCGGTGTTACAAAAATGTAAACGGCTGTTTGAACTTTTGGTAATTGAACTATACTGTGGTCAGACCACAAGGATAAAATAATAGAAGTGATGTCTGCCATGTACCCACATTTACTTGAACCACTCGATCTTGGATTTACCCAGTTACGTAACCGTGTATTGATGGGATCAATGCATACAGGTTTAGAAGAAAATAAAGAAGGTCTCCACAAACTCGCCGCGTTTTATGAAGAGCGAGCAAAAGGAGGCGTTGGCCTTATTGTTACCGGTGGTTTCTCTCCTAATTTACGTGGCAGATTGACCCCATTCAGTGCTGAATTCAGTAAAGTGAAGCACGCAAAAGCTCACCGAGTTGTTACCGAAGCCGTGCACAAGCACGGCGGTAAAATTGCCCTTCAGTTGTTGCATGCTGGCCGCTATGCCATGCACCCATTCGCGCAAAGTGCTTCGGGCATTAAAGCGCCGATCGCTAAGTTCGCACCGAGTGAGATGAGCCCTCGTCAGATCAAAAAGACCATCGGTGCCTTTGCCAATAGTGCTGAGCTAGCTCAGGTTGCGGGCTATGACGGCATTGAGATCATGGGCTCGGAAGGTTACTTGATTAACCAATTCATCTGTAAACGTACCAACATGCGTTACGACGAGTGGGGCGGTTCTTACGAGAAGCGTATGCGTTTCCCGCTAGAGATCGTTAAATCGATTCGTGAAGCGGTGGGCAAGGATTTCATTATTATTTTCCGATTGTCGATGCTTGATTTGGTTGAACAAGGCAGCACGTTTGAAGACGTTGTTCTTTTGGCTCAGAAGCTAGAAGAAGCGGGCGTGACTATCATCAACACTGGTATTGGTTGGCATGAGGCTCGTGTTCCGACTATCGCGACGCAAGTACCACGAGGCGCATTCTCTTGGGTGACGGAAAAAGTGAAACCATACGTGTCGATCCCAGTGGTGACTTGTAACCGAATCAACACACCAGAAGAGGCTGAACGCATTCTTAGTTCAGGACAGGCTGACATGGTATCAATGGCTCGCCCATTCTTGGCAGACCCGGATTTTGTTAATAAAGCCGCTCAAGACCAAGCTCAGTTCATCAATACCTGTATCGGTTGTAACCAAGCTTGTTTAGATAACGTGTTTAAAGGTAAACGTGCGAGCTGTTTGGTTAACCCACGAGCTTGTTACGAGACTGAAATTGTTGTTCAACCTGCTCAAGCCACTAAGACCATTGCGGTTGTCGGTGCAGGCCCCGCAGGTTTAGCTTGTGCGACGACCCTAGCGCAACGTGGACACAAGGTTGACTTGATCGAGAAGAATGACCGTATCGGTGGACAATTCAGACTGGCAATGCAGATTCCGGGCAAAGAAGAGTTCAGAGAAACGATTCGTTACTTTGCTAACCAAATCGATGCATCAGGTGTGAACCTGAAACTGGATACCGAAGCAACGTTTGAGATGTTGCTGAAGTACGATGAAGTGGTGATGGCGGCAGGTGTTGAACCGAGAAAGCTCGATATTGAGGGCATCGACCAAGAAAACGTAGTTGATTACCAAACCTTGATTCGCGAAAAGACACCAGTAGGCGAAAAAGTCGCAATTGTTGGTGCTGGTGGTATTGGTGTCGATGTGGCAACCATGCTAACCGAGCCTACTTCTCACAGTTTAGATGACTGGCTGCATGAGTGGGGCATCGATAAGAATATGGAACACCCAGGTGGGCTTTACCCTTACCCTGATTCGTTCAGTGACAAAACGGTTTGGGTGATGCAACGTAAAGCGGGTCGTGTTGGTAAAGGTCCGGGTAAAACTACAGGTTGGATTCATAAGCGCACTCTCGAAAAACGCGGTGTAAACCTTTTAGGCGGCGTAAGCTACAACAAGATTGATGATAAAGGTCTGCATATCAGCGTTGGTAAGAAAGAGCAGGTGCTGGATGCTGACTCGGTTATCGTATGTGCAGGTCAGGTGTCAGTTCGTCCATTCGAAGATATGTGGCAAGAATTTGGTGGCAAACTGCATGTGATAGGCGGTGCTGATTACGCGGGTGAACTGGATGCAGTACGCGCAATTCGTCAAGGAGTTGAGCTGGCTATTAAGTTATAGAATCAGCTATCAAACTGTAATCTTATCGGTAGATATTGTTACTTGATTTGCTGAGTTAGATTGTGAACAAGGCTCCTAAGTCATAGATTTAGGAGCCTTTATTGTTTCTAATCTAGCCCAAATGGACAGCCGTTGAGATTTATTATCGTTTGTATTCTGTGCTAAAGTTCAAGTATACAAATAATAAAGAAATAGTAAGGACTTCAAATGGATGCTTTGGATCTATTGCTCAACAGACGCTCAATCGCAAAACTCTCTGATCCGGCACCTGAAGGTGTGGCGTTAGAAAACATCATCAAAGCAGGGCTGCGTGCTCCAG
>NZ_JADDYK010000028.1:80974-131020 GCF_015163615.1 Vibrio sp. OPT18
TCACGGTGCACTAACACCATGGCGCTTTGTTATCGCGCAAGGTTCAGGCCTACAAAAGCTTTCAGACATCTTGGTGCGCGCCGCTGAAGCGGATGACAGCGAAGAAGCGGTTATCGAGAAAGTAAAAAAAGCGCCATTCCGAGCTCCTATGGTGATCACCGTGATTGCCAAAGTAACTGAGCACGAGAAAGTGCCTGCTATCGAACAACATCTGTCTGCGGGTTGTGCTGCACAGGCGATGCAAATGGCCGCAGTCGCACAAGGTTTCCAAGGCTTTTGGCGCTCAGGTAAATGGATGTTCCACCCAGAAGTACACCAAGCATTTGGCCTAGAAGGCGACGATGAAATTGTTGGTTTCCTTTATTTAGGTACTCCAGGCTGTACACCAATGAAAGTGCCAGAGCGCGACTTCTCTAAGTTTGTTGAGTTCTTATAAAGAGCACTACGTTGAAAATGACTTAGGTCTGTGGGGAATTGTGAACTTGTTGGTTATGAATTCTATTGAGTTGAATATTCAGTGCAGCACATCATTTTTAGAAAGAACCTTGCTAGACAGGACTTCATGAAAGCAAGCAGTGATACAGCCCACTAGGGGCTGATTCGATCACTAGACGGTTAGCGTACTTGTTAAGTCCAACATGATGAGTGGTATAAGCACAAGATAGTAGATTGTTCTTGCCACGTTGAGTAAAACAGTTGTTAACTCAATCAACTTCATAAACACCGCCTTTGTTATGCGATTGTCGAATGTTGTCTTTAGCGTGAACTTTGATATGATTATTAATGTAATACGTCATCGTACTCTCAGTTCAGAAGACTGCAATCTTCTTGCTAAAAACGTGTATGTGACTGATAAATCAGCCCGCCTTTGTGTGGGCTTTTTTATTGCTTAGATTCTTGCATCTTACCTCCCGTAATTCGATTTGTCCTTAGTACAACATGTTGTGTTCGTTTGTTTTTTTTGTCCTTTATTTTGTGTTACTTATCTGCTTTCTTGTGTCGTATTTAACGAGAACCACCAACTTTTAGTTTTGATTCAGATCAATAAAAAGAGAACGCTGAATAAGATCAATTCAATATTATTACGCTAGTTCTCTCTTTAGGAAAAAATAAATAAAACCAATAATATAGTGTAAAAATCGTTGCTTTTTCTAGAGCCATTATAGGCTGTGGCCGCATAGTCATTGGTAGATTCAAAACAAGGCAGCTAGTTACGAAAGTTTGTATAAGGCATGTTTTAAGTAGTGCATATTTGGTAGTCAGTAGTTTTTTGAATGCTAACTGTATAAACAACCAGTTTTTCTTGATTTATGGGGGCCACATTAGATAATGTGACCCTAATTGTTTGTAGCACCTGGAAATACATGTCTCGTCTTATCATTGCTGAAAAACCAAGCCTCGGCCGCGCGATCGCCGCTGCACTGCCTAATCCACAGAAGAAAGACCAAGGGTTTATCAAATGTGGCAATGGGGATGTGGTGACTTGGTGTATTGGACACTTATTGGAGCAGGTTGAGCCGGATGCTTATGATGACCGTTATAAGAAGTGGAACTTAGCCGATCTTCCTATCGTGCCGGAGCAATGGCAGCTAAGACCGCGTAAGACTTCAAGCAAACAGCTCACGGTGATCCGAAAGCTATTGAAGGACGCGACCCAAATTGTCCATGCGGGTGACCCGGATAGAGAAGGACAGTTGCTGGTTGATGAAGTGATCGATTATTGCAAGGTCTCTAAGGCCAAGAAAGAGTCGATGGACAGGCTACTGATCAGCGACTTGAACTTACCTGCCGTAAAACGTGCACTTTCTCAAATGCGTAGCAACCGTGACTTTATTCCACTGTCTATTTCTGCATTAGCACGCTCTAGAGCCGATTGGCTGTATGGCATGAACATGACTCGTGCTTATACTTTGCTTGGTCAAAAAGCCGGTTACCAAGGCGTATTGTCGGTTGGGCGTGTGCAAACGCCAGTACTCGGTTTGGTCGTAAGGCGCGATGAAGAGATCGAAAACTTTATTCCGAAAGATTACTTCACTTTGCATGCTTTGATCCCTTACCAAAACAACGGTCAGAGTTTTGATATTCGTGCTCGTTGGAAACCAAGTGAAGCGTGTAAGCCGTGGCAAGATGAAGAAGGGCGTGTGCTCAATCGAAAGCTGGTTGAGAATGTGGCTAACCGAATTGCGAATCAACCCGCGACGGTGACGGAATCAGAGCAAAAGCAGAGTAAACAAGCTGCGCCACTGCCTTACTCGCTGTCAGCTTTGCAGATTGATGCGTCTAAGCGTTTTGGTATGAGTGCTCAGCAGGTGTTAGACACTTGTCAGTCTTTGTACGAGAAGCACAAACTCATCACTTACCCGCGTTCTGATAGCCGCTATCTACCTAAAGAGCACTACTCGCAGCGAGAATCGATCGTTGATGCTATCGCTAATAATGCGAAAGAGCTACAAAGTGGCGCGCAGGGCACAGATCTCTCACTGAAATCAAAAGCATGGAACGACAGTAAGGTCGATGCTCACCATGCAATCATCCCAACACCGAAGAAATCATCGGTGAATGGTTTGTCTGCCAATGAGATGAAAATCTATCAACAAATCGCCCGCCAGTATCTGATGCAGTTCTACCCACCGGCTGTGTTTGCGGACGCTAAGTTAGTGTTTGATATTGCTGGTGGCGTGTTCATCGCAAAAGGACGTCAGCTTATCAACCCAGGTTGGAAAGTGTTGATGGGCAAAACGGACACCGAAGAGAAAGGTGATGGCACGGATACGGTTCCTCCATTGGATAAAGGGACTGTGCTCACCTGTCGTGAGGGTGTGATTGGCGATAAGAAAACAGAGCCGCCAAAGCACTTCACGGAAGCGACATTGCTCCAAGCGATGACAGGTATTGCGCGTTTTGTTGCGAACAAAGACCTCAAAGCCATTTTGAAAGAGACCGATGGCCTTGGCACAGAGGCAACCCGTGCAGGCATTCTAGATACCCTTTTCAAAAGACAACTGCTAACGCGTCAAGGTAAGAGTATACATAGTAGCCCTGCGGGTAGAGGCTTGATTCATGCTCTACCGGAGGACTCTACCTTTCCTGACATGACGGCACACTGGGAGCATCAGTTACAAGGCATGGCTGAACGAAATCAAGCATACCAACCTTTTATGCAAGCGTTGGAAAGCAAGATAGATGGCCTGATGGGTAAGGTAAAAACGGGAGAAGTTCCTGAATCACTCCGCCACCTTCCTAAAGTCGAAAGACCAGCGTTTAAACGTCGTAAAGGTGGTGGTGCTAAGAAGTCTTATGCCAAGAACGGTTCGTATGCCAACAAAGGTACGTATGCTAAGAAAGGCTCTTCCGCTAAAAAGGGCACTAAAAGCTAAGACTTATTGAGGTTAGGATTAACGTCCGACTTTACGCCCACAACGTTTAAACAGTTGCTGCCAATAGTCCACATGGCGGCGAGTTGATGCGCGAAAGGCTTGGTGCGTATCTTTGATGGGAAAATAATAGCTGTGAAGTTCTGGCTGAGCATCAAACATAACAAGCTGCGATGCTAACTGCTGATAGTAGCCATCCAGCTGAGCCATGTAAGGCTGAACCTTGCCAATATACTGTTGTTCGAAGACGTTGTTGAGATAACGAAATTTAGTGGTGTCTCGTTGCTTACCACAGATGATATTGTCATCAAAAGTTGTCAACTGTTTGGTGATGGTATCAAGTTCGGCCGAAGCTCGCGTGAGCGAGTAGTATAAATCCCCGAGCGTAGAGCTCTTTTCTAAGATTTCTTGAACCTCAGTGGTTTTGCCGGAAACGAGCGGAACGATTAACGCTTGATTGATATGTTGTAAGGCATCACTGGTTTGTCGTACCTGATCGCCGATATCAGCGCGTAACCACTGACTACCCCGCATTTGTGACTGCATCGCATCGCTAGCATAGATGAGATTCCATTGATGTAGTGGAAACTGTGCGAGTTTCTGTTGCTCAATTTCTCTTAGCAATTCTACGATCTCTGGGTCTAATTCATTACTGGATAAACACTTGCCCACGCCTTCAAGTAGCGCGACTTGATAATCGTAGTTACGAAACTCATCCGCTACCTTGCCTAGAACCGAATTTCTTTCTGCTATCAGATTGAACAATCCACACTGACGAAGCTGGTAGCTGTCGATGAGGCCGATAGAGAGTGAGGGCACGTCAAGCAGCAGTTCTCGTTTTCTAGGCAGGCTTTTAAATTCCCATTCATCTTTTATCTCGTCAGCATCTTGTACTCTGGCTATCTTGGTTTGATAGTCGTCAAACAAGCCGCCGGGGCCTTCACCAAAACAGCCAGCTAGCATCACTGTCAGACAAAACAGTGTTGAGTGCTTTACTAGGTTTGAGAGAGGACCATCATTCATCTGTGGATTACCAGTCTATTTCGCTGCCATCGAAATTGAAGAAGTGACCACTTACTTCGGTATTCGCTGACTCGATGACTTTTATAAGGCCAGAAGCTGAGGTGTCGGTGTCGATCAGAGCATTAGGGCCGCCCATTTCGGTCTGTACCCAACCTGGATGCAGTGCTAACACCGTAAAACCATTCTCGGTTAAGTCGTTGCTTAGGCTCTTCACCACGGAGTTTAGAGCGGCTTTAGAGGAGCGATAGATATAACCGCCGCCTGAGGTGTTCTCTGACATACTGCCGACCCTAGAGGACAAACAAGCGACCTTTTTGATATGGCTGTTTTCTAGTAGCGGCAATAGCGTTTCGACAAGCTTTAGTGGAGCGATGGTGTTGACTTCGAATACACGACGCCACTCTTCAACATCGGTATTACCCAGCCCATAGCCTTTAGGACCATAGTAGCCAGCGTTGTTGATCAAGATATCAATAGACTCTATTTGCGATGTGAGGTGGCTCACCGCTTGGTAATCGGTTATCTCTAATTGAATGCAGGTCAGATTGCTGTTGTGGTCTGCGAGAGAGAGCAGTTCTTTTGCTGAATTGGCATCACGATAAGTCGCGTACACCTTGTGGTTACCTTCCAAGTATTGTTGAGTCAGGCTTAAGCCAATGCCGCGGTTCGCCCCAGTAATAAAAATAACGCTCATGGTGATTCCTTTTCAGTTCAATTAGTTAAGTTTGATGGCTTAACACGAGAAAATCAACGCTCCACCAACTGGCCATTAGCATTCCTACAAAAATCATTACTGCTGCCGCTGAGCCGCAGATCACCCCAAAGATGAGTATTACGTTTTTCATTGTTGTCTCTTTTCTTTAATTGATAGTAACGATAATCATTATCATTAATTGGGGTTGTCGCCAAGTCTGAGACTGTTATGATTTTGAGAAAGATACGCAATTAGCCTGATTATGATTCCTTTAATTTACCACCCAATCTATTCACAATTACCTTTACCCGAAGGTCATCGTTACCCAATCAACAAATATCAGTTGTTGCATAGTGCTGTTGAGGCGCTGATGAATAGTGAACCTCGATGGAAGAGCAAATTTGAAGTGTGCCAACCAACGCCAGTTTCAGTTGAACAAGTAAAACAGGTACACGATAGCGAATATGTCGATTTGCTCGTGTCTGGTAATTTGCCTGCGGCTAAAATGAGACGCATCGGTTTCCCGTGGAGCGAGCAACTTATCGAAAGAACACTCTACTCAAGTGGTGGAACCTGCTTGGCCGCTGAAATGGCAATAGAGAGTGGTTTAGCGATTCATTTGAGTGGTGGTTATCATCACGCGCATCATGATTTTGGCAGTGGCTTTTGTTTGTTGAACGATTTGGTTTTAGCGGCAAAACACGCGCTGACCTTTGAACATATCGATAAAGTGCTGATCGTTGATAGCGACGTTCATCATGGTGATGGCACAGCAACTCTTTGCCAAGAGAACGACGACATCATTACTCTATCATTCCACTGCGACAAAAACTTTCCAGCACGAAAGCCGCTATCTGATTTAGATGTGCCGTTAAGTCGTGAAACAGAAGATGAAGAGTTCTTACGTTGTTTTGAACAAGTCACTAAGTTAGCGATTGCTCACCATCAACCTGATCTGATTATTTATGATGCGGGGATCGATATCCATCAAGACGATGAACTGGGTTATTTGAATGTCTCGACACAAGGGATATTTGAACGCGACTGTTTCATGATTGAATTAGCGAAATCAGAGTCTATTCCGATGGCATGCGTAGTCGGTGGCGGATATCGAACTCAGCACCAAGATCTGGTTCCAATTCACATGCAGCTGTTAAAAGCGGCTTATCATGTTCACGGTTAGCTTCCTAAATTAACGACTGATAGCTCATTAGAAATGATGGCGTTTACCAAGTGCTTCTTGCACCATAAAAGACACGGTTGCACCATTGTGATTCATATAAAGTACTTTTTTATTAATTAGTTACGTATTTGTGTGATTAATTGTGGTCTGTAAATTGCTTTACCCATGTGTATATAAAAACACAAGGGATAAAAATGAACCTGACGGACAAGGAACGTAGTTGGCTTAATTGGTTTGGCGCAACAGGAAAACTGGCTATGCGCAGAGCTTGTTTCCTCAATCGAAGTAGGACGGAGGAGCTTGAACAAGCTTTTGAAAGTATTGCTCACACGCGAGTTCAACTTCTGCATAACTGGGTCAAGAATCAATGGGGTTTTTTAGAAGACTCTGCGGTTTATTTAGCAAGTCGAACGGAAGAACAAGCTCAGGGGACGTTAGCTAGCCTTCTTAAACGAAGTACGGATTTTTCTGAGTTGGCGATCGTCGATGCTAAGGGGATAGCACAAGCATCGAGTTATCATGAGCATGTAGGGGTTACTCTTGGAGATAAGAAGGCTTTAGTTGAAGGAGCTTCAAAGCGTTATCTTCATGGGCCTTATATGGACCAACGCACGTTGAACGTAGGGGCGTCGAGTTCATCGTTTCATGACCAAGTGACGCTGATGTTTTATGTCCCCTTTTCTAGGAATGAAGGGGCGCAACAATTCCTATGTGGCCGAGTTCCAAATGATGTTATTGGTGACATTATTCAAAGAGAAGCGGGGCATATTTATAGCGAGTCAGGTGATAACTATATCTTTATGGTCGACCCCATTCATGATCCTCATACTCAACCGGGTGTTGCGCTCTCTCGTTCTCGCTTTGAAGATAGTACTTTTTCACACGGCGAGAACTTAAAGCAAGGGATTCATACTGATTGGGGAACGGTTAAGATCCAGCAGCACACCGAATTTGAGATTCGCTTTACGGACCCAGCCACTAATCAGCTTCACCCTGGCGTAAGAGAAACCATTAAAAATGGCAGTAACCTGTTTATAGATTATCCCGGGTATTCCGACTATCGCCACATACCTGTTATTGGCAAAGGTATCACCTTTCAATTGGATGGTTCACCAGATACCTTTGGCATGATGTGTGAGTCCGATTTAGAAGAGGTCTACAGAGACCGAAGCCTAAGTTATACCTTATCTAAGCACTTCATCAGCTGCATGTTACTGCCTCTATTTGTTCCATTACTGTTTGCCAACCTTTATACACTCACACCTTTTATGCAGAGTGGCATTATGTTCGCTTGCGCGTTGCTTTCATTGGGCTTATTCCGTTTAATTAGCGCCAAACCACTAGCGAAGAAGATTCACGAAATGACCGGGGTAATGCAGACATTAGCCGAAGGTGATGGCAACTTAAGTCGGAGACTTGATCCCACCACATTCAGTCATAATGAACTTGGCAACTTAGGGCGCTGGACTAACAGTTTTATCGACAATTTAGATAACACGGTGAGTGAGTTGATCCATGCGAGTCACGAAGTTAGAGAGGTTTCGGAATCGATGTTTCGTCGCAGCGTCGTAATGAAACAAACCAGTGATGATGCATCACAAGCGTTAAGCAATATGCTTCAGTTGAGTCAGTATCAACAGAGTGAAATTACTCATGCGAGTGTCTCAGCTACGCAAATGGACACGGTGATGAAGCAAGCCGTTCTGAGTGCGGAGAAGGAGTACAATCAGTCCGTCGAAGGCATGGAGATTGTTCGCAATATCGTAGAAAGCTCGGCGCATAGCGTGAATGAGGTCAATAATGAAATGACCAAGGTGTCTGACATTATAGATATCATTACTGACATTACCGCGCAGACTAACCTTTTGGCCTTGAATGCGGCCATTGAGTCGGCAAGAGCAGGTGAACACGGGAGAGGGTTCTCTGTCGTCGCTTCTGAAGTAAGAACTCTGGCTGACCGCACTTCACAAGCCGCTAACCATATTAGTGACCTAATGAAAGAGCTGCATAGTAAGTCTCGTAGTGCTGTTGAGTCCATGGAGCGAGGTGTGGAGAATGTGAGTAAAGGAAACTTAACAGTCGACTCAAACGCCCGCAGTGAACAAATTCAATCAGCGGTGAGTGACCTCTTTACCACGATGTCTAACTTAGATGAAAACAGTCAGAAAAATGGACAAACGGCAGATAAAGCCCAACGTTCAATATCTGACTTACAACTGTCTACTAAGCAACTCGCACGTCGAGTTTCTTTGATGGGCAATGCATTGAGCCGCTTAGACCAATTGATCGGGCGTTTTGAAGTGAGCCGAAAGGTGGCGTAGTAGAAACTACGTAAGTTCTTTACGTAAACGCCAGATACAAAAAAGCCGCTGATTTCTCAGCGGCTTTCTTTAATGTGGTGGAGGGATAGGGATTTGAACCCTAGAACCGCTATTAACGGTTGCCGGTTTTCAAGACCGGTGCTTTCGACCACTCAGCCATCCCTCCAATGGCGCGTATATTATAAGGGTGGCTTTCGCTTGTAAATACCCTTATTAACTGACTGCTTTTTTTATGAACGCTTTTTGGTGTTTTTGTTCTGAATGATTATTTATTGTTCGGTTTATTAAGAGGCAGACAAAATCTAATATTCAACAAGCCAAGTATTCCCAACTTTTGTTATACGTGAAGTGTTTCAGTGTCATTAAAAAAGAAAGTATCTAATTGGCTTGGAGGTAAAGTTATGAGGGGAGTGGCTTAGGAATAAGAGCTTTCAGCTAGGGACTTTTAACTAGGAACTTTTAGCTTAGAACTCTGAGCTTGGAATTTAAAACTAGGTATAAAGTGAATGAGTTTGAAACTGGGACTGTAGAGAGTTTTGTTAGCTGAGCTGTATATTTTAGATAAGCTTCAGATGCAAGAAAGCCGCTGATTTCTCAGCGGCTTTCTTTAATGTGGTGGAGGGATAGGGATTTGAACCCTAGAACCGCTATTAACGGTTGCCGGTTTTCAAGACCGGTGCTTTCGACCACTCAGCCATCCCTCCAGTGGCGTGAATAATATAAGGGGTGGAGGATCTTGTAAACCCTTAATTTTCATAATCTTGTTTTGTTGCTTGTTTTCTAATCATTCACGGCAATAAAAAAGGGAAGCCATTGGCTTCCCTTTTCTGTTTGCTGATTATTTAGTCATTTTTTGTGTAGAAACGCTGTAGCTCAGTCAGGCCTTGCATCAACACGGGTAAGCGAGGGCTTACATTTTTCAGGCGCTTATAATTCTGGTCGTACAATTTGTAGTTACCGAATTTATCTAACACCGTTGTTTGCTGATCAGTAACAAGCGCAAGTTCACGAGAGTCGCCCGCGAGAATCCACTTTCTGTTACGTTCATTAAACAGGCTGCGACCACTACTGAAATCCGTTGGGTTCGAAGATACGCCCAATAGCTCTTGCATCAGTGTTACTGACACGTCTAGGTGACTAGAACGGTGAGTGTATTCAGAAGCAGACTTACCAGGCCAGCTGATAAACAGTGGTACTTGTAACTGATAACGACTGTAGTTGGAGTTTGCACCCCAGCTGTTGGTTTTGGTTTCGTTAAACTCAGTACCGTGGTTAGAGGTAATGATAACCACCGTGTTGTCGGCAAGCTCTAAACGTTCCAGTTCAGCGTAGATAGTTGCTAGCTGAGCATCGGCCGCTGTCGCTGACTTTTGATAGTCTGCAGCAAAACGCTCTGCTGTCGTAAGCGTAGAGTCCGACTCTGAACTTGAATCGTAGCTGGCGAAGTTATCCAGTGTGGTCAATTCAATAAAGTTAAACCAAGGGCGTTTAGCTTGCGGTGATTGAATCCAGTCAGACCAAGCTTTTATGGCACTCTGGTCATCATAAGTTGCTTGCTCTGGCATCACATCACGGCCTCGGAAGATAATATCCGAGTACAGTGCATCGCTAAAGTTGTCGCCACTAAAAGCAGCAAATTTGTAATCGTGATTCTCTAAAACATCGAGCAATACTGAGCTTGACCCTTGAGCTTCAATGCTGCTTGCGTAGCTGCTCGGTAGGCCGTAGAACAAGCCAAAAATACCAAACATATCGTTACTTGAACTGTAGTGGTTGGTGAAGTTGATCGACTGTTGTGCGTAGGCATAGCTGTTTGGCATCGCTGTCGCATTAAGTGCGTCAGAGCGAAGGTTGTTCACACTCACCATCAGGATGTTAAGATCGTCACTGCGGCGGTTGTATTGAATTTTTTCTAGCGGGTAGCTAACTAGGTTTACGGTCTCTTTATTCGCTTCTAAACGCTCAAGGTACTCTTCACGGTCTAATAGACCATGTTTTTCCATAAAGCTTTTCGCTGTCATTGGGTAAGACAGTGGGAAGTTCGCTTTCTGGCTAGTAATTGGGTTATAGAAATACGCATCAGCCCACATGTAGGTCAAGTGGCTGCTGATGAAACACAAGAAGAAGACGGCAGTAATCGGACGGCCAATGTGTTTATGAGACAGTTTACGCTGCTTACGCCAAACCCACTCAGACAGACCAAGCTGTAGTAAGAAGATAAATGGCATAACAATGAAGAGGTGCTGCAAATCAGACGTGAATGCAGATTCCTCTCCACTGAATAAAACCTCCCACACGACAGGCGTCAGGTGGAGGTTTATATTTTGATACGTTTGGGTATCAATCAACAGGACAGTTAAACCTATGGTCGCGAAGATAACGGCAACCAAACGTAATAACTTCCTCGACGGAAGAATAAAAGTGAGCGGGAACAGCACTAATAGATAGAGCGCGAACACTAAAAAGCCAAAATGACCAACCCACGATGCAGCCAAATAGAATTGGCCTAGCAAGGTTTCTGGCCAAGCAGATTGAGTAATATAACGAGTACCAATCAACATCGCAGCAATGATGTTGAAAAATGCAAACCAGTGACCCCAACCAACCAGTCGAGATACACGATCGCTATATGAGTTTGCGCTGTCTACCATTTATAATTCTTTTATCCGTCAATCAAATTTAGTGAGACTTTTTATCTTCAAGAGAAGAAATTAAAGCCTCGGCAAATTTTTCAGCAATTCCTTTGCGTTGTGAAGCAGCAACATTCTGATTTAAGACATTGGTTGCGATATTTCCAGCGATCATCAGTGAAAGTTCTGGCGAAGCTTTGTGCTTAGTTAGTACAGCACCTACTTCAGCTAGGATTTTTTCAACTTGATCATCTGTGTATTTAGATATAATCGGCATAAGGACTCTAATAATGATAGTAAAAGCGGCTTATGATAACCTACTATGCACGACAACTGAAACCTGAACGGTAATATTTTCACTATGAGCCTTCACCTTTCCAACGTAATTTTACACCAGCTGAGCAAGAACGATCAGGATGAGCTGATTGTTAACTATCGTGCTGAATCTCTAGAAAACGATGCTTCATCTGAAAGCCTAGTTGCTGAACTTCACCGTGTTTTTAATTCAAAAGCAGGCAAAGGATTTGGTTCTTTCAAATCTGACAGCGAATTCCAGCAGTGGTTGCATCAACTTCGTGCTGGTGAGACAAACTTTTACGATTTTTCTCAAAAGAGTGCGCAACGTCTAAAAGACGAACTATCAAAGTACCCATTCGCTGACGAAGGTATCTTGGTAATGGCTGAATATCAGTCACTTGCAACAGATTACCTTTTCATTGGTTTATTGCCTTCAAACCAAAGCCTAAAGGTAACTGAAGGGCTTGATATTAGTGCGACTGACTACCTTGATATCTCAAAAATGGATATCGCGGCTCGCCTAGACCTTTCAACTTATGAGACTGATAAAGAGTCAAACCGTTACTTAACTTATATTAAAGGACGTGTTGGCCGTAAAGTCGCGGATTTCTTCTTAGATTTCTTACAAGCTGAAGTTGGTTTGGATGCGAAACAGCAGAACCAAGTACTGATGCAAGCGGTAGAAGACTTCGTTTCTGACTCCAAATTAGAGAAAGAAGAAGCGATCAGCTACAAAAAGCAGGTTGCGGATTACTGTAACGAGCAGCTTAAAGCGGGCGATGAAGTGCAAGTTCGTGAACTTTCTGGTGAGTTGCCAGCAAGCACAGATGGCACAAGCTTCTTTGACTATACTAGTGAGCAAGGCTACGAGTTAGAAGACAGCTTCCCAGCCGATCGCGCAACTATGCGTAAACTAACAAAATTTGTTGGTGCTGGTGGCGGTTTGAATGTTAGTTTTGATAGTCTGCTTCTAGGCGAACGTATCTTTTACGATCCGGAGACAGACACGCTAACGATTAAAGGCACTCCACCGAACTTACGTGACCAACTGACTCGCAATAAGTCATAGTCCGAAGTTAACGGATAAAAGCGGCAGCAGGACGTTGTCGCTTATTTTGTGCTTAATCTTTTAGCTACGGTCATGGCTTCAAGTTAACACGCACAAGGAATATAGATGGAACAATCAGTAGCAAAGCCCAAACGCTTTAAAAAACCAGCCACTTTCTTGGTTGTGCTCTTGGCTCTGTGGCTACTTCCTTCATTGGCTCTTCTTAATCTAAGCCGTTCCTACACCAATTCTCTAGCTCAAATCGAAGAGCTCGGTATTCGAGTCAACGAATTGAGGCAATCGCTTTATTTCTCAGAACCGCTTCGAGTCTCTCGTATCAATGAACTGGCACTCGATGCTCAGTTGGTTTATTCGATCCGACTGCAGATTGAATCTGATTTCCAACACGCCTTGTTTCGACCCGATGTGAACCAACTGTTGTACGTAGCTGATCAGTTCCTAGAAAAGTTTGATGAGTTCATTCCGATAGAAAGCCAAGTTCAAGACATCGTTGATAACATTAAGATCTTGCGTGCTGATAAAGAGCTTTCCCCTAAGCTAAAACCACTACTCAACGAATTCGGCGTTGTGGTATTTGAAGCCATGTATTCTGACAATCAAAGTTCGTCAGCGACTTATCGCGCCTTTGATTCCATTCTGGACAAATCTTATTCGCTAGAAACCGAAGAGCAAGATGCGCTCCAGCAGTTACTGGCTGATGCGTCAGCGTTGTTGAGTGATTATGCTCAGCTTAACTATTTGGTTGATAAAATTAAGAAAAACTCAGTGAATGAGCAGATCATAAAACTCGAAGCTGAGTTCCATGACCGTCAATTCAACCTATTGTTGGTGATGCTGGGCTTAAGCTTGGTAGCGATGAGCGGGATAGTGTTTTGGGGCGTTAGGTCCACAAAAACGATGAAAGAAGCAGACCAAGAACTCAGCTCTGAACTAGAAATTAATTCAAGTAAGGAAGACGCTTCTTCTAGCGATGTTGTTTCCTCAGCAGTGAAACAAGCAGATAGCGACGCTTATGTATCCGAGAACAAGTCAACGAGCCAGTATTCCGCCTCTCAACCTATGCAGAGCGTTAACGTTACAAGCCAACCAGTTGTACCGCAAGACTCTATTCAGCAAGCCTCTGAGCAGGCACCAGTAGTCGAGAAACATGTTGCCAGTGTCACAGATTCAAAGCCTGCGATTGATATCGAAGACATGTTAGAAACGCTCGATGGTGATGCTGAATCTGTCGAACTCTTGCTTGGTGTGTTTGTACAAGACCACGCAGGTGACTACGAGAAGTTTAAGTCTTTGCTGACCAAAGATGAAACCTCCGCGGCTCGCATTGTACATAGCTTAAAAGGCGTGGCTGGCAGTATTAAAGCGTCTCGGTTAGCCATCATTGCCGCAAGTATTGAAATGACAATGAAGCAGTCCAGAGCGATCAGTGAACATGATTTGGCTGAATTAGAGCAGGCCATAAAAGCCTCTGTGGATTCTGCTCATGAATATTTAGACAGTCAGCGTTAACTTTTACAGGATTTTTGACAATACTCTGACGAAGCGCTCATACAATCCGCGCCCTTAGTCTTTGTCAGAGGTTTATATGTTACGAGTTTCGAGTCGAAGTTGGATGGTGTTGGTGCTTAGCATTGTGCTAAGTGGTTGTTCTCTCTTAGAAGTTAAGTTAGATAGTCAAACGACGCCTCTCACTCAACAAGAGTTAAATGCTCGGATCATGACGCGTGAATACGCCAAGATGTTCTTTACACGAGTAGAAGATTCGGCCGATCTCATCGCGCAATCTTACCCTGCTGATGACACCTTGCATCAATCTTATGTGTTGCTTTGGAAGATCCATGCAGAGCAGGGCTTACAACAAGCGGCTTACCAAACTTCCCCAATGTCTGCGTTAATTGACTCGTGGGTTTTCACTGCCCAAATGAATCAGTTTTATAGCCAAGGCGACGGCGCGGATCTGTTCGTGACGGATGATGCGGTAGAGACTGGTCGTTTTCTTGACCAAGAAGCCGAGAAACTGGCAAAGGGTGTATTGAGCTCGAGTGATTTCAAAAGCAGCAAAGCGTTCGTTGCTCAGTTTGCTGCTAGCCACCCATTTAAAGACCTCACATTCAGAAGCACACCTGCTTACCGTGAATGGCTAAGTTACCTTGGTAAAGACGAATCGCAAATCGTTCAGAGCTTAGGCACCATGCCAGAAGCAATGAGTGACGCATCTGATCGGTTAAGCCTTATGGCTGACCAGACACCGAAACTGATGTCGTGGAAGGCGGAGCTGGTCGCATTGAATAGCTCGCTAACGGGTGAAGACCTGTCTATGACATTAGAAAGTCTTCGTCAAACGTCAGCAAGCATGCAAGACTTCATTGAGAACAACCCGGAATACATGCAAACACTGGCTTCTATTATGTCGACAGAAATGCAACCATTGTTAAATGACCTTAGCGATAAAACCGACCAAAAATTAGCGATGCTGAGTGATGAACGTGTGGCGTTAGAAAAAATGGTGACACGTGAGAGAGAAGCTCTGGTAGAGATGATTGCGAAAGAGCGCATCGAGATTGCCGGCATTGTGACTTCAGAAAGAGAACTGTTCACACAAGACCTTGATCGCGTCTCTCAAGAGGTGGTGGTACTGGCGATTGATAAGCTAATGGAGTTAATCAAAGGTGTGATTATTTACTTCATCCTGTTTATCTTAGTGGTGTTCTTTGCACCGTTAGGCATCGGTTACTGGTTGGGTAAACGAACCGCCAATAAATAGATAAATAAGTAAATCAGCAGATCAAAAAAGAGCGCTCTAGGGCGCTCTTTTTGCATTTATCCATTAACGTTTTGAGTTACGTTCGAAAGCGTTAGCTCCTGAACTTAAGCTTGTTGCTTGCTTAACTCTGTCGCTTCTTCAGCTTCAAACGCTGGTGCTGTTGGTTCACACTTATCAACGAACCAACCCATGTAAGATGTCACGATAGTCACGATGATACAGATGAAGCTTAACCACATGAAGGGTGCGTAAGACAGCGTCGCAACACCAAGAATACTCGCCATGTAGATGCCGTTATCACTCCACGGAACCATACCCGACGTTAGCGTGCCACCAAACTCAGCATTACGAGATAGGTTCTTACGTTTGTAGCCTAGACGGTCGTAGTTTTTCGCACAGATTTTTGGCGTAAGGATTAACGATACGTACATTGCAGAACCGAACACGTTACCCATGAAGGCCGTACCAATTGTGCTCGTCGCTAGTGAACCTGCGCTGTTTACGCGGCGCTCAAACACCTTAGCGATTGTCTCTAGTACGCCCACTTTATCCAGTAAGCCACCGAAACCTAGACCAAATACGATAACCGCAACCGAACCCAGCATTGAAGACATGCCGCCACGGTTAAGAATCGAATCAATAAACTCGACGCCAGATGAGATTGAGAACGGTGCCCAAGCAGTGTTGAATGCTGTTAGGAAGTCGATATCTTGGATCATGACTGCCCAGATAATACCCAGCAGAGAACCAAAGCTGATAACCGGGAATGAAGGCATACGGAAAGCCAACAGACCAAGCACGATAAGCACCGGAACGAATGAGTAAGGCGTAATGTAGAACTGAACTTCCATCGCTTTGATGACAGAATCTACTTGGCTCATGTCAACGTTGCCCGCGTAGTGGAAACCAAACGCAGTAAACATGATGCCTGTAATCACGTAGCTGATTAACGCAACTGGCAACATGCCCTTGATGTGTTCAACCACTTCAACACCAGACATTGAAGAAGCTAGAATCACTGAATCAGAAAGAGGAGACATCTTGTCACCGAAGTAACAGCCTGACAGCACGGCACCTGCAGTAATCGGTGCTGGAACACCTAGGCCTTGGCCTATACCCATCATCGCGATACCTGCTGTACCCGCAGCACCCCAAGAAGTACCGGTCGCCAATGCAGTTAGAGAACAGATGATCATGGTCGCTAAAAGGAAGATAGAAGGGTGGATAGCTTTCAGACCGTAGTAAATGATAGTAGGTACGATCCCGCCTGAGATCCAAGTACCAACAAGAGCGCCAACGGCTAAAAGTATTAAAACCGCGCCTAAGCCATTGGATATTCCTTTGAGTGCTGCTTTTTCTAAGTCTTTGTATTGGTGTCCAAGACGAATACCAAGAACCATGATAATGAACCAGCCAATATACAAGGCAAGTTGAATTGGAAGGTCAAGCTTTGCAGTAAAGGAAAAAGCAAGGGATAGAAATAGTCCTAACGCGATGAATACCTGCAATAGGTTCGGTAGGCGAGTTTTACTCTGCTTCATAAAAGCCTCTTGTGATTTCGAGCATTTATAGTGCTTCGTTATAGTGTGTGGTGCAAAACGGACACTACAGTAATTAGTTTATTATATCGAAAAAATACGTCCAAGTTGTGATATTTGACTGTTAACTCAATCAATTGTGGTTTCATAATCTAAATTTTTGTTAAATTCATGATTGTTACATGTTGAAATCTGTCGCACGTTGTTTTCGTTTTGTAAAATAAAACTCTGATTAACTTTGGTTTAAAAGAGGGATTTACTGTTTGTGATGAGCGTCGATTGAATCGATTTTGGCGATGTAAATGTTTGAATTTGACGATAATGAGCGCTTAATCAATGAGGTGGAGATGGAATGTCGATACAGAGATAACTGCACGATTCATTACGTTCACTTAAAAGAAACGAAAAAGTTACACTTTTTGACAAAAAGCACTTGAGTTCTGTTTCTGAAAAACTTATAGATGGGGGAGAGCAATTTTTAATTTATACATGGAGAGTGAGCGATGAGAGTAGGTCTAGTTGGTTGGCGCGGTATGGTTGGTTCTGTACTGATGCAACGTATGGTTGAAGAGAAAGACTTCGACTTGATTGAGCCTGTTTATTACAGCACATCTCAGATTGGCATTCCTGCCCCTGTTCTAGGTGGTAAAGATGCGGGTCTACTTCAAGACGCTTTTGATATTGATAGCCTAAAACAGCTTGATGCTGTGATTACCTGTCAAGGCGGCGATTACACATCAAAAGTATACCCAGCACTGCGTCAAGCCGGTTGGAAAGGTTACTGGATTGATGCAGCTTCTACTCTGCGTATGGACGCTGATTCAATCATCACTCTTGATCCTGTTAACTTGGCTCAAATTCAGCAAGGCATTCACAGCGGCACCAACACTTTCGTTGGCGGTAACTGTACTGTGAGCTTAATGCTTATGGCTCTAGGTGGCCTATACGAGAAAGGCATGGTTGAGTGGATGAGTGCCATGACTTATCAAGCGGCTTCGGGTGCGGGTGCTAAGAACATGCGTGAGCTGATCTCACAAATGGGTGTGATCAACGACAGCGTAAGTTCTGAGTTAGCAAACCCTTCAAGTTCAATTCTTGATATCGATAAGAAAGTGGCTGATACGATTCGTTCATCTTCATTCCCAACAGACCAATTTGGTGCTCCGCTTGCGGGCTCACTGATTCCTTGGATCGATGTGAAGCGTGAAAACGGTCAGAGTAAAGAAGAGTGGAAAGCCGGTGTTGAAGCGAACAAGATTCTTGGTCTAGATGGTCAGCCAATCCCAATTGATGGTACTTGTGTACGAATCGGTGCAATGCGTTGTCACGCTCAAGCACTAACGATCAAGCTTAAGCAAGACGTGCCAATGGACGAGATCGAAGAGATCATCGCAACGCACAATGATTGGGTTAAAGTGATTCCTAATGACCGCGACGTCACGGCACAGGAGCTAACACCAACGAAAGTAACAGGTACAATGTCTGTACCAGTAGGTCGTCTGCGTAAGATGTCGATGGGTAACGATTTCCTAAACGCCTTCACTGTTGGTGACCAACTGCTTTGGGGTGCTGCAGAACCACTACGTCGTACTCTGCGCATTATCCTTGCTGAGAAAGCGTAACTGCCTCATTTTTGAGAATAATTAACGAAGAAGCGCCTTAGGGCGCTTTTTTTGTTTCTGATGACAGAAGCCTGACTTTAAAACCTTACCTTTCGTGCGTCTTAAAGTTGGAGCTAGAAAATGAAAGCAAACCTTAAAGGTTTTACTCTTATCGAGTTGATTGTTGTTATCGTCATTATTGGTGTTTTAGCCGTTGTCGCAGCACCTAGGTTTTTAAACATACAACATGATGCTAGGGCTTCGGTTATGGAAGGGTTAGGAGCATCTGTCCATACTGCGGCTGATTTGGCGTTTGAAAAAGCCGCCGTGGAAGGTATGGAAGACCAAGAATCATATTTGATTCCTGAGTATGGGCGAGTGAAGTTTGGTTACCCCGCGGTTGAAAAAGGGGGAATGGAAAACTTTTTAGCGATTGATTCAGGGTTTCATGACCTGACGACTGAATGGACATGGGCAGCGCATAATAATGGCCCAGTGAGTGACCCAGACCTGTGGCTGATTACCCGATCGGAGTATTTGTCGGAGGTTCTTCCTAATGACTTCAATACCGCTATCGAGAAGACCCAATGCTATGTGAAATACACGGCTGCAATGGAAGCCAATGATGACTACCAAGTGGAAGTTTTCACAGACGGCTGTTAGTTGCTTTAGTTAGATAGTTAAGAAAACAAAAAGAGCTCTTAGGAGCTCTTTTTTTTGGTTTTTATTCGGTCTCGTCGGTGACGACCCGCTTGTCTGGATCTGCTAATTCGCTAGCACAGTGCTTGCAATACATCGCGTCCGAATCATGGCCCGCTCGGTTGCAGTTAGGACACTTAACCAACTCTTTGTGCGAGTTCATCTCATTACTGAGTTCTGCAGTAATGATCCCGGTCGGCACCGCTAAGATAGAGTAACCCAATAGCATGGTTAGTGATGCTATGGCTTTACCAAGCGTGGTCTGCGGCACCATGTCACCATAACCTACCGTAGTGATAGTCACGATGGCCCAATAGATACTGTGAGGGATACTGGTGAAGCCATTGTCAGGACCTTCAATAACAAAGATCAGTGCGCCAAAGATAACCACCAAGATGCCGACGGTGCTAAAGAAGATCAGTATCTTTCGTCGTGCCATTAATAGTGAGCGCAACAGAATATTGGAATCTTGCAGGTAGCGAACCAGCTTTAGGATTCGGAAGATACGCATTACACGCAGCAGTCTCACCACACCCATAAATGAAGCGCCTGGGAAGATGATCGCTAGGTAGGTCGGAAGAATCGCCAATAGGTCAACGACACCATAAAAGCTGGTGGCGTAAGATTTTGGTTTTGGAGAGCAATAGAGCCTTAACAAATACTCAAGAGTGAAGAGTGCAGTAAAGGTGTATTCGATATAACGCAGCTGTTGTGACCATTCGGTCATCACATTAGGGATAGATTCTAAGATCAGAACCAACAGCGAAGCCAAGATTGCAACGATCAGAGATATATCAAATGCACGTCCGGCTGGCGTGTGAGTACCAAAGATAATGACGTACAAATGATGCTTGAGTGGCTTGCGTGACATAAGGAGAGGTTCGTCTTCTGTTAAATGCATTAACAGTCATTATACAAGCTTCATAATAACGAGGCGAGTGAAAGCCCAATTGCTTTACCCGCCTCATCTATATTTCAATATTGTTGCCCTTTATAAAGCAACCGAAATGCCGTTAAACGTTATGCCAAACCTGGGAACAGATTACGTAGGCCATTGGCGATAAACTCGATGCCCAATGCACCAAGAATCAGGCCCATGATACGAGTGATCACGTTGATACCCGTTTGACCTAAAAAGCGAACGATAACCGGCGCTGAACGGAACAAAAGCCAAGAGCATGTTGCGAATGCGATGATACTAATGCCGATACCGACCGTATCAATAGCAGCAGGGTAGCGAGACCCGTAAACAATCGTCGAGCTGATTGCACCCGGACCTGCCATTAGCGGCATAGCAAGTGGGACAACGCCGATTTGCTCTTTGCTGATGTATTCAGATTTCTCTTGTTTGTTCTGCTTATCTTCACCGAGTTTACCGCTCATCATCGAGAACGCGATGCTCAGTAATAACAAACCACCTGCTACACGAAATGAGTCTAGTGAAATGCTGAACATATCAAGCAGCATTTGCCCCGCAACAAGTGACACAATCAAGATCACGGCAACAGCAATGTTTGCTTGTAAGGCTGTCCTGTTCCTCTCTTCTGGCGGCATATGAGCAGTAAGAGAAACAAAAACAGGCATGATGCCGATAGGGTTTACGGCAGCAACAAGCCCAAGGAAGAATTGCATAAAGATAGCGAGTTCTAAGCCTTGCATGAGAGCGATCTCCAGTTAGCGTACTTTAAGGTTGAAGGGTTGATCTGTGAATAGTCTAGGCGCGTAATGTAAGGGACAAACTACATTTTCACGAATGAAAAAAACTAACTTGAAATGGGTGATTCTTTTTAGAAAAACTAATTGAATCTCACTTTTGTTTTAAGCCTGTTGCAAGCTAGTTGGTAGTGTTTCATTTTGTAATTTATTATTGAGTAACTGTTAACCGACGCACGAAATTAATAAAAATTATGTCAGAATCTAGCCCGTGCAACGGTATGGATATACTCTCAGTAGCACGAATATAGCTGTATACATGTAATTTAACGGACTAAAAATGAAACTTTTTTACAGTTTATTACGCTATGTAGAAAAAAGTTGTCTGTTTGCTTGTTTTTTGCGCGAACGAAAAGTGTGAGTTTAATCTATATAAATCATGCTCTTAAGTTCATTTTTGCGATTGCCTTACTACTTTCTGGTTAATTCTTTTTGGGTAACTGATCTGGGTCAATTTTTTTCACACTGTGAAATAATATACTCAGCCCTGAAAGCAATTTACTAAGAACGCTGATGTTTAAGGTTAAAGGCAAGCAGCGAATTTAATAAAAAGTTTTTAATATTTATTATTTTAGGAGATCCACCATGCCTGTAACTAACTTAGCGGAACTTGATGCTCTAGTAGCTCGCGTTAAAGCAGCACAAGAAGAGTTTGCAACATTCTCTCAAGAGAAAGTAGACGCAATCTTCCGCGCAGCTTCTCTTGCTGCTAACCACGCTCGTATTCCACTTGCTCAACAAGCAGTTGCTGAATCTGGAATGGGTATTGTTGAAGATAAGGTTATCAAAAACCACTTTGCATCTGAATTTATCTACAACAAATACAAAGACGAAAAAACATGTGGCATCTTAGAAGAAGATGACAACCTAGGCACAATGACTATCGCTGAGCCTGTAGGTATCATCTGTGGTATCGTTCCAACAACGAACCCAACTTCTACAGCAATCTTCAAATCTCTAATTTCTCTTAAGACACGTAACGGCATCATCTTCTCGCCACACCCACGTGCAAAGAACTCAACTAACGACGCAGCGAAACTAGTTCTAGACGCAGCTGTTGCAGCTGGTGCTCCAAGAGACATCATCGGTTGGATCGACCAACCATCTGTAGAGCTTTCTAACGCGCTTATGAAGCACGACGGTATCGCACTTATCCTTGCTACTGGTGGTCCAGGCATGGTTAAAGCAGCATACTCTTCTGGTAAGCCTGCTATCGGTGTTGGTGCTGGTAACGTTCCTGTAGTTATCGATGAAACAGCTGACATCAAACGTGCTGTAGCATCTATCCTTATGTCTAAGACTTTCGATAACGGCGTAGTATGTGCTTCTGAGCAAGCTGCAATCGTAGTTGGTGAAGTATACGACGAAGTGAAAGAGCGTTTCGCTTCTCACAAAGCTCACGTTCTATCTAAAGCTGACGCTGATAAAGTACGTAAAGTTCTGCTTATCGACGGCAACCTAAACGCTAAAATCGTAGGTCAACCTGCTCCAGCAATCGCTGAAATGGCTGGTGTTAAAGTTCCTGCTGATACAAAAGTACTTGTAGGTGAAGGTCTTGGTAAAGTTTCTTACGATGACGAATTCGCTCACGAGAAACTATCTCCAACTCTAGGTCTATTCCGCGCAGACGACTTCGAAGACGCAGTTGCTCAAGCGGTAACTATGGTTGAAATCGGTGGTATCGGTCACACATCTGGTCTTTACACTAACCAAGATACTAACGCAGACCGCATCCGTTACTTCGGTGACAAGATGAAGACTGCTCGTATCCTAATCAACATCCCGACTACTCACGGTGGTATCGGTGACCTGTACAACTTCAACGTTGCACCTTCTCTAACTCTAGGTTGTGGTTCATGGGGTGGTAACTCTATCTCTGAGAACGTAGGTCCTAAGCACCTTATCAACAAGAAAACTGTAGCGAAGCGAGCTGAAAACATGTTGTGGCACAAACTACCTAAGTCTATCTACTTCCGTCGTGGTAGCCTTCCAATCGCAATGAGCGACCTAGAAGGTAAGAAACGCGCATTCCTAGTAACTGACCGTTTCCTATTCAACAACGGTTACGCAGATGACGTAGTTAGCCTGCTTAAAGCACAAGGCATCGAAGTTCAAACTTTCTTCGACGTAGAAGCGGATCCAACGCTATCTGTTGTTGAGAAAGGCGCTGAAGCAATGAAGAGCTTCCAACCTGACGTAATCCTTGCTCTAGGTGGCGGTTCTCCAATGGATGCTGCTAAGATCATGTGGGTTATGTACGAGCACCCAGAAACTCACTTCGAAGAACTAGCAATGCGCTTTATGGACATCCGTAAACGTATCTACAAGTTCCCTAAAATGGGTCAAAAAGCTGAGCTTGTATGTATCACTACAACTTCAGGTACAGGTTCAGAGGTTACTCCATTCGCTGTTGTTACAGACGACAAGACTGGTGCTAAATACCCACTAGCTGATTACGAAATCACGCCAAACATGGCTATCGTTGATGCGAACCTAGTAATGAACATGCCTAAGTCTCTAACAGCGTTCGGTGGTTACGATGCAGTAACTCACGCTCTTGAAGCTTACGTATCTGTTCTAGCGAACGAGTACTCAGACGGTCAAGCTCTTCAAGCACTTAAGATGCTTAAAGAATACCTACCATCTAGCTACAAAAATGGTGCGGCTGACCCAATCGCTCGTGAGAAAGTACACAACGCAGCAACTATCGCTGGTGTAGCATTTGCGAACGCGTTCCTAGGTGTGTGTCACTCAATGGCTCACAAAATTGGTGCTGAGTTCCACCTACCACACGGTCTTGCTAACGCATTACTTATCTCAAACGTTGTACGTTACAACGCGAACGATAACCCAACTAAGCAGACTGCATTCTCTCAGTACGACCGTCCACAAGCACGTCGTCGTTACGCTGAAGTTGCTGACCACCTAGGCCTAAGCCAAGCTGGTGACCGTACTGCTCAGAAGATTGAACGTCTACTGACTTGGTTAGAAGAGCTTAAAGTTGACCTAGACATCCCACTATCTATCCAAGCTGCGGGTGTTAACGAGTCTGACTTCATCGCTAAACTAGACGAGCTAGCTGTTGAAGCGTTCGATGACCAGTGTACAGGTGCTAACCCACGTTACCCTCTAATCACTGAGCTAAAAGAAGTGCTAACAACTTCTTACTTCGGCCAACCATACGTTGAAGGCGAAACTTTCGAAGGTACTACAGTTATCCTTAAGAAAGCAGACCAAAAGCCAGCTGAAGCGAAAGCGCCAAAAGCTAAAAAAGAAAAAGCTAACGCATAATAAGTAAGCATTAGTTTTGAGATAAGTTTTCGCTAGCACGATACTTATCTATCGGGAAAAGATGAAAGCCCCAGTCGAGAGACTGGGGCTTTTTTTATGTTTGGTTCGTTTGTAAAACGGATTGAGAGGCAATAGCTCTGCTACTCAATATGAGCTGAGCCAGTCATGTTCAATTGGAATAGGGAGTTAAACCTCAGCTGCGACAACTCGCCCACTGAAGTAGTCATTCGAGACAATGTATTCAGTGGTTCGGGTCAGCTCGTCTTGCAGCTGAGCCCAGTGACATCGGTTGAGCTTGCCATCGGAGTTATGAACGGCGGGAACAACACCACCGACTCGAATACCAAAGGGAGTCAGCTCTTTCGCCCAACTATGGGTAAAGCCTGTGATCATTGAGTTTGCGCTCTCTAAGCCGGACACATCGTGAAAGTCATCATGAGATATCACATTCACAATCACGCCTTCTTTATCTTCTTCTCGCAATCTCTCAGCACTGATTTGCCCAAATGCGAACAGGGTCGATGCCATCGACGAGAGATCATTAATAAAGCTACTCACAGGTTGATCGCCAATCAGACTTGGCATTGGGGAGCTTATCCAATTATTGACCAGCACATCGGGTGTCGTGTTGAAGGTGGTTTGAATAAAATCATACACGCTGAGAATCGCTTGGCTGTCATTGCCTTTGAGCGTGTAGTGGTAAACCGAGTCGGAAAAGCGGGCACACTGTAGATACGTAGCCTGAAGTGCTTCCGTGTCTTTATCACAAAGGATGACGGTGGCTCCAAGGTTAACAAAGTGGTTCGCTATCGTCCCTCCTAGTCGCGAGCCGGCAGATGTCACCAATATGATTGAGCTTTTTATTTCCATCCCAGTACCTAAACAAATCGTCCATGTCGGATAAGGATGGGTTAAATTTCATACAATGGGTGTGAATTGGTTCAAACTAAGGTGCGCCAATTAATAAGTTTTTATGAACTTAGTGGCACGTCACATTTTGTAGTAACTTCAAGCGGTAACCGACATCTGGTGTTTTTAGGTTGCCTAAGGCTAGTGGTTCATATCATTCGTGTGAATGCTTTGAAGTGTGCGAGTTAGTCGAAGAATAGCTATGGATAGACAGCGAAAAAGGGAAAGTTAGGTGACCACTATACTTGAGCTTGAATTTGATACTGACGTTGCGCGGTGGTTAGCTCATTATAGAGCGTGGCATGTGGCAAATCAGGTAAATGCTTGTTTGCGAGTTTGCGTCGGTCATGACCAGAAAGGTTTTGGTAAACCTCTTCGGGTAAGTCGCTCGTATCTTCAGGCATGAAGGCAAGCGCTTCAGGTTTTAAGTAATGGCTAAGCTTGGCGCTGGCAAGGCTAGCTTGATGAAAATGATTAGATTGCTGAGCTGAAATCTCATACGAAGATTGGTTTGAACGCAGTTGCTGAGGTTCTGCTACGCCAAACTGTTTGCGCAGGCGATCTTCATTTGTCTCTGTGATTTCAATGGTGTCAATTGGCGTGCAATCACGGACATCATTAGAAAACATAGATAACAGCAACGCGAAATCTGCACGGCGACCTTGCTCAACCGCTTGGCTGATCCCGATGCCGAACTTCAGTTCGTTGATGATTCCTGCTTTGTCTAAAGTATGTATTTGCATGCTGCCTCTCATTGGATACACCTTTAACGGCATGGAGTCGGCAAACTTTAGTGTTTAATTACAGGCAAATAGAGAATTTATGTAGGGTTGGGAAGAACGCTATCAATAGTTCGAGAAGTAAGCGCTATTGGCGGGTTTATTACGAAATGTCTAGATTTTGTGGAATACGACAGATACAAAAAAGCTCACGCCGGGGCATGAGCTTTCAATAGATAACTCGCTATAAATAGCGCAGCGTAAGCAATAATTACTTAGCTAGGTTCTCTTCTACGAAAGACCAGTTTACTAGGTTCCAGAATGCAGCCATGTAGTCAGGGCGAACATTGCGGAAATCGATGTAGTAAGCGTGTTCCCATAGGTCAACAGTTAGAAGTGGAGTAACACCTTCTTCTGTTAGAGGAGTAGCAGCGTTAGAAGTGTTAACGATGTCTAGAGAACCGTCAGCTTTCTTAACTAACCAAGTCCAAGAAGAACCGAAGTTGTTGATTGCTGAATCAGTGAATTTCGCTTTGAATTCTTCGAAAGAACCGAATGCAGCGTTGATAGCTTCTGCAACAGCGCCAGTTGGTTCGCCGCCTGCTTTAGGAGCAAGACAGTGCCAGTAGAACGTGTGGTTCCAGATTTGAGCAGCGTTATTGAAAACACCACCAGTAGAAGTCTTAACGATCTCTTCTAGTGTTTTGCCTTCAAACTCAGTACCTGGGATAAGACCGTTTAGCTTAACAACGTAAGTGTTGTGGTGCTTACCGTGGTGGAAATCTAGCGTTTCTGCTGAGATGTGTGGTTCTAGCGCGTCTTTCGCGTAAGGAAGAGCCGGTAGTTCAAATGCCATTGCTCAATTCTCCATTGATATGAAAGAGTTAACTCTTTCGATTGCTTCCAGTGATATTATTATTCATGGCTCGCTATACTGCCAACCATGGTCAATTTGCTGACTTGCGATATAGTTTAGCAAGTTTTTACTTTATTAAAAGCTTATTTCATTACTTTTGTGTGAATTGTTAGCTTAGCTTGTTAACCGCTTTTTTTATATGGTTTTTATTCTTTTAGTTTGGGGTAGAATAAAGGCAATAAAAGCCGTAATCCATTAACGAGGAAGCAATGGAAACTATCGATAAAATCAAACAGCAAATTGAAGAAAACACTATTCTACTGTACATGAAAGGTTCTCCTAAGCTACCTAGCTGTGGTTTCTCTTCTCAAGCGTCTCAAGCTCTAATGGCATGTGGCGAAAAATTTGCTTACGTAGATATCCTACAAAACCCTGATATCCGTGCAGAGCTTCCTGCTTACGCACAATGGCCAACTTTCCCACAACTTTGGGTTGAAGGTGAGCTAATCGGTGGTTGTGACATCATTCTTGAGATGTTCCAAAAAGGCGAACTTCAGCCAATCATCAAAGAAGCAGCGGCTAAAGTTGCTGGCGATGACGCTGAATAAGTTCTAGCCTTTGCGCTGAATAGTTAAAATGAGGGGCCTTAATTAGGCTCCTTTTTTGTTTGAATTGATCGAATCATTGACTCGATAAGGAATGAACAATGAACGTAAAACTTCATTATGTGCATGATCCAATGTGCAGCTGGTGTTGGGGTTACAAGCCAACACTTGAGTTATTGAAACAACAATTGCCTGCGAGCATTGAGTTTAACTATGTAGTGGGTGGTTTGGCCCCGGATTCTGATGAACCAATGTCAGAAGAGATGAAAGGCAAGCTGCAAGCGATTTGGAAGCAGATCGAAGCTAAGCTAGGTACTGAGTTTAACCATGAGTTTTGGACTGAGTGCCAACCCGTCCGCAGTACTTACCCTGCGTGCCGTGCTGTGATTGCCGCTGGTTTTCAAGACCACTACGAGGCGATGCTTGAAGCGATTCAACATGCTTACTACCTTCGTGCGATGCTGCCTCATAGCCAAGACACACATTTGCAGTTGGCTGAAGAGCTAGGCATGAATGTTCAACAGTTCGAAAATGACCTTTCTAGCAAGTTATTGGAAAGTGAGTTAGATGACCAGCTAGGCTTTAAAGAAGCGATGGGTGTATTTTCTTACCCAACCTTAATGCTTGAAGTGAACGGCATCTTTAGTGAAGTTGAATTGGATTACCATTCAACGGAAGGGACGCTTAAGTCTATTCGCGAAATTCTCGTGAGTAATGCTCCCGCTGCGTAATTCAGCGAGAGTCATCTGTATTCGCAATGATTTCTAAGGTTTACTCATCAGAGTAAGCCTTTTTTGTTTGGTGTCGCTAGTTCAATGAGAGTGAGCGGAAGGAAGAGTAGAATGAATCTCAGAGACAAAAAAGACCGCACGAGGCGGTCTTTATAAAAGTGAGCGTAGGACTGTTTAACTAGAGAACCTAATTACAGAACCATGGCTGCAATCCAACCGAATACGATCAGTGGGATGTTGTAGTGTAGGAACGTCGGTACTACGGTTTCCCATACGTGTTCGTGTTGACCATCAGCATTAAGACCAGATGTTGGACCTAAGGTCGAGTCAGAAGCAGGAGAACCCGCATCACCAAGTGCTGCAGCTGTACCTACTAGAGCGATTGTTGCCATAGGCGAGAAGCCAAATGCTGCTGCTAGTGGAACGTAGATAGTTGCAAGGATTGGAATCGTAGAGAACGAAGAACCAATACCCATAGTTACCAGTAGACCAACAATTAGCATAAGTAGTGCTGCTAGAGGTTTGTTGTCGCCGATGCTTGTTGAAAGTGCTTCAACCAAAGATTCAACGCCGCCAGTTTGCTTCATTACTGCTGCGAAACCTGCTGCTGCAATCATGATGAAACCGATCATTGCCATCATGTGAACGCCCTTGGTGAAGACATCTTGTGTCTCTTTCCAAGCAATAACGCCACCGAAGGTAAATACCATGAAACCCGCTAGAGCACCGATGATCATAGAGCCAGTCGACAGTTGAACTGTTAGCGCTGCTACGATACCAGCTGCTGCAACTAGGATGTGCTTCTTATTGATCTCTTTCACTTCTGTTGAAACAACAGTGTGAGAGGTTTCTTTGTATTGGCGAGGCTTACGGTAAGTAAAGAATACTGCAGTAAGAAGACCGAAGATCATGCCTGCTGCTGGTAACAACATTGCCATAGGTACTTGGCTAGCTACAACGTTTTCAAGACCATTGTCGTGAAGGTTTTTAAGCAAGATGTTGTTTAGGAAGATGCCGCCAAAACCAATTGGTAACACCATGTAAGGCGTAATCAGACCAAAAGTAAGTACACACGCAACTAGACGACGGTCTAGGTTCATTTTTGCGAATACGCCTAGTAGAGGTGGGATTAAGATTGGGATGAAGGCGATATGTACCGGAATCACGTTTTGCGAAGACATGGTCACTAAGATCAACGACACAAGCATGCCGTATTTAAGACCAGTCGATGCTGCACTGTTCTCTTTGCCGTGAATGCGTTTGATAACACTTTGAGCAAGGAGATCTGTGATACCAGAACGTGAGATAGCAACAGCGAATGTACCAAGCATAGCGTAGCTAAGTGCAATCGTTGCACCGCCGCCTAATCCACTTTCGAAAGCCGCGACTGCGTCGTTCAAGCTCATACCAGAGGCTACGCCACCGATAATTGCACTGAACGTCAGAGCAACGACTACGTTTACACGCATCAAAGCTAAAACAAGCATGATGCAAACTGAAATTACAACAGGATTCATATTATTCTCGGGATGTTGTGTTTTTTATGAAGGCAATACGAAAAAACGTTTACCGACTCTATTTTTTATTCTTCGTCAACAAGAGGCCAACCACCAAGGGCTTTCCATTTGTTTACAATGCCGCAAAATAACTCTGTGGTTTTTTGCGTATCATACAAAGCAGAGTGTGCTTCTTTGTTGTCAAATTCCATCCCTGCAGTGCGGCAAGCTTTAGCCAAAACGGTTTGACCGTAGGCAAGACCACTAAGAGCTGCAGTGTCAAAAGTAGCAAATGGATGGAAAGGGACGCGTTTAAGCTTACAGCGCTCACTTGCCGCATTAACGAAGTTCAAATCGAATGTAGCGTTGTGAGCAACCATGATTGCGCGACTGCAATCTGAAGCTTTTTGTTCTTTTCTCACTAGCTTGTAGATTTCTTTAAGGGCTTCTTGTTCCGACACAGCACCACGTAATGGGCTAAATGGGTCTTTAATTCCGTTAAAGTCTAATGCTGCCTGCTCTATATTTGCGCCTTCAAAAGGCTCAATGTGAAAATGAAGCGTTGATGCAGGGTGCAGATCTCCGTTCTCATCCATTTTTAATGTAATGGCACAGATTTCTAATAATGCATCGGTTTCAGCGTTAAACCCTGCGGTTTCCACGTCGATGACCACTGGAAAATAGCCGCGAAAGCGTTTTTTTAGGGTCAGAGCTTCGTTTTCTACAGTCATGTTAGCCCAAATAAGTGTGATTAAGGCTGCATTATTGCAGATAATAGCAGTGATAAAAACTAGGGAAGGGCAATAAATCTTAAATTACCTAACCCATTGCGGCTTGATAATTGCATATTTAAACGTGAGAGAAAAATGCGGCAATTGGCTGCATTGTTAAACGAATTGCTTAAGAGATACTCCACTTTATGAAGAAACAACTCATAACAGGTTCAATGCTATTTTCGCTACTTGTGTCATCATCGGTCATGGCACAAGAAAAGCGTTACGGAGCATCTCCTCAACAGTCGACATGGGAGATGGTGGCCAACACGCCACTTGAATGTCGCTTGGTCCACCCAATTCCAAACTTTGGTGATGCTGAGTTCTCATCTCGCGCGAGCAAAAAAATCATTTTGGACTTTGAGCTTAAAATGCGCCGCCCAATGGGTGCAACGCGTAATGTAAGCTTGATCTCTATGCCGCCACCTTGGCGTCCGGGTGAAAGTGCTGATCGCATGACAACCATTAAGTTCTTCCAGCAATTTGACGGCTATGTCGGCGGTCAAACAGCTTGGGGCATCTTGAGTGAGTTAGAGAAAGGGCGTTATCCGACATTCAGCTACCAAGAGTGGCAGAGCCGAGATCAACGTATCGAAGTGTCGTTGTCGTCGGTGTTGTTCCAAGAAAAATATAATGTGTTCAGTGACTGTGTTGCTAACCTGCTGCCTTACAGCTTTGAAGATATCTCTTTCACTATTTTGCATTACGACCGCAACAGCGATCAGCTGAATAAATCGTCGCGTAAAAGGCTGAGCCAGATTGCCGATTACGTTCGCTACAACCAAGACATCGACCTTGTGCTGGTGGCAACGTACACCGACTCTGTCGACAGCAAAGGTATTAGCCAAAACCTTTCAGAGCGCAGAGCGGAATCGTTAAGAGAGTACTTCAAATCTCTAGGCCTGCCAGAAGATCGTATCCAAGTTCAGGGCTATGGTAAACGTCGCCCGATTGCAGACAACAATTCGCCAATTGGTAAAGACAAGAACCGACGCGTTGTGATCTCTTTAGGTAGAACACAGGTTTAAGCTAAACAATAGCTCGTTTTGAAATGACAAAGCCCGTCTTGATGACGGGCTTTTTTATGTTTTAGATTTGGAGTCCTTGTTTGGACGTAACTTGTTTAATTCAAGCGGAAGCGGGCGATCATTTCACAGTTGGTCGCGGTATCGATCTTTTCCACCATAGAGGCAATTTTAGGGTTTGGGTGGCGCTTCATGAAATCGATCAGCGCTTTCTTACAGCAACCAATAGAATCGATAAAGCTTGAACATTGAGTATTAGGGCACTGAGGGATTAGTGTGAGTACCTTTTCGGAAGCCAGTTGAAGATACTTGAGCTCGTATTCAGTGTCGCCAGCCCAACGCCAGAATTGAGCAAGATTGTGGCAAGAAATCACCGAAATCAGTAAGCGTTCATCGGCTTGAATATCGGTGCGTTCTGTAATTTCTTCACTTAAGTTCAAAGCCTGCTGATAATGAAGAATACTTCGTACAGGATCGTCGAGCTGCAATGCCGTATCGGCAAGTAACGTGTGTTTTTCCCATTCGCTAATCATTGTATTACCTCATTAATCAATAGGTGGTTAATTTAAATGATAATCATTATCATGTAAAGTTTCATCAATGTGATTGTTAATAATAATTGGTGAAGCATATCGATTATGGGGAGAGTGATAAAAAGAAGCGAGCATAGTGCTCGCTTCTTTTTTATTTCATCAGGCGTTCAAACTCAACTTCTCAAAGAGGTTAAGGAATTAACCTTCTAGACCTGCGCTTGCTTGTTTGTTCTGAATCAGCTCAATCATGTAGCCATCAGGATCTTTAACGAACGCAATGTGTGTAGAGCCGCCTTTAACCGGACCCGCTTCTCGCGTTACGTTGCCGCCAGCGGCTTTAATCGCATCACACGTTGTGTAGATGTCATCAACACCGATAGCAACGTGACCAAAAGCAGAGCCAAGGTCGTATTCCGTGGTGCCCCAGTTGTAAGTCAGCTCAATCACAGCGCCTTGAGATTCGTCGCCAAAGCCAACGAAAGCCAGTGTGTATTCGTATTCTTTGTTTTCGTTCTTACGTAATAGCTGCATGCCCATTACATTGGTGTAGAACTCGATAGACTTGTCTAGATCACCCACGCGTAGCATGGTGTGTAAAATACGACCGTTTGACATGATTTGCTCCTAGCTTGTTATTGGTTGTTTCTTTTATAGCACTATATATGAGCAAGCTCATAAGCAACACCAAAGAGATGATGAGTTTGGTCATATTTTCTTATTCTCATCATCTATCTTACTCTCCCCCTCTACCTTTTTTCTTATTTGTATTACAAGAAATTAAAAGGCGACGGCCTTATTAATTTGTCAGTCACTAGCACTTAATTCGAAGTTTTGCATAAATAGTAAGTTTGAGTGTTGGTCTTTTTTGTAATGGCCAAGAATGGCCTTGGTTGTTGAATTGTGACTTATATCTCCATCTTGTTGCTGATTTCCTTTCGTTTTTACAATTGGCATCTAACTTTCCATTTTATCAATTTATGATTACGCCAACATACCCCTTTTTTTAAAAAGGTTATTCCGATGTTTTACTTCGTTATTAAGGAATTTTCGATAAAATACGCTAATAACCAATGGTTTTTACGAAAATATAAAGGGTGTCTATTTTTTGTACTTATCTTTTTTTAACAATAGTTTGGGCTTGTATTGTTTGTTTTATGTTTGATGTTTGGGGTGGTTGTGTTTTCAAAGTAGTTGTCAAGTGTGTATCAAGTGTATCTTTTGCGATCTTTGCTAAATAGACAATCCTTACTATATAGTTTTTCAAGCGCACCAAATCGATTAAATATTCACTTTTGATTTGTGCGATTTTTCTATCATATAAGAATAAGTATTATTTTATTACATTAGCCTCGGCGTGAGGCATTGATGTGGAGTACTCAAATGACGAGTAAATGGTTTACACAACAAAGTTCAGATGTTTTAAACGAACTGAACGCAGATCAAACGACAGGTTTATCAACTTCTGAAGCGGATGTACGCTTAGAGAAGCACGGCACTAACGAACTGACTGCACAAGAGTCAGCTTCTGCGTGGGAACTGTATATTCATCAATATAAAAACCCACTGATTTTTATTCTAGCTGTTGGTGCAATCGTTTCTTGGTCTACTGGCCACGCGATTGATGCTATTGCTATTGCAGTGATTATCCTTATCAATACTGGTATCGCGTTCTGGCAAGAATTTAAAGCTCAGAAAGGGATGGAAGCGCTAAAAGAAATGGCAGCTCCAGAAGCCGAAGTGATGCGCGATGGTAAATGGATCAGTGTTCCAGCTAAAACCCTCGTTCCTGGTGACATCATCAAAATTAATACCGGTGATATTCTGCCTGCTGATGTTCGTATTCTTGAGTCAAACCGTCTGACGGTAGATGAGGCTGCACTGACCGGTGAATCTGAGCCAGTGAACAAGCAGTCTGAACGCCTTGAAGATGAGACCCTTGGTCTTGGCGATCAGAAGAACATGGGCTTCATGACAACAATCGTGACTACAGGTACAGGCCTTGCTGTTGTAACAAGCACAGGTATGCAAACTGAAGTTGGTCACATCGCTGATATGATGAACCAAACGGAAGAGACGAAAACACCAATGCAAGAGCGTATGGACACCATCGCACTCGCGTTATTGGTTGTTGCTCTTGTGGTTGTTGCTATTGTTTGTGCTATCGGTGTTTACCACGGTATGCCATGGTTAGAAATCCTAACAACAGGTATCTCTTTATCGGTTGCCGCTATTCCTGAAGGCTTACCAACGGTGGTTACTATCGTATTAACGATGGGCTCGACTAAGATGGTTAAGAATAATGCTTTGGCTAAACAGCTAGCAGCAATCGAAACGCTTGGTTCTACAACCGTTATCTGTTCAGATAAAACCGGTACGCTAACACAAAACCAAATGCAGGTAATGAAAGCGTACGATGTGTCTGGTCGTTACTGGGATGTGTCAGGTAAAGGTTTTGATCCTAAGGGTGAATTCATTACCAAAGGTCACAATGTCGAAGCGACAAACAGCCCTGCAATGATGAAAGGTCTTGTTGTTGCAACGCTTTGTAACGATGCTGAATATGTAAATGCTGATGGTAAATGGACGGTTCGTGGCAACCCGACAGAAGGTGCACTAATTGTTGCAGCTGCAAAAGCAGGTCTTAAACAAGATGAAATGCTATCAACGGGTGGCTACTCAATTGTTAAGAAGTTCCCGTTCGATTCTGGTCGTAAGATGGCTTCTGTTATCGTTCGTGACCCACAAGGTAAGCACTTCCTAGCATTGAAAGGCGCGCCAGATGTTGTTCTTGGTAAATCAACCAGCTTCATGGTTGACGGTGGTTTCGTACCAACGGTTGGCTGTGAAGTTTCAGGCAACTTGGCTCTCGATACCGCACCGTCTCAAGAACTTCATTTAGACTTTGAAGCGGCAATCCAAACCTTTGGTGGTGATGCTCTGCGTACACTTGCCGTTGGTTTCCGTGAATTAAAAGAAGAAGAGCTTGAGTTAGATTTCCCTGAGCTTGAAAAAGACGTCAGCATCCTGGGTATCTATGGCATCATGGATCCACCACGTCCAGAAGTGCGTGATGCAGTAAATAGCTGTTATAGCGCTGGTGTTCGTACGGTAATGATTACCGGTGACCACGCAGTCACGGCAGCAGCGATTGCTCGTGAAATCGGAATCATCCGTAGCGAAGACGATCTAGTGGTAACGGGTGCAGAGCTTGATCAAATGGATGACGAGAAGCTTTTGTCTATCTGTTCTCAGGTTGCAGTATTTGCACGTGTTACTCCAGAGCACAAGCTGCGTATCGTAAAAGCGCAGCAAGAGAACAACGAAGTTGCCTCTATGACCGGTGACGGCGTGAACGATGCGCCAGCACTGCGTCGTGCAGACATTGGTGTTGCGATGGGTATTACAGGTACGTCTGTTGCGAAAGACTCAGGTGACCTTATCTTGTTGGACGATAACTTCAGTACTATCGTGAAGGCGGTACGTCAGGGGCGTCAAATTTTCGATAACCTACGTAAGTTTATCCGCCAAGCACTTACAGCGAACGTGGGTGAGGTTTCGGTAATCCTATTTGCATTCCTACTCATGGGACCAGATGTAGTACTTCCGCTAACTCCACTAATGATTTTATGGGTTAACCTCGTTTCTGATGGTCTACCAGCACTCGCACTCGGTGTTGAGCCAGAAGAGAAAGATCTCATGGAGCGTAAGCCAGGCAAACGTGACCAAGGCTTCTTCTCTAATGGTCTGGGCGCTCGTATCCTAACTCGTGGTCTCGCATTAGGTGGTCTAAGTTTTGTGACATTCTCTTACGCACTCGACGGTGGTTACAGTGCTCAATACGCACAAACCGTTGCGTTTTTAACACTGATCTTTGCTCAACTTTGGAGTTTGTTCGATGCACGTACGTTTACAACGATTTATCGTAAGAACCCGTTCACTAACCACTACCTACTTGGTGCGGTGGCAGTATCGGCTATCTTGTCTTTAAGCGTTGTTTACACAAGCTTTGGTCAGCTGGTATTCAGCACAGAAGCATTAGAGTTTAATCACTTAATATCGTTAATCTTCATTGCAGCAGTACCAACATTTGTTCTATCTGCTATCAAAGAAGTGACTAAAGTGAAGTTTATCTAAGACAGACTTCTTAGCTAAATAATTGAATCCCGCCTTAAAAAGCGGGATTTTTTATGCCTGTTATCTTGGTAACGCAGAATTGGAAATGAAAACTGATGTAGAGGCGGCTTCTAGAGAGTGGCAATAAAAAAGCAGCGCTTTAAGCGCTGCCGTATTGATTAATCGTTGTGAACGGAAAGACTAATCTTCGCTCTTTTCTTTGAACTCAATTTATATTCACTAAAAAATAATCTTACTTAGTGAGTGAGTGAGTGAGTTTCCAAGTATACAAGGGCTCACAAGGCCTTTCTATCTAGACTTTCCTTTACGAAAATAGAAAGATTTGTAAACCTAGTGCTTTAATGGATGAATTCTGTTCAAAATTACCTCCATTATTCTTTACAAAAATAGTAGCAAATTAAAAACGACTGCTCTATAAAATTTCTTTCCAGAAGGCTTTGTAAGGCGATGGCCTCACTGCGTGAAACCATCACCCTGCTAAAAGGGTATTTAGGGGAATGATGGTAAAGTAAAATAATAAAGCCACTCCTGACGCTCGCACAGCTCACTACTCGCTAGGCATATATGATTTTCCTTGACCATCGGTATAACACTCGTATAAGAGCCTCCGTAACTCGCTTTTGGACAGAAATGAGACAGAGTAAAAGCTCTAATGCATCAACATTTGATAATCATACCTTATAAGTCAGCTCTCAATTTCTTCGGATAAGCGGAGGGCGTCCTCCACCTCAACACCCAAATATTTGATGGTGTTTTCGATCTTGGTATGCCCGAGTAAAAGCTGAATCGCTCGAATATTTTTAGTCTTCTGGTAAATCAATGTCGCTTTAGTTCGGCGCAGTGAATGAGTTCCGTAGAGATCAGGGTTATGACCTAAAGCAAGAGCCCAACTCCGAATAACTCGACGGTAATATGAGTAGCTTAGAGACTGATGAGGCTTTCGTGGGCTTGGAAAAAGGTAGTGTTTAGGTTGAAGCTCTTGGTCTTTAATCCAATGACTCAGAGTTTGCTGTGTTCTCTGAGTGATTTCAAACTGAACGTTATTACCAGTCTTTTTCTGAACATATTGGACGCGGTTGAATACTAAGAAGTTAGATGAAACATCTGACACCCTTAATGATAAGAGGTCATTTGAGCGCAGCTTACTATCGATTGCAAGGTTAAGTAGAGATAGTTCCATAAGATTGTCACTGAGCTCTAAACGAGTCCGAATCCGCCAGATTTCCTCTAATCTAAATGGCTTTTTTACACCCGTTTTTTTGCACTCCATATGCTCCCTCGTTGTACTGTTGTTAACAGACATCTAAACATGAAGTTTTATGAAAAAAGAGCGAACGTACTCGTTCGCTCTATGACATCTAGATCGTGGGATTATTTTTTAGACCAAGCAAACTTTTCAAATATTTTGTCTACTGGCGTGTGAGCTACGTGGTTTACGTAGTTGCTGATCACTTTTTGCGATAGACCAAGAATCACTTCTAGAACCTGCTGCTGGCCGTAACCTGCCGCGAAGAATGCCGCTAGGTCTGCTTCTGATACATTGCCACGTTCACGAACTACAGAAAGAGTGAAGTCTTTTAGTGCTTGAAGCTTTTCAGTTGGCATTGCTTCATCGTTACGCAGTGCTTCAGTTAATGCAGGGTCAACCTTCATTGAGTGCGCGATCCCAGTGTGTGCAGGGACGCAGTAGTGACACTCGTGTTCAACATTGATGGTTTGCCACACAACGGTTAGCTCTTCAGCGTCGAATGATGTGTTGGTGAATTGCTGATGTAGTTGCGTGTACGCTGTTAGGATTTGAGGAGACTCAGCCATTACTGCGTAAAGACCAGGAATCATCCCCATTTGCTTTTGTGCACCTTCAAGGATTGCTTTGCTTTTTTCTGGTGCTGACTCAACAGTGTGTAGTTTAAATTCGCTCATTTTCTCTTTCCTGTTCTCTAACTTATTAACTTTACTGACTTATTTTACTTCTGGCTCTAGCAGCACTTTGGTTACGAACAGACGAACCGCTGGTGCTACAAGGGCTAAAATTAACAGTGCAGATGGCACCATTTGTGAAACTGCGTTTAACCATGCATCAAAGAATACGCCTTGCTCTGGCAGTGTTTTCGCTACCATGATGGCTGGCATGCTAAGAAGCATAGTAGGTAAAACCATAGAAACCATTAGTGGGTATTGGAACTTACGTGAAAACTTTTTCATGATTGACTCTCTTATGCCTGACTTCGATTGGCTAACTGATGGGGTTATATTAGCCCCGCCCATCACAATCAAAAATAGACAACATTGAACTTGAATCTTTCATATTTGAATGATTAACTCAGAGTGTAATCCTCAAGAGCGATCAATTATGAAAGCAAAAGACATCTCCAATCTTTATCTGTTTTGCCAATCTGTCGAGTGCGGTGGCTTTGCAGCAGCGAGCCTTAAAACACACGTTTCAGCCCCGACGTTATCAAGGGCGGTAGCAAGTCTTGAGGATAAACTGGGTGAAAAACTGGTACATCGTAATGCAAAACAGTTCCAGCTCACGACAGCTGGCGACGAATATTACCAGCGCTTCGCTGCCCTATTCATGCAGCTGAATGATGAATGGACGCAGCTCTCGAATAGTCAGCCCGTATTAACGGGTGAAATCCGAGTATCTTGCCCTGAGCCATTTGCTGATAATTTTCTGCAAAAGATGGCAATTGAGTTTATGCAGCTTCACCCAGAGGTCACCGTCACCATTCAATTTAGCGCAGGAACAGAGCGTTTCTTTGATGAGCAGATTGACCTTGCGATTGTGACGACCCCACCTCATGCCAATCATTTAATACAGCGTCAGTTGTTTGAATCATCATTAATGCTAGCGGCATCACCCAGCTATATCGAAAAACATGGTCAGCCAGAACGAGCAGAAGAGTTAATTAACCATCAGCTACTCTCAGGTAATAACTTGCCATATTGGGAGCTAAAAGAAGATGGCAAGGCGATCCGCATTCCCTATCAGCCTCGTTACTCAATCAGCAGCCTGCGTTTAAATATTGATGCGACAATAGCAGGAGCAGGGATCTGCATGATGCCAAGAGCAGCCTTTGAAAAGCATGCAGAAAGAAAAGAGTTAATAGAGGTATTGCCAGACGTTGAATACCCAACCGGTAAAGCATTTTTGGTGTGGGCAGACAGAAAGCTGATAGCGACCAGAGTGGTTGCCTTTAGAGATATGATTTTTGAACGGTTTGGGCAATCGGCGGAGTTTCTGGCTTCAATTCACTCAGAGCGAAACTCGTAGTTATTGTATTTATGAAATGAAAAACGCCAGACTAGACGAACTAATCTGGCGTTTACTTTGTAACTTTAACGATTACTTTTTACGAATATATAGGAATGCATTTAACCAAGCTAACCCAAGAATGATCAGTGTCATTACCGGTGGTTTAGACTGAAGCGGTAGCACTTCGGCCGGCACACTTGGCAATAGGTGAACATACACCGCGACGATCATAATTGCGGTCGTTAATAGCGTTGATAATTGCATCGCTTTATCTTTAATCGGTGCTGCGAGCGCCTTATCACCAATCATCACCACCAGTAGCAGTAAACCTGCAAAAATCTCACCTAATTGACCCGCCCAACGAGACAAAGTTGGGAAAGGCAGTTCACTCAGTGCGATTTGTTTTGCGAACATAGTCGTAAACGGGTCAAAGAATTTTACTGTTCCCGCCATCACCATAAAGGCACCAAGAAGACCCGTTAAGATCTTTTGAACTTTCGTCCCTACGCCATCGGTTTTGTCATAGCTACGGACCAAAAAAACACCCGTAACGAGTAGCATTGTGCCGATAAGAGATAGCTCAAGAATTAGTTGTGATGTGCTCATAGGAAACCTTCATTATGTGTTAGCAAGTTGATGGCGCTATTCTACGAAACACAATAGAGTTCAAAAATAGACAGGCTTGATTCTTATTCATTCAAAAATGAAAGGTTGAATTGGTTATATATTTACTTCCTAGACCGTTTTGGGGCACTTTCGTTCTAAACAGTGCCGATTGAAACTGTTCTGGACAAAACCTATTGTTTGCACCGCACACTCCTAGTTGTAGTGTAAATTCGATGAAATCACATTACTTATCATTATGACTTGAGTTGCTTAATCAACAAGAGCAATATTGGGGGAATAAAACCTTACCACATACATGGTAAATCAAAGGATTAGAATGGAAAACTTAATAGACGCAGATTTGTTTTCTCAAGTAGAGGAACATCTGAAATGTACCGAACAAAGCTGGTTGATGGGCGCAGGTATTAGTTTTGACGCTAAGCTGCCACTTATGTATCCGTTGACAAATAAAGTTAAAAAGGACTTGAAAGCGGGTAGCAAGGACGTATTCGATAAGATTGTTGAGCCCTTATTCAAAGAGTTGCCACAAGAGTGTCATATTGAGCACATTCTCAGTCACTTAGGTGACTACGCAGCCTTGGCGGAAAGGAGTAAAGATAAAAAGGCCAGCATCAATGGAGCTGAGGTCAAGTTAGATGAGCTTCAAGAAGCCCATCGTTTAATTCTTGACTCGATATCCAATGTCATCAGGTGTGGTTACGTTGAAGGCAAGACCGAAGAAACAGACGAAGAAGGCACACTATCGAAGCCGATAGTAGAAATTGACTCACATTTCGACTTCATTGACACTTTATTCAATCACGCAGGCGCTGGTATTTATGAACGGAGAAAACCCGTAAACATTTTTACCACCAACTATGACACCTTGTTAGAAGATGCTTTGGCCTTAAACAAAACTTCGTACTGGGATGGTTTTTCTGGAGGTGCAGTAGCTCACCGAACTCAGCGTTATGGCGAACCTGTGCCTACCAATGGTCAACGTGCCAACTTAATCAAAATGCATGGTTCAATAGACTGGTTTCTTTGTGAAAAGGGGCATGTCTGGAGAGTCAGAGATAATGATCGCTATCCAAAAGCTGACCGTCGAGTTCTCATCTACCCTCAAGCTACAAAATATATAGCAACCCAACAAGATCCATTCTCTGCACAGTTCGACCTATTTCGTAAAGCTCTAAACTCTCCGAATAGTAATGTGTTAGCTGTGTGTGGATATAGTTTTGGTGATGACCATATCAACAATGAAATTGAGTTCGCCCTATCTAAAGACGACAACAGAACCGTTTTAGTCGCTTTTCTTGAATGCCGAGAAGAAATTCCATCCTGTCTAGAGCAATGGCGCAAGTCGAGTTATGGCTCGCGAGTAATTATTGCATCTCTTCATGGTCTCTATGTGGGTGAGCAAGGCCCCTATAAAAGAAAAAACGATGATGATTATTGGTGGACATTTAAAGGTGTCACATCAGTACTTAAAAATGGATGTGAGGTATAAATTATGTTTACACCAACTGATGAGCTGAAAATAGGCCAAGTTGTTGAGGTCTCTGGGACGAGTATCAAAGTTGAAATTTCAGATAAAATCTCTGAGTTAACTAGAACTTTCAACGGTCGAGTTTATCCCATAGGACAAATCGGCAGTATGGTGAAGATCCATTATGGTCGAAAGGTTATTTTCGGTCTAGTTACAATGCTTCGAATGCGCTCTGAAGAGTTGCTAGAGGCTGGTATGCCTATAAGCACTGATTCTGACCAACGACTAATGGAAGTGCAGCTATTGGCTGAAGGTAGTTGGAATAACTCTAGTTCCCAACTGTCCTTTAAGCGAGGTATTAAGACATACCCACTACCTCAGCAAGGCGTATTTCTATTAACAAACGATGAGATTTCATGTGTTTATCGTTCTGCTGAAGGTGAACGAGAAGAGAAGGTAGATCCATTAGTTCCATTTGCGGTATATAGCGCATCAGAGTCAACAGCTTGCCGAGCGAATATAAATAAAATGTTTGGAATGCACTGTGCAGTATTAGGCTCAACAGGTTCAGGGAAGTCGGGAACTGTCGCAGCAATAATTCATAGTGTTTTGGAGCATAACAGTGGAGAAAAGAACTTCTCTCCACAAATAGTTGTAATTGACCCACATGGCGAATATGGCGCTGCATTCAGTGAAAGGGCTGTACAGTATAGAGCATATGACATCGCAGTAGGTGAAGATAAGCAAGAGCAGATAAAGTTACCATACTGGTTAATGTCAAGCGATGAATTTACTAGTTTGATAGTTGGCAAGACTGAAGAAAGTGCTACTAGCCAAAACAACATCGTTCAAAAAGCTTTAACACATGCTCGTCTGGTTGCGGCTGGCATTGTGCAACCGTGCCCTAGAGAGTTTGCTACCGACATATTGAAAGAACTAGAAAACCATGATGATCCAAACCTTTGTGATAAAAAAGATACATCAGACATCCTTGAGTTTGACAGAGATAAACCAAGACCATTTTGCTTAGATGAGTTTGAGAGTCATATAAGATTCATACAAGGAGGGCGCTTTAAAAAAGGTACTAAAACCCTTGAGACATTGCCACCTACAGATTTAGGGAAAGCTCGTATTCCATCAGTCTTAGATAAGGTGAGAGTTCTCCGAAGAGATAAGCGACTCTCTTTCATGCTGCAATGTTGGGAAGGTGAACAAGATGAAATTAGACTTCACAAGGTTTTAAACCAGCTTGTCGGGGTTCCTGTTGAAGATGAAAAAGACATTAGAATAATAGATATTTCAGGGCTGCCTAACGAAGTTGCAGGCCCTTTAGCTGCCTTGATTGCCAGATTATTGTTTCAATATAAAGTATTTCAAACACAAGAAGAGAAGGAAAAAGATCCAATTCTGCTCGTATGCGAAGAAGCACATAGATATGTGCCTGATCATGGAGAGGCGCAATATGCAGCAGCACAAGGAGCTATAAGACGCATTGCAAGAGAGGGACGAAAATATGGGATTGGCCTTATGCTTGTTAGTCAAAGACCCGCAGATGTAGATAGCACTGTTATATCACAATGTGGCACTTGGGTCGTATTAAGGCTTACTAACTCTGCTGATCAACAGCATGTCGCCCGTTTTCTACCAGATGGTTTGTCTGGAATGGTTGGCGCGCTACCGATTTTGTCACAACAAGAAGCCATATTTGTTGGTGAAGGTGCTGCACTTCCCTCTAGAATCAGAGTTAGAGATCTTCAGAAAAACCAACTTCCAAAATCGAATACAATACCATTTGCTGAAGGTTGGGCTAATGGTCGTCTAGATCTCAAAAAACTTGAAACTATTGCTGAGCGAATGTGTAGCTGAACAAGCCAAAGATCAGTGCTTATTGCTTGTCTAGTTAGATGCAAGAATGTGGTCAACTGATATTGGCCACGAATTAGTGAATTTGGTCACATCGTTAGATGTTCTAAGCATGAGGAAAAGTAAGACAAATTGACGAGTTAAAAATCAGATTCAAGCTCTTGCTGACTCATTTTGGGGCAGAAGCAAGCTTGCCACATACAGTTCTTAGCTTTAAACTAACGTTGAGAGCCTCGGGTATCCCTGCTTTTTCTTGGATGTACTATTTACTGTCTGGCCAGAAGTAATTGTATCGAATTGAACTTGGCTTAATTGCAAAGCAGACCACCGAGGACATATGATAAGTCTAGGTGCTTTCCCTTCCATATACTTTGGTGATAAAACACCCGACGCTGCACACAGAATGTGTTCCCTCTTCGTTTTGAATGACAAACATTCTGTAGCTGTTTACAAAGCCATAGGCATTGCCTGTGGCTTTGTCGTATCTGGGACTAAAAAAACTGGTGCAACAGGCTTACACACAAATTAATCTATTGATAGTTTCTTATGCTCTAAACGTTTAGGGGCAAAAGTGTGTCGCTTCGCGCAGTCAACACAATAGTCTGCCCCTATAGTGTGTTAATCAGAAGCACGTATCCCCCTTCTTACAGAAAGCAATATTTCAGGTGGTTTTAACTTCACATCGCAACCTGCGCATCGCAACTTGCGATGTGGGTAATCACTTAAGAAGCACCCGCGTAAACTACAAAGGATTAGTAATTAAAGTCAATAACTTAAACCTAATAACACTATGGTATTACTAATAATTAGGCTTCGAGTTGAGAGAGCACATCGCATAAAAAAGCTCTCCAGAATTGAGAGCTTTGATGGGTTATCGGTAGTATTGGTTTTGGCGCTTCGAGTTATACTTCCAACTTTTTGCTAGGCCATACACATAAGACGGGTAGTCGTCCCATGGGTTAGCTAATGCTCTTCCTCGCGTGGCGCGCAGCTTAACTGGGTACTCTCTGCACTCAATCTTATGAAGAAAGTAATAGCTCTTTTCCTGCTTGGTAGAAAAGTGCTTGTGGGTTCCACTACGAACGCTCGGATAAAGATCCAAAAGGTGTTGGCGCTGGTATTTAATGCGCTCTCGGTACTGCTGTTTTAGCTGTTTCATTTGCCCTCCAGGTTTACATTACCTAGAAGGGGTCCTCTGCAAAGTAATTCATTCTGGCCTCCCCAATGTGCCTTTAGTGAAAATGTAGCCTATGGTTTCTTCAATTACATGGAAGAGAAAGCCGAGATCACTCTCTGCTTAAATGCCCCAAGTCGAAGCTCATCAAACATTCCTAATGCTCCATAGAGACTATTTGAACTTTCTGTACTGCTTTCCCAAGATACTGTTGTTCTCGCGCTGTTTTGGGGCTCAAGCGGAGGCGCGACACTTAAGCTATTTCGTCGACCAGAGAACTCTGTTTCGATAGGTTTCCCCATACTTACATAGAGACGAGACTCAGGAATATCCTGTTCAATCCTTTCAGAAAACTCAATCAGGCTTTGCTCTGCAAAAGTGAATAACCACGCTTGTTGGTTTATTGTATTATTCACACGAAGTATTCGTCCGAGCACCTGCCTGAAATACAATTCAGTTTTGACTGAACTCATATGGCAACATACTTGAAGGCGCGGAATATCAGTACCCTCACTGATCATACCTACACTAACAATCCATTGTGCGTCGCTTTGTCGATAACGCTCTATTTCTGCTAGCGGCTCTTCATGTCGATAAGTGACGATAGAAACGGTTTGCCCAAACTTTTGAGATAGTATCTCTTTGATTGTTTGCGCATGTTGAACCGAAGCTGCAACAATCAGCCCACCGGCATTGGGTGATCTGAGACGTACTTTTTCTAGCTGCTCACATCCTAAACCGAGTAGATATTCCATCGCCTCTTGGTTGTGAATAACACTCTGGTAGGATGCTTTTGTCTGTTTAAGCATCTCTAATATTGATGAAAAGGATTCGACTTTTTCTCTACTACTAACAGACAAGTGTTCATTATCAACCAAGACGATTTTGGGCGTTCTACAAACACCATCAGCTATAGCTTGTTTAAGAGTGTATTGGTAATCGACAAGAAGCTGCCCGTCTGGGTCGCTGTACTCACCCATCACAATGGGTAAAGAGTCTGAACGCCACGGTGTACCTGAAAGTGCGAGGGTAAAAGTAGCAAGCCCTTGAATCTTAGTGAGAACTTGCTGCCCCCAAATGTTCGCATTTTCAACCTCAGAGCCAGAGCAATGGTGTATTTCATCAAAGACAACAAAGACCCTGTGATTCCGCAATGTTTGCCAAAATTCGTCATTGAGGAATTGGATAGATTGGTATGTTAAAGATTGCCCGACAGATCCCATGCCACCATTAAACGTACACTTAAGTCTCGACGAAAAGGTTCTTTTTATACCATCAGAAACCGTCAACGATGGTGAGAAGCACAATACAAGGTCTACCATGTCACTTTGTAACAACCTTGACGCAATATTAGCGGCAAGCACTGTCTTACCTGCTCCAGGTGTAGCTTGGCAAAAGAAATGGGAGCAGTTGGATTGATATTTTTTCAACGCTCTGTCAGAGCATTCACTTTGCCACTTCCTTAACACTGTTCATTTCCTTCATAGAGAGTATTAAGAACCTTTGTTAAAACGTTCACTTTTCCGAGCAATAAAGCGGCGCGCTCTTTAGCCTCTTGATGCAAAGGGGCCAGTTTATTCTCTAGCTCAGGAAATCGAGATACGATCGACTGATACTCGTCAATCTCCCCAAGTATTATTTCCAATTCGCCCTTATATTCGTTACGTTCATTGCTTAAAATGGAATAGTTTTGAATGGGTACTTTAGGCTTCATATCCGCTTGGTTATTCGTTGTTACATTGTTATGTAACTCTTTAAATTGTTGCGTTTGAAAGTAGCGTTTTTTCCGGCCTGAGCCCTCACTTCGCAACCAACTTTTCTTTTCAAAGTGAAAAATTGCTCGGTACACCTTTTTGTGAGCTTCGGCAGAATTGGAGTCCACATTATCAAGGGATAGCCACAAATCTCTCGCTTCTAGCACGGTGAATCCATCTAACCCATTTTCTATCAATAACTTGTGCATGACAGCACTGATTCTTCGAGCCCGTTTCATTTCCAAAATTACACCAACCAAAAACTAAGGATTGCTTAGTATACAGAAATCCATAAAACTAAGAAAATCTTAGTTAACTTGAGATCAGAGAAATGAAATCTAAGTGTCATTTAAAAACCCAATCCCAGAGCGACTCAAACAAGCTCGAAAAAAAGCAAAGCTCTCTCAAAAATCCCTGGGAGAAAGCATAGGTATGGATGCAAGTTCAGCAAGCCCTCGAATGAATCAATACGAGAAAGGCAAGCACGCCCCAGATGTTCAAACCTTAAAGCTAATCGCCGATGAGCTTGGTGTGCCGCTCAATTATTTCTTCTGTGAAGATGAAAGCTCTGCTGAACTGGCGTGCATGATCTATGAAATGACAGAGAGCGAAAGAAAGAAACTTATTGCAGCACTGAGCCAGAAGAAAGACTTATAATAAGAGAGTTTACTTTAAGTAATACTGATGTTGCTTATGGCGGGAGAGTGAAGTAACGGCAAATTCAAAAGTTATGAACAAAGCTCTGGGTTTAGGTATGCTTATTAAGAACTTAACAGGTAGGTTATGTGAGGTAAGTGATTCCAGCCTGATTTTAAGTAATAACGTAGTGATAGCGTCTTATGCTATCCAAATTGTCTATGAGGTTCGTATCTATGCAGTTTCTGGACATAAATCAGTTTCGGAAAATCGAATATTAGCAACCCATGAATAACTTCAAGTATGGCAAATGAAGTTTTACTCGTTTTTCGACCTACCCAGAACCGGGCTAATCACTTACACAGTCTAATGCCTTAAGAATATAACTAAGGCGAAGTTACCACTAAATATGATCGCATAATTTACATATAGAAGAATCAGACTTGTTCAACACTCGGGATTAAGTTTATTCACGCGCCATGGCTTTCATAAAATTTGTCACATCCTCGAATTCTGGAAAATCGCTTCCCTGTCTTCCCCAAAACTCACCTACATCTACAAACAATAGGTACAAGTAAAAGTGATACTTTAGATAGAAATCGGTTAAGTTGAGGTCTTTAGTACGCTCATAAGACGCATGACCAGCAACCTTGTTACGATAAACCCTAAAGTCCTTTGCAAATGATTCTGGTATAGGTAGAAGTTTTTCATAGTGCGATATGTCATTTTCATAACTTGGAGCCTGTCCACGACTAATACGGTCAATTCTTGCATTTACCGCACGATAAGCATCCTCTTCAATTAGTGAGTCTATGAAATGATTTTTCTGAGGACCTTTTTTGTCGGTTATATTTTTATTTTCAAAGTCTCTTGCGTGGCAAGCAATGAGAAACTCGTACAGGTGATGTATAAAATATGAATATGAATTGTATGTTCGATAAGATTTGTACTTATCATGACCGGACAGAATTAAATGTTCGGCGGATTGCCGAAATTGTTCAAAAGCATCGCGACACTTGAAGTATTCATGTTTAATTGCGATACACTGGTGGTAATCCGCCTCTGTACCTGTTTTTATCTTCATATGCTGAACTCCAGATAAACTTAAGATTTTATTGTGTGCCTGTTCCTGCATAGTGATCTTGGACTATTTCCATAGCAGACTTTATGGCGGCACTATGGTCATCAAACGTTTGTTTATAGAAATAGAAAAACGCGACCCCAAACTCAGCTAACTCTATGAATATAAAATTATTTGTAGAATGAAAGAAATGAAAGTCTTTGTTTGTAGTATGGATAATACAAAGGGAATTAAGCTTATCAGCCTTTGATTTCACACTCAATACTTGCAATGCCGAACGAAAATTTGAGAACACCTTTGCAGGACTCGTATCCATAGAGCCTTGGAACATAGCAATAGGCATTTTGCCAATAAAAGGAATGTACTCTGCACCTTTTACCTTATTTAAATTTCTGCGAAGGTCGAGTACTTGAAATTTGTATTCTAGAGTTTCTAACCATAGGATGATTAACTCTAAGGTCTCTTGTGAGAACTCTTGGTGACTAACATCGACTTTTTCAAATTCATGCTTCAAATGTCTCTCCAAATAACCAAGGAGATTCGAGTTACAATCTTTGCATGCAGGTAGTGTGGTTTTATTGTAAGTCTGAGAAATACCGTTAGTTGTTGTTTCGAATGTTCGTTTCGTACAACGATTATAGACCCATTGAGGTATCACATGCTCTCTAGTCAATTGATCTTGAGAACCACAAATTATGCACATTTCTGCTGAGTGATCGTCAATGATTGCGCTAGTTACTTTCTTTTTATTTGCTCTGATTTTCTTTCGAAGTTGAACCAACTTTAACTGAATACTCATGTAAGACATGACTCCTAACTCGCTCTGGCACATAACGCTATCTGTACGACTATACTTCGTATTTTATGTACATATAATGCAACCTTTCTTCGGGAACTTCAATTTATAATCAATAGGTTAGTGGCTATGTTGATAGGTTAGACCACACTGTGAAGTATAATTTATAAATGTGCTGCATTCGGATAAGTTTTGGTAGGTCAAACGCACATTAACAGGATATGTATGAGTAATAGGTCTAATGCAAAAAGGGGCATAAACGAGTTTTAAATACCTACTGCAACAAAATACTACTGCAACAGCTTTTCCAGGTAACTGTTCCTCTTATGAGAGTGGCTAAGTGCTTCGGTAATCTGCTTCATTTCCTTGCTACTACCGACAATATGAATTTCACTTTCAGCCCTCGTAATTGCAGTATAGAGCCAAGCTCTATCAACTATTCTTCCTTTTTGCAGGGCGATAATGATGCGCGGGAACTGTGATCCTTGAGCTTTGTGCAAGGTGATTGCATAACCCAACTCCATGCAGTCTAGAACGGTTTGTGTTACCTCGACCTTTTCACCCGTATCCAGTAACTGTCACCAGAAGGCTTGACGCTGGTTAGAGTGCCAAGAGAGCCGTTCTGAATGCCTTTCTCGTAATGATTCTGCGTGAATAAAACCGCATCATTCAAGCTAAGTGGTAGAAAGAACTTGTCGCCATTGATTTCGAATTCAAGGCTATCGCTGTTTGGATTGACCGCTTGTTGGGTGAGTTTATTAATTTCTGATACGAGCGCCTTGGTTGGAGCCATGACACGACTGCTTTCAGGGGACTCTTGGTAAAGCTCACAACAGACTTTGGCAATGTCTGTTGTGCTGGTTTCGTGAAAGTGTATTGTCCCCGTGCTTAATTGATCAGGTATCACACCTTGATTGATGAGCATTGAGTATTCAGGGATACCCGTTGAACCCTCCTGTCTCTTGACGATATCCAGCATCGTATTAGCCACCGTTTTTGCTTTAACGATATCTGCCAGTACCTTACCACAGCCGATCGGTGGTAGTTGGTCCGGGTCGCCAGTGAATATCAATCGTACAGAGGGATGAATGTGATTCACAAGGCGATACATCGTCGGCAAGTCAATCATGCTCGCTTCATCAATCACCAGTAGATGATTCGGCTGCTCAACACTTGGCTCAATCGGTTCCTTACGAAGTAACTTAGCAATAGTTGAAGTGATAAAGCCGATTGACTCATGTAGCCTCATTGCAGCGCGACCACTGAGCGCAACCGCGTGTATCTCAAAGCCGAGTTGACGGTAAGCCCTGAGAGCCGTTCTAAGTACCGTTGTCTTGCCAGTCCCAGCACCGCCAGTAATGCAGCTTACAGAGTTGTCCAGGCATGTTATTGCGGCCTCGATTTGCTTGG
>NZ_JADDYK010000028.1:131077-142578 GCF_015163615.1 Vibrio sp. OPT18
AGGTTAAGTCATAGGGCAGTTCCGCAGCCGCAGAGCAATAGGCAGCATTGGCGTTTTCATCAAATAAGTCATTTCGCTTAGTCAGTGCATTAAGCCGTTTGGCAACGACACTTTCCATCAGAAGTTGCGCCGTTGGGTGGTAGGCTCCTGTGTCGGGATTTAAAATATACTGAGCTTTATCATGGCCGGATTGGAACGACTGAGTGACCAGTATTTTGTCTTTCAATAGTTTGTTGAGGTAAGGGCGCACATTGGCATGAGTGGTATAGGTGTGACCTTTTTCAATCTCCTTGCGAATCGCCATTTCCAGAGCCGCGCTGAGCCTTCTTGGGTCATCCTTCGCAACATCGCTCTTAAAATCCGTTGCCTTGATAATATCTTCAATGGCACTGAACGAAAGACCAAAGCCCATCAAAGCATAAGGATTATCCTTAATTACCTCTATAGAGGCTTCACCGTGATGCTTGAGCAGCCGTTGCTGCACACTGGCGGGGATGTTTTGCTCACTCATCCAGTTGCAATGTGCCAGATTTTTATATTTGGCGTACCCCTTAAAGAGCGCTTCCACTGAATCGTCACTCAGAATCGATGTTAGACGCTTTCTAGAGTCTGGGATGTCATTTTGCAGTGTGGCATGGAAGTCTTTACCTAAGAGCTGCCAGAGCGCCCTAGCTTTGCTTTCACCAATACCTTTAAAGTCAGTTTCTCTTGCGATAAAACGAATGAGTTGTTCGCCAGTTTCGGGCAGCATGCATTCAACATGCTTGGGTGATTCATACGTGTGCTGCTGCATGACATAATCACCCATCTCCATATTTTTTATCTGGCGAGCGCCTTTGACTGACCAGTGCTGACCCAGCGTTGGAAGCACAGGGATACTATCGGGGTCGGCTTTGATAGTGACGTAATACTTCCCACTATTAGTTTTGTAAGAGTCTTTCGCCAGCGGTACACCGCTGAATATCACCATCTTGTTCGAGCGATAAGGGATACTGGTGACACGCATTTGGTCTTCATGCAAAGCGCTATTCATCGTGGCATCAACCCCATTTCGGATAAAGTTTCAGATAGCTCACCAAAGCGCTCAAGTCGCTTTTCAAGCTCCTTGACCTTGGCTTTCAATTCAATGTTCTCAGCTTCTAATGACGACACCCGTTTTGAATCGAGCAGCTTTCGATTTGCTGTGTTGTCGTAGGCTTGAGGTTTGCTCTCATTCTTGTTGGCAGCGTCGCTCAACGGTGGCAGGACACCTTTGCCGCGCAGTTTATCTTCTAAGGCTTTGAGCGCTTCTTTGAGGGCAGGGTTTTGGTTTAACGCCGATTTTCCACAGCCGATGCCCTTTGCCACCTCGTTTCGATTAAGCTGACCTCGGAACATGATTTGCTTAAAGTCATCGTCCGTCTGTGTGGCTTTCCACACTTCAAATGCTTCCAAGTTTTGCTGTGCTTTCTGCTGACCACTTGCCATGTTATCTCTCGCTATATCGTAATTCGAGGTTTAGCTCTATTTCTACTTATTGCTGCGCTCAACGTCTTGTAAGGTCTTTTGAAACACATCCATGACACTTGGGTTAGTTTTGCCTATGCTGGATAACTTTTGAATGAAAGCCTGAAGCTTACCAATCTCTGACTGTGCGACCGTAAGTTGCGCTTCCAGCTGTATCACCTTTTCTGCTAAATCCACGTCTTTTTGCAAGTAAGTAAGCAATTCCTTGTTTTCAGGCGAAACAGGCTTGCCCCTTAAGGCTTGCTTTTTCTGTTTGTACTCGTGCTTGATATTGGCGTACTTGTCGAGCGTTTGCCTCGTGGTTGCAATACCTAAGCTGGATTCTACTTTTGTGACTAATAAATCCCATGTTAACTTGCCTTCCCAGCTTCGAATAAGGGCCTGTATGGAAATTTGTTGGTCGGTTTCTAGTGATTTAAGTGCCATATTGTTTACCCTAGAGTGAGTCCAGAAAGCCTAAGAAATTATCCGTTGCTTCATCTTGGTTTTTGTCGTTTTTTGCCTCAATAGCAGCTTGCAGGGCTTGCTCGGCATCAGGCAACGCTAACTTTTTCTCTTCCACCGTTTGGGTCTCTAAGTTAGTGATTCTTATGCTGTTTGAGCGAGCTAGCAAGCGCACCATACGACCTTCTTCTATTGCCTCATCGGACAGCACTTCAATGAGTTTTTTTAGCATGCAAGTATTGCGATAATAGGTTTTGTACCACTTGTGCTGCCCTTCACTTGTTTCAAAGTTAATAGACGCTTGAATCCTCTCCAAGTTGTGCGTTTGCACTTTCAAATCCTTTTGGAGTAAGTCTATTGCCTCCCTATCATGGGTTACATGACAAGAAGATGAGCATAACGCACATTGCGTCTCAAACTCCGACATATAAGTACAGGGTGAGAGGGCAAGGTTTTGATCGCAAAACCCTGTCTCATGGACAAAAGTCGGTGTTTCATTGTCGATTGCCTTATTAAATTGATCCATGGTCGCAATACGAAGCTTTAGCTTATTTTCGACATCGCTTTCTAGTTCATTAGAGTAAGAGATGTCCCCAATGACAGATGCGTTCTGAGCGTCAGTGGTATGGATATAGGTCAGTGTTTGCTCGGCGCTTTTTCGGCCTGACAACATAGAAATAAGGTGGTGAGGCAGTCCTTTTTTAGCCAGAAGATCATTTTGCCAATGACGCAGTTGGTGCGGCTTGAGCAAAAAGCTGGATGAGAACCCGTGTCGCTCAAAGAGCGTAAGCCGATTTTTATTGCCTTTTATTAGTTCGTCAGAAAAGAGGCCACTTAGCGAACTGATAGGCACTAAAAGGAAGGGGTGTTCCACTCTGCCGCCAAGCTGCTTTTGTGTGTAGGCAAATAGTGCGTTCTCAAAATCGACACGCTTATTTTGCCCTCTATTGTAACCTTTTAGGTGAGATTGATTCATCTCGATGGTGTGATTCTGAAACTCTGCCACGGTGAGTTCTTCCTTGCCTGCTGTGTACTTATCGTATTGATACTGCATTGAAATCGCACACCCTGTAAGGGTTTGAGAGTAAGGGTCTTTACCTTTAAACACCAGTGTATCGAAGGCTTCAAGCTGTGCAATGGGCTTGAGGAACTTTGGATGATGCGGTTTATATGTTCTATCTATTGCCCCCTTCGTATCAGCCGTGACGCGAGCACATTTGTCACTACCGTCAAAAAAGCCCAGCAGCAAACCAAGGTGTAATAGGTTGGTTGATTTGCTCATGGAAGGCTTAAGCAGGGCAATATTCTCATCGCTGGGCTTGAATTCACCGAGCACTTCTTTCAGAGGGCGGTTCGGCTTTCGATAGAACCGAGCCAGCGCTCTTGCAGGCTCTGTAGCGAGAATGGTGTAGTACAACGCTCTGTCTAAGCTATCGACCATTTCTGCATTAATGTGGTTGGCATTATCCTTATACCCCTTCGAGCCTCGCCAGTTGAGGTAATGCACCGTTTTTTCCTCGCCATCGACAACTTGTGTATGAGGCTTTATGCGTTGCACTGTTAAAAGCACTTGCTCTGCGCCGATTCGATTAGGTGAAGCCATGCCAAGTGCTGCCATTGTGCAACTAAAGCTGTCTCGCTGCTCTTGCGTTGGTAATAAAAGGGGTTGCCAAGCCTCAACATCTTCCTTGTCACCATCCTGATAGGTTGGAATAACATCATAGAAGATAGCCCCGAGCGCCAGTAGTGCGTTTTCGGAGGGGAGCTTGTTTTGTTCTGCTTGCAATGCATCATCGCCACTTTTATTGCGAACTGATTCTGCGGTAGTCTTGATGTCGGGCTGACAGCTTTTCGCGAGCATTTTATGTTGATGCAGCCAGTTGATAAAAGATTTTAAGTTAGTACTGTATATCATAAGGTTGATGGCAGCTTGAATCCTTTCAAGGGTGGCGGTCGCGATATTCTCATTTAGGTGACAAAGGAAGATTCTTGCGGCTGCGATTTTTTGTGCCTTACTCTCTATAGATATGTTTTCTTTGAATATATCAAGTACATAGGTCAATAATAAGTCATGCATATCAGGTGCTAATCGATCTTCATCCGTGAAGCGCGTTCCCACTTTTGGCATCTTTCTATTTAGATTACAAAAGTAAATATTCTGGGTTCTGTTATCACTGTCGGTAAACGTGACAGCAATATCTTCCCAAGATGCCTGCTCACCTTGAGCGTTAGTAAATCCAATCAGAGGCTGCGCTTTCTTTTTGGCAACATAAGCGCGTTGATTATCAATGTAGCGGTTAATCTGACTCATTTTTGCGCCCCCACTTTCATGGTTTTTCGTTCTTCGCACAGCATAATTGTCACTCTGATATAGAGAATAATGGTTTGCAGTCGTTTAACCGTAGCGGGGTGGCCTGATTGACTATTAATCGCCAGTTTACGCTCTGCCTTATCTAAATATTGCTGATGGTTTGCGGTTTCCAAAGGTCGAAAGTTATCACAGGGATAGCACCCCATTGGGGCGGCTCCCTTTGATTGACAGCTTGAGCAGTTGGTCGGGTTAAGTTTGTGTCCCATCTCTTCATCAAACGGGCTTTTCACCTTAAAGTCAGCGTGTTGCTGTAATTCTTTCGAAGATACGCTATCAAAACGTTGTATGACACTGTTACCCGCAAAGGCTTCGTCAATTTTGACTCGTTCAGGCGCTTTTAAATCAAGGTAATTTTGTATTGCTTCTATCGTGACACCTGTAATTGCAGCAACTTGCGCAGGGCTTAACCCCATCCAGGCGGCGAGGGTTAACTGGGTATGACGCCAGCGATTGTTTTTAAATTCAAGAGGCTGATGAACGAGGCGATCACTTTTAATATCGAGCTTTTTATTGAAGAGGTAAGTAATGTTGCCTATAAGAGAAACTGAAGATGTGTGAAATGCTTCGGATGTATCGCTCACGGATTGAAAGAGACTCTCTTTTGTATCAAATTTCGCGGAGAATACACTTTGGTCTGGAAACAAGGGAAGTCGTTGCATTAGCTCTTTTGTTTCACTCTCAGAGAGGACAACACCGCTCTTGCTCAATGAAGCGCAAAGGAAGGTTTCGTACACTTGGTAATACTGAAGCAACAATTCAGACAGATTTGGCTCCAGGCGATGAGAACGTGACTCGGCATCGACTCTAAACGCTCCATTTTTACCTTTGAAGGTTCGTAGGTGCAATTGCTCTACATCAGAAAAATGATGCTGTGTTAAAGGTTGCCAATCACGGTTGCTTTCTTTGTGCGACTTAAATGTTTGACCGACCCGCAAAAGGTCACACCATTTAATTTTAACCAGTTGGGTAGGTCTTCTTACAATTGCCACCATCAATTGGCAAGCCAGAACGTTTCTAAGGCGAGTGAAAGGCTGTGCTGTTGCAATCTCACTGCTGAGTGCATGGAGGGTTTCAATTCTTAGTGCTTCAAGAAGGTTATCACGCTCGATTTCACTGTAAGCCCCCGTTGTTTCATCAAGGATATTTTTTGAGCCACCTTGTCTGCCTAAACTCTCATTCTTAACGAGGTCATAGAGCGGAGTAAGAAGACTGCTGTTGTACACATGACTTCGTTTGCTAAATGCGGATAGGGCATCTTTTACTGTCTTTTTATAGCTCGTGAGCGTTAACCACCACGCCTCAAAAGTCGTTGGCTCTAAGTAATCGCAAATGGTTTTTAAGTTGCTGACATGCCCACTTATGCTTGAATAAGCATAATGTTTGGCAGCGTGCGCGATAGCCAGTCGTAGGTCGAGAAAGGCTTCGCTATCTAACGCATTCATCCAGCCAAGGTAAAGCGGCTTCTTGTAGCCAAGCAACCATTCATCAGAAAAGAGATCAAACTCGTAACCCGTTTCTTTTGATTGAAAAGTTCGTTTACCTTCATAGCTTTTTTTTAAGCTTTTAAGTTCAGCGCTGTTCATTTGCTACCTCTCAGGTTGGGTACGGATTGGCTCAGGTTCTTGGATGAAATTTCAGCTACCGTCATGGCTAACTGGAACTCGTTGTAGACTGATGCCATTTTTGAATCTTCTACCCAACCCATCGCATATTTGCGAAGGTCTTCGATTTTATCCGGTGAGAACCCTTTGGCTTTGGCTTTGATTTCAAAGATTTCATTCCACTTATGACGAAGTAGATGTGGATGTAGTGCTATCCCAACACAATCTCCAATCGTCTTAATGACTTTGTGAATTGCGTTGTAAGACATTGGCTTTCCGATAGTTCTTCCTTTTTCTGAGATGAAAACGAAATCATGTTCATGAGAGTTTGGTGTACTTTTGCGCACTGTTTCGATGTAGAGCTTAATCAGCTTCATTAAATCGTGAGAGATTGAAACAGATAATGCTTTTGTTTTGTTTGCAGCGGGAAGACGCCTTGTGTCCGTAGGGTCATCGGGGGTTCGGGTGAGCAGGAATCTAGGATTGTCCCAATCGTCCACTAAATCACTCACTTTCAATTTCAAGACAGCCCCAACACGAACACCTGTATCAATCAATATCTGGGTGATAATTTGATTTCGAAGCTTGCTCGACTTGAAGGGGTTGTTTGAAGAACGCTCTTGAATAACCTCTAATAAATTAAAAAATTTATCGGATGGAATGACCGATTCAAGGGGATCTTTTGTGATGGTATTGTCTTTTCGGGAGCTAGAAATTGCTGTACTGATGTAGAGTTTGAATTTATTAAATTGGTCATCCGTGGAGATTTGCTGCTCAGTCTCAGCTTTATCGTAGTGATGGCACACATATAAAAATTCAATGTAGGCTTTAAGACGGTTGAGGCGTTGATGAAAAGTATGCGCTGATACTTCTGGTTGACTGTTGGATGTCGCATGGATTGCATCCCTAATTCTTTTATCGGTAAGGCTAACTACAGTGCCGCTTTCGCTCTCATCCTCAGTGTCCACATAGAATTTACAAGCATGAATATAACCGTCTATTTCCTCGATAGATAGAAAAGAGCCACTTGCTACACGCTCGACAAGGTCAATGTTCTTTTGCATGAAGAAGCAGTACAAAAACTTCAACTCATAAGCATATTTCTTTCGAGTGTAGAATGATGGTGACTGTTTTGATTTCCCCTTTTTTGAATTCACCTTTGAAAATGGGGACTTATGATTGCCATTGAGATAAGCGTTAAGGTGCAAGCAGCAAGGTAGACCACTCCCCCGAACAACTACGGGAAAAGAAGCGTTATCTATATCTTTGTATATCCTAACTTGAATACTTTCACTCAAACCAATCATTACAAAACTCGTTATCAGTTACACATAATTATACCATATGTGCTTTTTTAATATTTGTAAAGCAAAAAAAAGGATTCCAACTGGAATCCCTATCTTTATCGTACGTTAGCTCTTTACGTTTTTTTTGGTGGAGAGTACTCACAGAGATCTTCAATGATACAGCTGCCACAGCGTGGTTTACGTGCGACACAGGTGTAACGTCCATGAAGAATGAGCCAATGGTGGACATCCAGTTTGAATTCTTTTGGGATAACTTTAAGTAGTTTTGCTTCGACATCGTCGACGGTTTTACCCATCGCTAGCTTAGTGCGGTTTGATACACGATAGATGTGAGTATCAACGGCAATGGTTGGCCAACCGAAAGCGGTATTTAACACTACGTTTGCTGTTTTACGTCCAACACCTGGAAGGGCTTCTAATGCAGCGCGATCTTCCGGTACTTCACCATTATGTAGGTCAAGCAGCATACGACACGTTTTGATGGTGTTTTCTGCTTTTGAGTTAAATAGGCCGATGGTCTTGATGTACTCTTTTAAACCATCAACACCTAGGTCGAAAATAGCTTGTGGAGTATTGGCTACAGGGTACAGCTTATCAGTCGCCTTGTTCACGCTGACATCGGTTGCTTGTGCAGACAATAGAACGGCAATCAGCAGTTCGAATGGGCTGTTCCAATTAAGCTCAGTCTCTGGCTTTGGATTGTTTTCTCTTAAACGCTCAAGTATTTCTACTCGTTTTACATTGTTCATAGCGACATTACTTTCAAATAGTTAGGGCATGAAGCTTGGATTGCTTCTGCTTTATCATCGGTTACGCGCTCTTATGAGCGTCATTATTATATGTACTGTTTAGATCTGATTTTTCCCGCTGGGTGATTGAGCTAACTCAGCGGGGTTTAAGTTAATTTAACTTATTAAGCATTGGTAACGCGAGCGCGTTCAATGACTGGTTTTTCTTGTTTTGGTTGTCTAGATTTTGCTTGGTTATCGATGATGTTTTTCAAAGCAATTAAGAAACCAACACCAATAAAGGCACCCGGTGGAAGCAGGGCTAACAAGAAGCTGTTGTCAAATTGGAAGATCTGGATTCGTAACACAGAAGCCCAGTCACCAAGCAGCAGGTCTGCGCCATCAAATAGGGTACCGTTACCAATAATCTCACGCATCGCACCTAACACGACCAATACTGATGTCATGCCTAGACCCATCCAGAAGCCATCTTGAGCCGCTGGTAGCACTTCATTCTTTGAAGCGAAGGCTTCCGCACGACCAATGATGATGCAGTTGGTCACGATCAGCGGGATGAAGATACCCAAAGAGAGGTAAAGCCCATAGGCGTAAGCGTTCATTAGCAATTGAACACACGTTACTAGCGAGGCAATGATCATTACGAATACTGGGATACGCACTTCTTTTGGTACGTGGTTACGAACCAAAGAAACAGAAACGTTTGAACCGACCAGTACAAGCAAGGTAGCAATACCTAGCCCAAGTGCGTTAGTGACTGTTGACGATACGGCCAGCAGCGGACATAACCCAAGAAGTTGTACTAGGGCAGGGTTATTGGCCCACATGCCATTTTTGATCAGTGTTTTATGGTCACTCATTATTCACCACCACAATTTAGAGGTTGAGCAAGCAATGCTTGGTTGTTTTGGTTAACGTATTGAACCGCTTGTTTGACTGACTTCACGACCGCTCTAGGTGTGATGGTTGCACCAGTAAACTGGTCAAAGTCACCACCGTCTTTACGAACCTTCCAACGGTCAAGATTAGAATCTGTTACTTGTTTGCCTGCAAACGAAAGAACCCAATCACTTACACGCAAATCAATCTTATCACCCAAACCTGGAGTTTCTTGGTGAGAAAGCACGCGAGTACCTAAAATAGTACCGTCGATCTTCATTCCAACAATCACTTTAATCGCGCCGTTGTAGCCGTCTGGGGCAATCGCTTCGATCGCAATCGCACTCGGCTCACCATTGATTTTAGCAATGTAAGCAGGCATCGCTTGCTCAGTTCCAAGCTCTTCTGTTTGAACCAAAGTACAAGACGAAAACAGCTCGTTGTCGTGCAGATCGTGTGGGATCACTTGGTTAAGAACAGACAGTAACTGAGCCTGTTCTTGTTGTTTGATCTGATCTTTAGTCAGGTAGTGAGTTACCGCGACCAAACCCGTCGAAGCACACGCAAAGATCGCGAGTACAAGGCCGTTTTTCTTAATTGCATTTAGCATGGTATCCGCTCCCTTAGTGGCCGTATGTACGAGGTTTGGTATAGTAGTCAATCAGTGGAACACACATGTTGGCTAACAATACAGCAAACGCCACGCCATCAGGGAAACCACCCCAACTGCGGATGATAAATACCAAACCGCCGATCAGAGCACCAAACACCAAGCGACCTTTCACTGTTGTTGATGCTGAAACAGGGTCGGTCGCAATGAAAAATGCGCCGAGCATAGTCGCACCAGACAATAGATGAATGGTCGGTGATGCGGTCTCGCCAGGAGTGAACATCAAGAACACTAGGCTAAATAGGGTCAAGCTTCCCAGAAACGCTACTGGGATATGCCATTGAATCACGCGTTGCTTGATAAGCACTAAGCCACCAATAAGGTAAGCAAGGTTTACCCATTCCCAACCCACGCCAGCTAACCAGCTAAATTGAGGTTGAGACAGAGCTTCAGACGCTGTGTTGCCTGCCGTTAGTGCGGTTTTGAAGGCATCGAGTGGCGTCGCCATTGTGGTGCCATCAATCCCTAAACGAGCTTGCTGTAGAGATAATCCTTCATTATTGAAGCCAGTAAAGATCATCAAGAATGAGTCAACAAAACTGGTTGCTTCAGCCGTTAAGCTAGCTGGAGCATTCCAACTGGTCATCTGAACTGGGAATGAGATCAGCAAAACAACGTAAGCGACCATCGCTGGGTTAAATGGGTTTTGCCCAAGTCCGCCGTATAGGTGTTTCGCGATGACAATTGCGAAGAACATACCTATCACTAGAATCCACCACGGAGAGTGTGGAGGAATCGCGACACTGAGTAGCCAAGCGGTGACAACAGCACTGTAATCACGTAGCGCCATCACTGGTGGGCGCTTTCTTAGCAGCATGATTGCCGCTTCAAAGGTAACCGCAAGTGCGATAGCAAATACTAACTGGATGAGCGTACCCCATCCGAAGAAGTAGGTTTGAGCTAGTAGACCTGGCAATGCACAAATAGCGACCCATTTCATCAGATCTGGGGTGCTTCTACGACTGTGTGCGTGCGGTGAGCTGGCGATAAAGAAGGCCACTACTCTTTCTCCTCATTATTCTTTTTATCTAGCTCTTGCTGTGCTTTTCTTGCTTTAGCACGAGCAATAGCGGCAGCAACAGCTGCTTTCTTAGGATCGACTGGTTCTTGTTGAGTTTCAGCTTCAACTTCAATCACTGGCTCAGGAGTTTCTGCTGTTTCGTCTTGCTTAGCCTGCTGTGCTTTCTTAGGATCGACTGACTCTTGTTGAGTTTCAGCTTCCACTTCAACCACTGGCTCGGGAGTTTCTGCCGTTTCGTCTTGCTTAGCTTGTTGAGCTTTCTTAGCTTTAGCACGTGCAATAGCGGCAGCGACAGCATCTTTCTTAGTGTCGCCAGAGCTTTCAGCTGGAGCTTCACTTTCGGTTTGAGCAGCTGATTCTGTTTGTTGTGCTTTTTTCGCTTTAGCGCGAGCGATAGCTGCAGCAACGGCGTCTTTTTTAGCATCACCAGTACTTTCAGCCGGAGCGTCAGAAGCTGATTCCGCTTGTTGAGCTTTCTTGGCTTTAGCGCGAGCAATGGCCGCAGCGACAGCATCTTTCTTGGCATCGCCAGAGCTTTCTGCCGGAGCGTCAGAAGCTGATTCCGCTTGTTGAGCTTTCTTGGCTTTAGCGCGAGCAATCGCAGCAGCTACTGCGTCTTTCTTGGCATCGCCGGTACTTTCAACTGGAGCCTCGGAAGCTGATTCTGCTTGTTGAGCCTTCTTCGCTTTAGCGCGAGCAATGGCCGCAGCGACAGCATCTTTCTTGGCATCGCCAGTACTTTCAGCCGGAGCGTCAGAAGCCGATTCAGCTTGTTGAGCTTTCTTCGCTTTAGCACGAGCAATGGCCGCAGCAACAGCATCTTTCTTGGCATCGCCAGAGCTTTCAGTTTGAGCGTCAGATGTTGATTCCGCCTGCTGAGCCTTCTTCGCTTTAGCGCGAGCAATAGCCGCAGCGACAGCATCTTTCTTGGCATCGCCAGTACTTTCAGCCGGAGC
>NZ_JADDYK010000028.1:142629-154193 GCF_015163615.1 Vibrio sp. OPT18
GTCAGAAGCTGACTCCGCTTGTTGAGCTTTCTTCGCTTTAGCGCGAGCAATAGCCGCAGCGACAGCATCTTTCTTGCCATCACCTGAGCTTTCTGCTGGAGTCTCGGCTGCTGCTTGTTGTGCCTTGCGCTCTCGAGCTTGTCGTTTACGTTCTTCACGCAGTTTCGACATTTCAGAATTGTCTGGTTCAGCGCTATCCGCTTTCTGAGCCGCAGCTTGTTTTGCTTTTGCCTTGGCAATCGCAGCCGCAACCGCAGGTTTCACCGCTGGTTCCGCATTAGGAGCTTGGTCTGCCGCGGCTTTTAGCGCTTTAACGCGAGCAATCGCAGCTGCAATCGCATCATCACCATCCGCAGATTTCATATCTTTACGACGGTTGTCAGCTGCTTTCTTGAAGCGGTTTTCACGTTCTGCTTTGTCACGCTCCATACGAGCGTTTTTCTCTTCGAAACGAATCTTGGCGCGCTCTGCGGCTGTCGCTTCGTCTTTTCTTGTTTTGATTTCGGCTTTCGCTTGGCGATAGTACTGAACAAGAGGAATTTCACTTGGGCAGACAAACGCACAAGCACCACATTCAATACAGTCCTTAATATTCAGCTCTTCACACTTATCCAACTCGTTGGCTTTCGCATGCCATTGCAGTTGTTGAGGAAGTAGAGACGCAGGACAAGCCTCAGCACACGCGCTGCAACGAATACATTCCATCTCGTAAGTGCTTGGTGAGATCTCACGACGCGTTGGCGCTAAAATACAGTTCGACGTTTTAGTGATTGGCACATTGGCATGTGGCAAGGTAAAGCCCATCATCGGGCCGCCCAAAATCAAACGTGGCAGTTTTTTATCCGCTTTGTAGCCAAATTCCTCTAGTAACTCGTGTACTGGTGTACCTAATAGCGCCCAAACGTTACGAGGTTGCTTAAAGGTTTTACCGGTTAAAGTCACCACGCGGTTAATCACTGGTTCACCGTCGATTACTGCTCTCTTAATTGAGTAAAGCGAGCCGACGTTTTGAACCAAAACACCAATGTCTGCAGGAATGCCGCCAGCCGGAACCTCTTTGTTGGTGAGGATCTTGATCAGCTGTTTCTCACCACCTGAAGGATACTTAGTTGGGATAACACGAATGACGATATCTTTGTCTTTCGCTGCAATCTCAAGTGCTTTTATTGCGCCTGGTTTATTGTCTTCAATGCCGATAACCGTCAGCTTTGGTTGAAGAATGTGTTCAACGACTTCGATGCCTTTTAATACTTCGTCGGCATGTTCTTGAAGCAACTTGTCATCAGAGGTGATGTAAGGTTCACATTCCGCAGCATTGACGATCAAAATGTCAGTACGACCTAAGCCGGATTGAAGCTTCTTAGCCGTAGGGAAGCCTGCGCCGCCCATGCCTGAAATACCAGCTTGGCGAATCACATCTAGCAGTTCGTCAGAAGTCTTTGTCGAAAAATCTTCAACTGGATTTTTTTCACTCCAAGTGTCTAGGCCATCAGGTTTAATAACCACGCACATTTCGCTCAAGCCTGAAGGGTGAGCGGTAGTTCGCGGTTCGATAGCGGTAATCACACCCGATGTTGGTGCGTGTACAGGTAACGTAAAACCTGTATCTAAGGCAGTAAGTTGCTGACCTTTTAACACAGTGTCGCCAGCAGCAACCAATAGGTTACCCGGCTTACCGATGTGCTGTTTCACCGGAAGAACGATTTCTTCTGGAAGCCTTGCATGGACGATATCAGTAGTATTCGACTGTTTCTTGTTTTCAGCAGGGTGCACGCCACCAGGGAAGTTCCAAATAGAGCCCGTGCGAATTTGTTCAATTAAAGAGATCATACTAACCCTATGCTTTAGGCTCTGACGCAGTCGCATCAGTCGCTTGGTTAGTGATATCAGTAACAGGAATGATGTTCATCTGCCATTTCCAATTTTCAGTCGTTGTTGCCACTGGAATCATTTCAATACAGTCAGTAGGGCACGGTGCGACACATAGATCACAACCTGTACATTCATCTTTAATTACTGTGTGCAGTGCCTTGGTACCACCAACAATGGCGTCAACAGGGCAGGCTTGAATACACTTGGTACAGCCGATACACATATCTTCATGAATGAAGGCAACGGTTTTTACTTTGTTATCTAAGTCATGAGCGGAGTCTTCAACTTCTACGCCCATTAAATCTGCTAGCTTCTCTATGGTTGCTTGGCCGCCCGGAGGACATTTGTTGATCTTGTCTCCGTTAGCGATCGCCTCTGCGTATGGGCGACAACCAGGATAGCCACACTGGCCACATTGAGTTTGCGGTAAAATGGTGTCGATTTGATCGACGATAGGATCAGCTTCAACTTTAAAACGGATAGAAGCAAAGCCCAAAATAGCGCCAAAAACAGCGGCTAAAACGGCTAGCGCAATGATCGCAATTAAAATGGTACTCATGCTTATTTCACCAACCCAGTAAAGCCCATGAATGCCAGAGACATTAGGCCTGCTGTGATCATCGCAATCGATGCACCTTTGAATGGCATTGGAACATCAGCAACCGCAATACGTTCACGCATTGCAGCAAATAGGATCAATACAAGAGAGAAACCAACCGCTGCGCCGAAACCATAGATGATCGACTGAATGAAGTTGTGGTTTTCATTGATGTTCAGAAGTGCCACACCTAATACCGCACAGTTGGTGGTGATAAGAGGCAGAAAGATACCCAGCAGGCGATAAAGAGTTGGGCTGGTTTTGTGAACCACCATTTCCGTAAATTGAACAACCACCGCGATAACTAAGATGAAACTCATGGTACGCAGGTATTCAATACCCAGAGGGGTAAGGATGTAGGTTTCTACTAGGTATGCAGAGACTGACGCTAACGTTAGAACGAAAGTCGTCGCAAGGCCCATGCCAATCGCAGTCTCCAGTTTCTTGGAGACTCCCATAAATGGACATAGTCCTAAAAACTTCACTAGCACAAAGTTATTGACCAGCACTGTGCCAACCAACAACAAAAGGTATTCGGTCATAATGGATTAATTCTTGAGATTCCGATCCCGATATTATCCTGCTTTGCTCACCTAATAACAACCAAGGATCACTAGGGATTTAGACACTTGGTGAAAAAATCAACGGGTAACCGTTTGATTAAGATGGATCAGGTTAAGTATAGGTGGGTATTTGCGGGGAATGAAAAATAAGATTAACTCAATGATAACTCATCGAATCAATCCTATTTTCTTTGTTGTAAAAAGTGTCGAGGAACGAAATGACTTAGTTTTTATTACCCTGAGCTTTCTCAATTAATGTTTCGAACAGAGGCTCTGCGCACCAAAATTGGCATAAATAGCTTATGTTCCGGGTGCTCTTTTGGCTCGTCACTTGCGAGTTGCAGAGAGAGCTTAACCGCTTGATTAGCCATGACTTGAATTGGGTAGCGAATGGTGGTCAATCTAGGGTAAATAAAGCGAGCAATGTGGCCGTCATCAAAACCAATAACTGACATATCTTCTGGAATACGAACGCCATTTTCTTGTAATAACGCCAAACAGCCTGCGGCCATGTAGTCGTTGTACGTGGCAATGGCAGTGATATCTGTGTTTTTTGCCATTAAGTTAACCATGGCTTGCTCACCGCCTAGCTCGTCAGGTTCACCATATTCGATGTACTCATCGTTCGATTCAATACCGTGATCTTTCAATGCATCCAAATAGCCACCTAAGCGGTCGTGAGCATCTTCAATATCGTGACTCGAGCAGATGTAGCCAATGTGTTTGTGGCCGTTTTTAATCAAATACTCTGTCGCGATGTAAGAGCCGCGGCGGTTGTCGAGAGCAATACAGCGGTTTTCGATATCGGGAACAATGCGATTGATCAGCACCATTCCGGGTACTTCATTGGCCAGTTTGACTAACTCTTCATCGCTAATGCCTTTGCTATGAACGACGAGTGATTCGCAGCGGCTGTTGATCAGCAAGTTAATCGCATTACGCTCTTTGGTGGCGTCATGGTAGCCACTGCCAATCAGTAACTGTTTTTCTTGCTCACTTGCCACGGTATCAATAGCTTTGATCATTGAGCCGAAGAACGGGGCAGAAACATCATTAACCAGTACACCAATCGCGTTTGAAGATTTGCTGACCAATGCACGGGCGTTGGCATTTGGGCGATAACCGAGTTTTTCCATAGCGGCTTTTACCGCCGCAATTGCGGTTTCACTGGTGTGAGGTGCATTGTTGATTACTCGAGAGGTGGTCGCGATTGATACGCCTGCTTCCTTCGCAACATCTTTAATGGTAGCCATTCCGCTCTCTTATTCTGAATATAATGCTGTGTGCTGGTGGTTGGACATTTAACAACGGATAGTTAGCCAATTCAAATACTAAACATCAAATATGACGAGGTTTGATGGTTTATTTTTTGTTGGTTGATTAGTTTAAAAATAAAAAGCCAAGCTCTAGATTTGAACTTGGCTTTTTAGTCACATTGGCGTGTGGACTGTTGTCGTTTGAACTGCTGTCGTGTGAGCTGTTGTCGCGTGAAGTAAGGTCATCACAGGTAACCCAAAGTAATAGGGAACCAAGTGGCTTTAGAGCAAACCACTTGGCCCGAATTTACTTACGATGCGCTTGTTAGCGTAACCTGATAACGATATTGATTGTCGGTGAGTTGAAACTCTTGGTGAACACTTGGACTCCAAGAATCATCACCACCAACGCCCATATGTTGGTGATCTACGCGTACATAGATTTTCTCTTCACGAGTCAGGTCATTAGTATGCTTAGCATCCGTTAATTGTTGCTGGCTATACTGACTCACACTGAATGAAAAATCGCCTTCGATCCCAATATTTCCAACATTCAAGTTTTTGGTTCCGCAACGTAACCCGCTATCGGTTGGGAATATATACGACGTATGCATCTTATCCAGTGTCTGTTTGTGTAAACCGAATCGAGCAGCGGCCAAACGGTCTGGATAGTTTTCAAAAGGACCTAATCCCTGCCACGAAACCGGAGTTTCATTGGCTGTTTCGAGTGGTAAAGGTAGCTCCATCTCAAGACCAATGCGTGGCATCGGTGGTAAGTGATCGGCTAAGTTGACATCAACCGCGATATTCATTTCACCTAAGTTATTTAAGGTGTATTGCCATTTTGTAATCGCTTGGATTTGGCCATTAAATTGGTAGGCGAATACTGACGTTACTTGTACTGAGTCTGCGAGCGATTGCACGACACAACTTGTACACTGACGTTCCCATTGACCAATGCCTGCAAGTTCCCAACGACAAGCCCATGCATTTGGGTCGATGTTGTCTATCTCACTGATACCAATATCGTTATCAAGCGGCGCACGATAGAAGTTGTCGACAGGTGCCTTGATAACTTGCGGTTGCCCATCAACGACCCAGTGGGTCAACAATCCACTCTCTGTATCCCATTGCCATTGATGTGTTTCATCTAGGCTAGACACGACGACTTTATTGTCTTGCTGATTTAACTGAGGAGCCAAAGCATTTGCAGTGCTAGGGAGTTGCAAGCCAGCATGGTTACGTAAAGCAAACTGCTCTGTTGCACAAACATGGCCTTCTTCTGCCCACTTAGTCGAATAAATCAGAGTAATATCTGTGTTTAGATGATATTCGGCTTGTGCTTCTGGCGTGAAAGCAAGGTCAATTACTAGCTCTTGTTTACTATCTTCAGCAACGGATAAGACTTGTTGCCCTGATTGAATCACGATGCCATTTTTGAGTAATTGCCAGCGTAAGATTTCATTGTCGGTTGCTCTGAACAGGTTTTCATTGGTTACATTCAAGTGGCATTGAGCTTCAGTTTGTTCTGCTAACGTCACATTGATCATTCTCTGGCAGTATTTCGCCTCTTCCAACGTTGGGTGTACGCTGCGATCTGGGAAGATCAAACCGTTGATGCAGAACTGACGGTCGTTGATGATGTCGCCAAAGTCTCCACCGTAGGCCCAGAAGTGTTCACCGTTTTCATCCCACTGACTTAATCCTTGGTCAACCCAGTCCCAGATGAAACCGCCTTGTAGGCGAGGGTATTCTCTGAATGCATCCCAGTAATCATTAAAGCTACCTAAACTATTGCCCATTGCGTGTGCGTATTCGCAAAGAATAAGCGGGCGTTGCTCGTTAGGCAGAGAAACCCATTTCTTGATAGACCATTTTGGAACGGCATCGTCTTCGATTGTACTGTTAACGCGTGCGTACATTGGCGCAATGATATCGGTAGCGGTGGTATTTGAACCTCCGCCTTCATATTGTACCGGGCGAGAAGGGTCGTACTGTTTCGACCAAGCATACATCGCATTGTGGCTACTGCCGTGTCCCGACTCGTTACCCAAAGACCAGATGATGATAGAAGGGTGGTTCTTATCACGCATGACCATTTGCGTATAACGACTCATATAAGCGTGTGCCCATTGCGGATCCGCAGACAAGCGATTCATAGGCTGCATGCCATGGGTCTCGATGTTCGCTTCATCACACACGTATAAACCGTATTCGTCACACAGCTCGTACCATCGTGGGTGATTCGGGTAGTGTGCGGTGCGCACAGCATTGAAGTTGTACTGCTTCATTAAGCAGATATCGCGGATCATGTCTTCTTCTGTCATTACATGCCCTAACTCTGGGTGATGCTCATGACGGTTTACGCCGCGAATCAATAGCGGTTTGCCGTTTAGCTTTAGCTGACCGTCTGTCATTTCGACTTTACGGAAGCCAACTTGATAAGCTTCACTTTCTAGGTGGTTACCTTGTTCATCGAGCAATGACACGACAATTCTGTAGAGGTTAGGAACTTCTGCGCTCCATTTCTTTGGCTCTCGAACATGCAGAGTTTGGAATACCACATCATCGTAGGTGCCACGCTCGTCAATTCGTCTATTATGAGGGCGATCGATAAGCGGTTCAGTCACCGCGTTTTCACCGTCAAACAGTTGAACCTGAACTTGGTAAGTGTCTGGTGCCGTAATTTTGGTGACAATAGACAGTGAACCATCGCGATAGCATGCGTCTAAATTAGGCGTAACGAACACATCTTCAATGCACTGCTTTGGTTTAGCTAGCAAGGTCACATCACGGAAAATACCGCTTAGCCACCACATATCTTGGTCTTCTAAATAGCTACCATCACACCAACGTATCACCATAACAGACAGTGTATTATCGCCAGCAGTTAGATACTGAGTTAAGTCGAACTCCGCAGGTAAGCGGCTATCTTGGCTGTACCCAACCCAATTGCCATTACACCAAAGATGAAAAGCGGAATTGACGCCATCAAAGATAATACGTTGGGTGTTCTTTAGGTCATTTTTAGTCAACGTAATTTGAGTGCGGTAACAACCGGTTGGGTTTTCTGCCGGTACAAACGGTGGGTTCACTTCAAATGGGTATTTTACGTTGGCGTAGATAGGTTTATCGTAGCCTTGCATTTGCCAGTTCGATGGTACGGCAATCTCGTCCCATTGTGAGTCATTGAAACTTGTTTCGATAAATTCACCGTCAACTTGTTCAGGTGCATCAAAGTATTTGAACTTCCACTGTCCATTAAGAGATTTACGTTGTGACTCAATGCCGTCTCGAGCGTGCTTAAGGTTGCGGTAGCTTGATAATGGGCTGTGCGCATTAAGGCAGTGGATATTCACAGACTGTGGGTTTTCCCAATCGCGTCTTTGGATGATGTTTGAAAATGCCTTCATGGTATTCCTACTCTTAAAGTGTTCAATATGGGTAATAATTCTATTAAGTCATCGGTTTTTTAAGCCGTGATGACCGTTATCAAATCGTTGGTTTACGTATTGTTCTGTTGGCTTATTCAGCTATTCAGCGAGCTGTTTTAATAAATAATCTTTTGCTTCGGGCATGCCCTGTTCGGCCGCTTGATTAGCAATAAATGCGGCTTGTTTGATGTCGTTGTTGTTTAGGGCTTCGTAAATGTCCTTTTGGATATTCAACCATTGCGCCTTTTGATTGGTTTCAACTGTCTGAATTGATGGTGGAGAAACTCGCTTTGAACCCAAGGTTTCGGGCTCATTGTTGGATGAAACGCCAAGCTCAGCCAATAGAGTCAAAACCGCACTGTTTGTTGATTTGCTCGCCGTAACATCAATGACACCTACGCTTCTCAACGTGGCCGTCAACGGCAGTTGCTTATTGCCAATAATCTGCTGAGATTCGGAATACAGATCTTCAGGATGAATTCGATTGATGGCGCTATCTAACTTAGTGCTATCGGCGCTGACCACAATAAATTGCGCGTTGTTTCGTTGAGGTTCGAGTGCAATTGATGCTTCAATTCTTTCTAACCCTTGCATCGCTGTCGGGTAGTAAGTGAAGTCGTTAGTACTGTATTGATCAAGCAGTCGTAATTGTTTGTCAAAGACATAGATAGACGGTGCGAATAGCGCATCATTTTTAATGTATGAACGAATGAGTAAGGACAGCGATTCTGTCGTGTCACTGATTTGGTACGCGATGGTCGGAAAGCGTTGGCTATCCGCTTGTGTATTGTCATTTAACAATGAAGAGGAAAGGGTCGGTAAATGACCGTCCATAATCACTTGTTGGTGGAATGGAACAGACAATTGCGTCATTGGCAGCGCACTTAGCTGAGAGCAGCAAGCACTGTCATTGAAATCAGTCTTAAGTTCCTTTTCAGGTATTCCACTGCATGCGCTAACGGTGAGTGCCGCGACAATGATCACCAATGATTTTAATTTCATCTGATTGCTACCTTAGTAAAGGGGAAAACATCGGCTTTCCCCGTTAAATTGCTATTCCAGTGTTGAGCGTCAATTTGTTGATTGAACAGACGCTCGGGTGTTGTGGTTTACCACCAAGTTTCCACGTTGAAACCAAAGGTAATCTCGTCAACAGTCTCGGCGTTGATGCTTGTTGCCGTTCCATAAACCTCGTTACCACGATCCCATTCGTTGTTGGATTCAGAGTAAGTTGCAAAGATACGGATAGATGGGCGAGCCCATACGCCTTTGCCAGCTTGGAACATTTGAGCGACAGTCACTTTGTACATATCATTGGTGCCTGAGCCGTTTTGTGCTTCTACCGTTTCGTAACCGACTTCAAGTGCTGTCGACATATAATCTGTCCAAGCATATTGAGGACGAGCACCGACACTGAACCATTTCTCGCCATCGTTGTTATCTAGGTTGTTATCTTGATAAGCGATGGAGTACATGACTTGAACATCTTCACTGATATTTAAATCACCATGGTTAAATAGACGCCAGCTGTAGCCATCATGTTCGACGCCAGTGCTGTACTTTTTGTCTGAACCACCTTCAGCACTCATTAATCCGCCAGCTAAGGCATCAGTACCGTATTGGAAGGCCAAGGTGTTTGAACCGTAGTTCCAAGCTTGACGGTAAAGAGCAGAGAGCATTGCGCCAGAAGTAGTAATGTCTTTATCGTCGTAGCTCGAGTTTTGCGTGGTCACGTAGTTCAAACCAAGAGTAAGATCCGCTGTGTCACTCAATTCAATACCGCTTAAGCGAGCATCAATATTGTGAAGACTACGCCCATCGTCACTTGACGAGTTTGGCGCCATCCAGGCCAAATGTGCATCCGCAAACCCTAGATCCCAATCTTCAATACCTAAACCCGTACTGGATGTATCCCAGTACTTAACATCAATCATGTGGACTTCATGGCGACGATAAAAACGTTCTCCGGCCCATACTTTCGCGTTAGGTTGTCCATCGATAAGACCATGGCCTGCTGACCAAAGCTGAATCGTACTTACGTCTCCCCAGCTATCACCGCTGCCTAGATAAATCGTGGTATCAAAATAAGCGTCATTGTCACGCCATACATCGGCTTTCACACCCGCTTCCCACCAATTCAGTTCATTACCTAAACGGTAGTTACCGTAACCTTGACCTGCTCGAATAACGTCGTTTCGTTCTCCTTTGCCATCGTTATGTTGGTCATTGTCGGTGTAGATGTTGCCCCATTTCGCATAACCAAAATACGTTACGTTTTCCACTGCAGCGAAGCTGATTAATGGGGTGAGGGCAAGAGTGAATCCTAATGCTTTAACTAGCATTTTTTGTTTCATGAAGTGTCTCCATTATTTTTTATTTATGGATATTTTTATGTTTGAGTCCTAACTCGAGCGAGAGTGTAAATAAACAATGGAAACGTTTTCATGATGAGGTTGGCATTTTTACGCTATTGATGGGTTTGTGATTATTTTGTGTGATTTTGATCAGGTTATTGAGCTTGTAGTGGCAGTTTTGTAGAGGTTTCTGTGGGTTTTTAATGGAATCGTTTTCTATTTCAGAGGTGTTGAGGGGATTGATCGTGCGCTAAAGTTGAAGTTGCTCGTTGTGTTCGAATATCGGTAATGATGATGTAAGGCTAGAGCTAGCAAGGGATTAGGGTTATTTTTGAGGGGAAAAGCAGCCCAGTCAATGATAACTGGGCATGTGAGACAAGGAAGCAAGTATCAAATTCAATGTCGAAGCTAGGCTACAGGCATTGCGTTCTATACCGTCAAGCTGGAATGTAAAAGTTAGGACCCAGGGAGACACTTCATAGTTGTACTCTAAAGGTTAAGAATACGAGTGTGGTGTGGTGAGTTCAAGAGGAAATGTGTGTGAGCCAATTTTCAAATGACAGATCCACCATAACGTAATGAATTTTAAGGGCTTAATTGTTGTTAAGCTCCTGTTTGTTTTAACGTTATAGCGCTTTATTTAATGTGGAATATCCCTATTTTTGAGGATTAGGAGCATATGTACTGAGGTGGTGGTTGGCATAAATCTTTGAATTAGGGGGTATTATTTGAATCTATTAATCTCAAAATATTTGATGGAAACGTTTTCATGATTTTGGGTTTGATCACAGAAACTCTCAGCTCAATAATTATGATACGGAGTAATTAAACGCGTTAAGGTTAAATAAAATGACGAATAAATCCCTAGTAGAAATTACGGGTAAAGACTCGCAACTGATCGTTGAACTTGGTGATTTCGCCGAAATTCTGCATTGGGGAGTACCAGTTCGTGGCGATCTAACGAACTTTCGTGTTTCTCTTCAAAGGCCAGTTCCTTACGGTCGCCTTGATAATGATGTCGCTATGTCACTGAGCCCAGAGCTCGGACGCGGTGTATTCAGCAGTCCGGCATTAGAAGGACACCGAGATGGGTTGGACTGGGCGCCTGTTTTCTCTATTACGGATATTCAACAAACACCATCTAGCCTAATCATTGAGAGTGAAGATGTGCGTGCAGGCTTACATTTAACAACCGAACTATGCCTTGATAAACATGATGTTGTGAAATCTCGTCACACCTTAACCAACCTTAAAGCCGGCCTTTATCAGGTGAACCGTCTCGCCAATACTTTACCATTACCAGCAAGAGCTGATGAGTTGATGACGTACTACGGCCGCTGGGTACATGAGTTCCAAACGGTGCGCCAGCCCTTACAACAAGGGGGCTATCAACAAGAAAATCGTCGCGGACGAACGTCTCATGAACATTATCCAGCGATGGTTGTCGGTACCGCCAACTTCAATGAAATGGCAGGTGATGTGTGGGG
>NZ_JADDYK010000028.1:154245-201344 GCF_015163615.1 Vibrio sp. OPT18
CGTTCACTTCGCTTGGAGTGGTAACCACAGATTGCGCGCTGATGTAAAAGCAGACGGTCGTCGCTACGTGCAAGCTGAAGTTATTTATCTACCGGGCGAGATTGCATTGGATGAAGGTGAAAGCTTAACGACACCTTGGTTGTATGCAAGTTTCAGTTCGGAAGGCCTAAATGGAATGAGCCACCAGTTCCACTCCCATGTGCGTGGTTCCATCTTGCCGGAGTCTTTCGTACAAAAGCCTCGACCTATCCATCTTAATACATGGGAAGGCATCTATTTTGACCATGATCCTGATTATATTATGTCGATGGCTAGCCAAGCCGCTGATATGGGAGTAGAGCGCTTTATCATTGACGATGGTTGGTTCAAAGGGCGCTGCGGAGACAAGGCTGCACTTGGGGATTGGTTCTTAGATGAAGAAAAATACCCAAATGGTTTAGAGCCGATAGTTGAACACGTTAATCAATTGGGTATGGAGTTTGGATTGTGGTTCGAACCTGAGATGATCAATAAGGATTCTGACTTATACCGCGCCCATCCAGACTGGTTGCTTGCGGTTGACGGCTATGACCAACCAACGGGTCGCAATCAATATGTTATCGATCTTCAGAATCAACAAGCATTCGACTTTCTGTTTGAGCGCCTTGACCACTTCTTAAGTCAGTACAACATTGCTTACATTAAGTGGGATATGAACCGAGAGGTTGTACAACCTGCACATCTAGGCAGGGCTGCGGCTCATCAACAAACCGCTCGTTATTATGAGTTGGTCGATAAAGTCCGAGAGAAGCACCCAATGGTTGATATTGAATCTTGCGCGGCTGGTGGTGGTCGTATCGATTTTGAGGTTCTTAAGCGTACGCAACGTTTTTGGGCTTCAGATAATAACGATGCCTTAGAAAGACAAACGATTCAGCGCGGGATGAGTTACTTCTTCCCTCCTGAGGTAATGGGAAGCCATATTGGCGCGAGCCACTGCCACAGCACTCGTCGTCGTCATAGTATTGAGTTTCGTGGCCTAACAGCACTGTTTGGTCATATGGGAATTGAATTAGACCCTGTGAAAGAAGTTCAAGAAGAGAAGCAGGGCTTTGAACACTACATCAAGCTACATAAGATGCTGCGCCCGTTACTGCATAGCGGGAGAACTTGGCGAGTTCCAACGGACGATAGTGCCCATCAAATCCATGCGGTCGTCTCCGAAGATGTGTCAGAAGCTGTGGTGATGATTGCACAGATGGCGATGCCAACCAATTCGTTGAGTGGTCATTTGCGTATACCTGGGCTAGATCCACAAAGTTTATACAAGGTATCTGTGATTGATAAACCGTCAAATTACGATGATATTGTGAATTATCAACCGCCATGGACAGAGTCTGGCTGTGAATTATCAGGTGCTTGGTGTGCCGAGGTGGGGCTGACGATGCCAATACTCGATGCAGAAACAGCAATGTTAATTAAGTTTGAACGTATCGAGTAAGTTTTAGCATAGGCCTTATATTTGATGAACCGCGTAGGTGAAATTACGCGGTTTTTTATTGCCTTTAATAAGTCGTCATGAACTATCTAATCAATTTGATGTGCCCTTAGAGATCGGAGATCTGTAGGTATTCCCACCGCGACACTGCACTTATGTAATCGTTCTCATGCCTCACTTCACACTACGAACTGTTTTTAGCACTTTAATTAGCGATATTCTCTGTCAATTCGAGGGTTTTATTGTTCGATCTCTCACTTTAGATATTTGACTGAAAACGTTTCCATTGAATGGTTGTTGATCACAGTATCTGTGCGTTGGAATGGTTACATTAGCGTCGGACTTGATACTTGAGTGTTTTAAGAAGCGACCACAGAGTGGCTCTAAAACAGAACTTGAGTGGATAAATTATTATAAATAAAAGGTAAGCGTTTCAACGTCTGTTAGGAGATGAAGTTACGCGCCTGAAGGAAATACTATGTCTGATCAAATTACTCTACAAACCAAATTATCGTATGGACTTGGGGCTTTAGGTAAAGACTTTGCCTGTGCTCCAATCTACATCTTTTTAATGTTTTACTTCACTGATGTTGCTGGGCTGTCAGCGGCGTTCGTGGGTACTATCTTTTTGGCCGCGCGCATTATCGACGCGGTGACCGACCCAATGATGGGCGTTATCGTTGATAACACGCGCTCTAAGTTTGGTAAATTCCGTCCTTGGATAGTGATTGGAACTCTGTTGAATGCTGTAGTGCTTGTTGGCCTTTTTAGTACGCATATGTTTGAAGGCACTACGTTATACATTTATGCAGCGGCTGCTTATATTCTGTGGGGCCTTACCTACACTATTATGGACATTCCATACTGGTCTTTGATTCCTGCACTATCGAGCTCTCGTCAAGAACGTGAAAAGCTGGTTGTTTGGCCACGATTGTTTGCTAGCTTGGCGTGGTTTATTACGGGTACTTACGGGCTACACATTGTCGGTAAACTGGGTGATGGCGACCAAGGACAAGGTTTCTTCAACGTTGCTATGTTGATTGCTGTGCTGTTCGTGATGAGTGCATTCTTGATTGCTCGCAACGTAAAAGAAAAATCTGCACCAGCAAATGCCAAACCAGCTGAGCGTTTCAGCTTTAAAGATGTAATGGTTATCATTGGTAAGAATGACCAACTAAAAGCACTTATTGGTACCGTATTGTCGTTCCAAATAGCAAACTTGCTGGTGGGTGGTTTTGCGATTTACTACTTCTCTTACGCTTTAGGCAACGCTGACTTGTTCCCCGTTTATATGATGGTGGCAGGTATCGCTGAAGTTGCAGGTGTATTCTTGTTCCCTCGTATTGCATCAGTGTTACCACGCAAGCACCTATGGGTTATCGCTTGTGGCTTCCCAGTGCTGTCTTGTATCACTCTACTTATCATGGGCTTTATCGCTCCAGGTAACGCGATTCTAATCGGTATCGCAGGTGCTGCTATCAAGTTTGGTGTGGGTATCGCTAACGCACTGCAAACTGTAATGCTGGCAGATGTTGTTGATTACGGTGAACATAAAACAGGTCGTCGCAGTGAGAGTGTTATCTTCTCTGTTCAAACGATGCTTGTTAAGTTTGCAGGCGCGGCTGGTGGTTTTATTGTTGGTATGGGCTTGTCTGTGGTGGGTTATGTACCAAACGTGGAACAGTCTGACAGCACTATCATGGGACTGCAGTTTATGATGGTAGGTTTACCAGCGATTCTAATGACGGTAAGTGCACTTGTTTATAAGCGCTACTACCACCTGCATGAAGGATTTGATCAAGACCAAGCCGGTAAAGAGACTCAGACGAATGTTGTTACAGCAGAAGCATAACCGTTAAAACGACGTCTAATCTAGAATAAAGCTCAGTTTAGTCACTAAGCCCAAACGCCTCCTTGTGAGGCGTTTTTTTATGGATGTGAGTTAATCAAAGCTGTGCCTGTAGGGCTTTTGTTTCGACTAAAACGCAAAAAGCCGCATCGAATGATGCGGCTTCTTTAAATTTGGCCCCCTTGTCGAGACTTGAACGCGGGCGGCTAGGTTTGTGACATTAACTTGGAACAAGTTAGTCGCAGTTATATACGAAAAAAGCCCAATCTTTCGATTGAGCTTTTTTCTGAATTTGGCTCCCCTTGCAAGACTTGAACTTGCGACATACGGATTAACAGTCCGCCGTTCTACCAACTGAACTAAAGGGGAATTGCTTGTTAGCGACGCGAATTCTAATAATTGTCCGGATTTCTGTCAATAAAAAAGATCAGAAAAAAGTAAGATAAAAAACTTTACTTTCTTGAACGCCTTATAGGATTTAGCTTTGCTTTAGTTATCCACCAAAATTGTGGATAAGTGTGTGTGTGAAACTTTAACAACAATAATCGGGATAAATCGAAAAATGTAAAAATCTTATCTAACGTAATGTATTTAAAAGATTTATAGCAAAATGTCGCAATTGTATAACTTTTGTAGATTATAAAACGAACAGTAAAACAAGCGGTATTTTTAGGTTTTTTGGGGAAAAGTAGTGGATTAAAATTCGAGTAATTTAGCAGGGGAAACTTTGCAGGGGCACGGATAATACCAAGTTCTAAAAATAAAAGCTATAACTGATCTCTGATCTTAAGATGCATTTCTCTAGATAATTGTTGCAACGACACTCCTCCTAGAGTGACAATGACCTGATTAAAAAAACAGTATGGAAATGGCGACCTATGAGTAAACTCTTTGACTTGGTATCGGACTACAGCCCGTCCGGTGATCAGCCGACAGCGATAACCAAATTACTAGACGGATTAGATTCTGGTTTGGCACATCAAACTCTACTAGGGGTAACGGGCTCAGGTAAAACCTTTACCCTTGCCAACGTCATTTCCCAATCTCAAAGACCTGCGATTCTGTTAGCGCCTAACAAGACATTGGCGGCTCAACTTTACGGTGAGATGAAATCTTTCTTTCCAAACAATGCCGTTGAGTATTTCGTTTCTTACTACGATTACTACCAACCTGAAGCCTACGTTCCAACCACGGACACGTTCATCGAGAAAGATGCGTCTGTGAACGCTCATATCGAACAAATGAGGCTTTCGGCAACCAAAGCCTTATTAGAACGAAAAGACGCCATCATTGTGGCTTCTGTGTCGGCTATCTACGGTCTGGGTGATCCTAAGTCTTATTTGAAGATGATGCTTCATTTGAGTCGTGGCGAGGTGATGGATCAGCGAGACATCCTGCGTCGATTGGCTGAGCTGCAATATTCAAGAAACGATGTCGCCTTTGAACGTGGTCAGTTCCGTGTTCGTGGTGAGGTGATTGATATCTTTCCGGCTGAATCTGACCAAGATGCGGTTCGAATTGAGATGTTCGATGACGAAGTGGACTGCATTAGTATTTTTGATCCTCTGACTGGTGCGGTGAAACAAAGAGACTTGCCGCGCTTTACGGTTTATCCAAAAACTCACTATGTAACCCCAAGAGAAAAAATCCTTGAGGCGATTGAGAACATCAAGGACGAACTGCGCGATCGTGCTCAATACTTAAAAGACAACAATAAGCTTTTGGAAGAGCAGCGTATCTCTCAAAGAACTCAGTTTGATATTGAGATGATGACTGAGCTTGGCTTCTGTTCCGGTATCGAAAACTATTCACGATACTTGAGCGGCCGTGCGGAAGGGGAAGCGCCGCCAACGTTATTTGACTACCTGCCTGATGATGGTTTGCTGATCATCGATGAGTCACACGTGACTGTGCCGCAAATTGGTGCGATGTATAAAGGTGACCGTTCTCGTAAAGAAACCTTGGTCGAGTTTGGTTTTAGACTGCCTTCTGCATTGGATAACCGTCCAATGAAGTTTGAAGAATTTGAGTCTATAGCCCCACAAACGATTTTTGTGTCGGCAACACCAGGTAATTACGAGATTGAAAAATCAGATGGCGAGATTGCTGATCAAGTGGTACGTCCTACTGGTCTGTTAGACCCAATCATCGAAGTAAGACCTGTCGCGACGCAGGTGGATGACTTGCTGTCTGAAATCAGAATCCGTTCAATGAAAGAAGAGCGTGTTTTGGTTACCACGTTGACCAAGAGAATGGCAGAAGACTTAACCGAATACCTAAGTGAGCACGGCGTTAAAGTGCGTTACTTGCACTCGGATATCGATACCGTTGAGCGTGTAGAGATCATCCGAGACCTACGTTTGGGCGAGTTCGATGTGTTAGTGGGCATTAACTTACTTCGTGAAGGTTTGGATATGCCTGAAGTGTCGCTGGTGGCGATTCTTGATGCAGATAAAGAGGGCTTCTTGCGTTCTGAGCGTTCTCTGATTCAAACCATTGGTCGTGCTGCGCGTAACTTGGAAGGTAGAGCGATCCTTTATGGTGATTCGATTACTAAGTCGATGAGAAAAGCGATTGATGAAACCGATCGTCGTCGCGAGAAACAGCAAGCCTACAACGAAGAGCAAGGTATCACGCCACAAGCGTTGAAACGCAATATTAAAGACATTATGGAACTGGGTGATCTAACCAAGTCGAAGCAGCAGCGCCAATCGAAGCAAGTTCCTTTATCTAAGGTGGCTGAGCCTTCTGAAAGTTATGCCGTACTTACGCCGCAACAGCTTGATAAAGAGATCAGTAAGCTAGAAGCTGCGATGTATCAGCATGCTCAGAATCTGGAATTTGAATTGGCCGCACAGAAGCGTGATGAAATTGAGCAGCTAAGAAAGCAGTTTATTACCAACAGCTAATCTCTCTTTTCGCTCGAGAAGTGATCCCTCTCAGCACAAGAATTGAGAGTGTTTCAGACAAAAAAACAGCCAGTAGTAAATGTTCTACTGGCTTACGTTTGTGAACACTCGGTCCACTAACAACGTCAGTTGGCTAGGTGACCCGAAGGTCATTGATACCGTTGCATCGTTCGTGCCAGATAGATAAAACATTGATTGTTTGAAGTAAGTAAAAAAACACACTACAAATATTGTGGCTAATTTGCATAATGCAAAGCGGAATGCGACTATAATAATAAATGCAAATTATAAATGGCTAGGATATGCAATCAAAAACGCTAGATAACAAATCGAAGTATTTGTTGATGGTAGAGGATACCGCTTCGGTAGCAGCTTTATATCGCTCGTATCTTACACCGCTCGAAATTGATATCAACATTGTCGGCACTGGCCGCGATGCAATCGAGAGTTTGAATCATCGAATCCCAGACCTTATTTTATTAGATCTACGTCTACCTGATATGACGGGTATGGACGTGCTATTTGCTGTAAAACAGAAGTACCCTGAAGTTCCGGTTATCTTCATGACGGCTCATGGCTCTATCGATACCGCGGTAGAAGCGATGCGTCATGGTTCTCAAGATTTCCTTATCAAACCGTGTGAAGCCGATCGACTCCGTATTACGGTGAACAACGCGATCCGCAAAGCCACCAAGCTTAAAAATAGCTCGGAACACCCGGGAAACCAAAATTACCAAGGCTTTATCGGCAGTAGCCAAACCATGCAGCAGGTTTACCGAACGATAGATTCTGCTGCATCGAGTAAGGCGAGCATTTTCATTACTGGTGAAAGTGGTACCGGTAAAGAGGTATGTGCAGAAGCCATTCATGCGGCGAGTAAGCGTGGCGATAAGCCTTTCATCGCGATTAACTGTGCCGCTATCCCTAAAGATCTGATTGAAAGTGAATTGTTTGGTCACGTTAAAGGTGCCTTTACCGGTGCTGCGACCGATCGTCAAGGTGCTGCTGAGCTTGCTGATGGCGGAACACTGTTCCTTGATGAATTGTGCGAAATGGACTTAGAGCTACAGACTAAGCTGCTGCGCTTTATCCAAACCGGTACTTTTCAAAAAGTGGGTTCTTCAAAGATGAAAAGTGTCGACGTTCGTTTTGTGTGTGCGACCAACCGTGACCCTTGGAAAGAAGTACAAGAAGGTCGCTTTAGAGAAGATTTATACTATCGTTTATACGTGATTCCATTGCACCTGCCGCCATTGCGTGAGCGTGGTGAAGATGTCATTGAGATTGCGTATTCTCTGCTAGGCTATATGTCGGTCGAGGAGGGGAAGGCGTTTGTACGTTTTGCTCAGGAAGTACTTGATCGCTTTAATCAATATGAGTGGCCGGGTAACGTTCGTCAGCTACAAAACGTGTTGCGAAACGTGGTGGTTTTGAATAACGGCAAAGAGATTACTCTCAACATGCTTCCACCACCGTTGAACCAACCGATTGAAAACAGTCTGCGATTGAAAGAGAAGCAGAATGAAGACATCACGGTAAAAGATATTTTCCCATTGTGGATCACTGAGAAAACGGCTATCGAACAAGCCATTAAAGCGTGTGATGGCAACATCCCCCGTGCGGCAGGTTTCTTAGATGTCAGTCCATCGACGATATACCGTAAGTTGCAAACGTGGAATGCGAAGCAGTAATCACCAAACAATAAGAAAATAATAATGACGAAAGTATTAAATCAGCAAAAAGTTGATGAGCTTGCCGGCGAAATTGGGCAAGAGAATGTCCCGGTTTTACTTGAAATCTTTTTAGGTGAGTTGAAAGGCTACTACGAACACCTAGAGATAAATAAAGAGTCGGATACCTCTAAGTACTTGGCTGATATCAGTCATGCACTTAAGAGCAGCGCAGCAAGTTTTGGTGCGGATTCTTTGTGTAGTTTTGCGATTAGCTTAGATGCAAAAGTGAAGCAAGCGTTGCCGGTGACAGAGGTTGATTTTCAAGATATGCAAGACCTCCTGTTATCAACGTACACTGAATATCAGCAGTTGATGACGGATCTTTAAAACGGCGAGTTATTACTGAGATAAAAAAGGAGCATGATGCTCCTTTTTTGTTGTCTGCGATTTTAACTTATGGCTTAAGCCAACTGAGCTTCAATGGCTTGTTGAAGCTTCACACGGTCGTGTCGCCAATCTCGGTTTGCAGATGCAAGATCTGTGGTCACACAATTCCATTGCCCTTCTAATTCAGGGTGTGGTTCATTGCCCAACACTATATCTATTTTTCTTGCTTTACAGGTACGTTCACACCACTCCAATTGTTCTTGAAGTGTCATTTTCCCTGCAGGGCCGTGTTCTGGAGACAGGTTTTCAATGAAGATAACTTTTGCCTTGGTGTTTTCTGAGATTGCTTTACCAATCTCTGGTAATAACAACGGAGGCATCACACTGGTTAAAAAGCTTCCAGGGCCAAGGACAATGCAGTCTGCTTGCTCAACGGCAGCAACGGCTTCTTTGGTTGCTGGCACTTCTGGAGACAAGTCCATCATGCGCAGCTTTTCCGTCATGTCATCAACGTTGGTTTCGCCGGTTACCCAGCGGCCGTCCATTGATAGAGCCGTGAGGTCTGAAGGATGCTCGGTCATCGGGACGATATTGACATCGACCTTGAGCATATTTCGAATCAGGTTAATCGCTTCCAATGGGCGAACGGAAAGGTTGTCTAACGCCGTCAGCATTAGGTTACCCAAGTTATGACCGTCTAGCTCACCTTGACCACGAAAGCGGTATTCGAACATCATCGAACTGATTGAAGGTTCTGTGATTAATTGGTTGATACAGTTGCGTGTATCTCCCCATGCGATGCCACCTTGGCAATCTCGAATACGTCCGGTGGAACCGCCGTTATCTGTCGTTGCAACAATGCCAGTTGCGTTGTTACCAAAGTCTTTTAATGCAGCTAACATGCGACCTAAGCCATGGCCACCGCCGATTGCTACGACTTTCTTTGAAGAGTAAATATTCATTTATTGTTCTTGTTAGGTTATTACCAACTATAATTTAGGTTAAATGCTTCTCGCTATATACTCAACAAGAGTTATTTTGAGCGTTTGATACGTTTTTTTTGCCGATGTGACCCGTTTTTTACCATCAGAGCTAGATTCACGTACAAATATTAAGTATTTTATTACTCAGCTACTGCGCGTGTGAATATAACGCTCAGTTGCCATAACTCCGAGCTCTCGTATGCTAAGTCGCACAGTGGTATTTGCTGTACCGATACGCATCAAGAGCCAGTGACATGTTGTCACAAGGGCTTAATTGGAAATGATTATGCCTCCCGTGTTTGGAAAGGTGTTCCGTGGCGCAACAATTCGAAGATAGATTCCATCGCAAGTTTTATTACTTGCGCTTGTCGGTTACAGACGTCTGTAACTTTAAATGTACTTACTGCTTGCCAGATGGCTATAAACCGTCAGGGCAAAAAAACTCGTCTTTTTTAAGTGTTCCCGAGATCAAACGCGTTGTTAAAGCGTTTGCAGATTGTGGTACCTCAAAGATCCGCATTACAGGCGGAGAGCCGAGTCTGCGTAAAGACTTTCCTGAAATCATACATACCGTTGCTTCTACTCCAGGCATCGAAAAAGTGGCCACCACAACCAATGGCTACCGCATGGAGAAACAAGTAGGGCAGTGGCGTGATGCTGGTTTAACCCATATAAACGTGAGCGTGGATAGTTTAGATTCGCGCATGTTCCATCAGATCACTGGTGAGAATAAGTTTACTGAGGTTATGCGAGGTATTGATAAAGCGTTTGAGGTTGGCTTTGAACAAGTCAAAGTAAACGTTGTATTAATGAAAGACCTCAACAGTCAGGAATTACCAGCCTTCCTTAATTGGATCAAAGACAAACCTATTCAATTACGTTTTATCGAGCTGATGAAAACCGGCGAGATGGACGAGTTGTTCGATAAACATCATGTGTCTGGCGTTGCGATTCGCAACCAGCTTATTGCTAATGGTTGGCTGTTAAAAGTCAAAGCCGTTAACGATGGCCCGGCGCAAGTGTTTGTCCATCCAGACTACAAGGGTGAAATCGGTTTGATCATGCCTTACGAGAAAGACTTTTGTGAGAGTTGTAACCGTCTGCGCGTTTCTGCTACCGGTAAGCTTCACCTATGTCTGTTTGGCGACCATGGTGTTGAACTGAGAGATCTGATTCAAGAAGATCAACAAGAGCAAGAGCTCATTGATCGAATTCAGGCTCAGCTTCAAACCAAGTCCGTTAGCCACTTCTTACATGATGGCAACAGCGGCATGACTCCAAACTTGGCGTCAATCGGCGGTTAACCCGCTATATAGTCTAAAGCATTTTATCGCTCAGCTTCTTTAAGCTGGGCGAATCAGTCTAATGAAAAATTTATATAGGTGAACAAATGGGTCACGCAGAAAGCAAATTCCAAGCAGCAAACATCGCAGTACTAACGGTTTCAGATACGCGTACAGAAGAAAATGACACGTCAGGCGGTTACCTAGCAGAGCATGCTAAAGAAGCGGGTCACAACGTGGTTGATAAGCAAATTGTTATCGATGACATGTACAAGATCCGTGCGATCGTATCTAAGTGGATCGCTGATGAGAGCGTACAAGCTATCATGATCACGGGTGGTACAGGTTTCACTTCTCGTGATAGCACGCCTGAAGCGCTTAAGCCACTATTCGACAAAGAAGTAGAAGGCTTCGGTGAGCTATTCCGTCAAGTATCTTACGAAGAGATCGGTACTTCGACAATTCAATCTCGTGCGATTGCGGGCTTTGCTAACCACACAGTAATCTTTGCGATGCCAGGTTCTACAGGTGCCTGTCGCACAGGTTGGACTAAGATCATTAAGCAACAAATGGATGCTAGCCACCGCCCTTGTAACTTCATGCCACACCTTTCTGTATAAGGCGGTTTGAGTATGAGCCAATTTACACACATTAACGCGTCTGGCGAAGCAAACATGGTCGATGTATCGGCTAAAGCGGAAACGGTACGTGAAGCGAGAGCGGAAGCTTTCGTACAGATGTCTGCTGAAACGTTAGAGCTGATTGTTTCTGGTAGCCACCATAAAGGTGATGTTTTCGCAACGGCACGTATTGCGGGTATTCAAGCGGCTAAGAAGACGTGGGATCTGATTCCACTGTGTCACCCTCTGCTATTAACTAAAGTAGAAGTGCAGCTTGAAGCTATCGAGTCTGAAAACAAGGTTCGCATCGAATCTGTTTGTAAGCTTGCTGGTAAGACAGGTGTAGAAATGGAAGCGCTAACGGCTGCTTCTGTTGCTGCGTTAACGATTTACGATATGTGTAAAGCTGTTCAGAAAGACATTGTTATCGAGAATGTACGCCTGTTAGAGAAGACGGGTGGTAAATCTGGTCACTTTAAGGTGGAATCATGATTACAGTACTTTTTTTTGCTCAAACTCGTGAACTTGTTGGTGTGGACAGCGTTGAAGTTGATGCACAGTTCAAGACGATTGAAGCGATTCGCAGCCATCTTGTAGCACAAGATGGCAAATGGGATATCGCTTTGGAAGAGGGCAAGCTTCTGGCGGCGCTTAATCAATCTATCGTGCCTTTGACGACTGAAGTGAAAGACGGCGATGAAGTCGCTTTTTTCCCACCAGTGACTGGAGGCTAGCATGGATCCAAGAGTATTAGTGACAGCAGAGGACTTCTCTGTAGGCGACGAATACGACTACTTGGCTCAAGGTACCGCTGCCGGAGCGATTGTGACGTTCGTTGGTAAAGTTCGCGACATGAACCTTGGCGACAATGTGATTGGTTTGTCTCTGGAGCACTACCCGGGTATGACAGAGAAATCACTGAGCGAGATCTGTGATCAAGCTGAGGCACGCTGGCCAATTCAAAAGATGCGAGTTATCCATCGTGTTGGTGACCTAGATATCGGCGACCAGATTGTTTACGTTGGTGTATCCAGTGCGCATCGTGGCGCTGCCTTCGAAGCGTGTGAGTTTGTTATGGACTTTCTGAAAACCAAAGCGCCGTTTTGGAAAAAAGAACGTACCACTGAAACAACTCGCTGGGTTGATTCTCGCGATTCAGATACAAAAGCTGCGGAGCGTTGGGAGAAATAATTCTCGCAATATGATGCTGCTTCAAAAATTCGCTCTGTTGATTGAGACAGTAAAAAGCCGACTATTAAGGTCGGCTTTTTTGTACGTGTTACAAAGTCATTTATAAATAAGCGCTGTATTAATAAATGGTTAGTCATTCATGTTGCATATAAATTCGGAGCGTGATTTTGTCTGTCTTGGTGCATTTCTAAATCTGTTTTGGTGCAGTGCTTTATGCTGTTTTGTATAAAGTGATAATCCTCACAAATAGTAGAGTCTATTTAGGGGATATGTGATGTGCAATTAGATTTCATGTGGCATTAATGTTAATTTGCCGTCTGTGTTCTAGCATAAGATGCTAAAAAAAAGTATCAATACAGATACATCAACACTAAAGGCTGTTTTTTAATTAATCCCTATGTGTAACTCACTATTCATTAGGTTTTTATTAGAGATTTACACTGTTACCTTAAGTAATTCGGAGAATTATCCGATTTTTTGCGACTTGTTTATGGCAAATTACTTCAATGGTTGATAGTGTGTGCCTCAATCTTTGTAAGGTTTTAGATTTTTATGCTTAAATTTTGAGCTAAATAAATCTAAATCACTGCCGTTCAGTGAACCTAGCAAAGAAGTCATGGATGCAATACGAAAAACTTGGAGTTTATTAAATGTACAAGAATAAAATCACTCAGGCCCTTCTTCTAGGTGCTGGTTTGGCAGTGGCTGCCACTTCTACTCTTTCTATCGCTGCTGAAGTTCCAGCAGGTACAGAACTAGCAAAAGTTCAGGAACTTGTTCGCGGTAACGGTACTGAAGTTGCGACTATCGACCCACACAAATCTCAAGGTGTACCAGAATCTCACGTAATTCGTGATCTTCTAGAAGGTCTAGTGAACCAAGACGGCGAAGGTAATACTATCCCTGGTGTTGCTGAAAGCTGGGAAACGACAGACAACAAAACATTCACTTTCCACCTACGTAAAGACGCAAAATGGTCTAACGGCGATCCTGTAACAGCTGAAGATTTCGTTTACAGCTGGCAACGTGCAGTTGATCCTGCAACGGCTTCTCCATACGCTTGGTACATGGAATATACCAAGATGGCGAATGCGAAGGACATCGTAGCGGGTAAGAAAGACAAGAGTGAGCTAGGCGTTAAAGCTGTAGATGCAAACACGCTTGTTGTTGAATTAGAAACAGCGGTACCATACTTCGTAATGATGATGGGCCACACAACAATGAAGCCAGTACACAAGGCGACTGTTGAAGAATTCGGTGACCAATGGACTAAGCCTGACCACTTCGTTGGTAACGGTGCATTCTCTGTTGATAAATGGGTTGTTAACGAGCGTTTAGTTCTAAAGCGTAACGACCAATACTGGAACAACGATAAGACGGTTCTAAATAAAGTAACCTTCCTACCAATCGAAAACCAAGTAGCGGAAATGAACCGCTTCCTATCTGGCGAAATCGATTTCACAAACGAACTTCCAACTGAGCACTTCAAGCGTCTTCAAAAAGAGTACGCGGAAGATGTATCTGTAGCGGGTAACCTATGTACTTACTACTACATCTTCAACACGAAGAAAGCACCATTTGATGATGTTCGTGTTCGCCAAGCAATCTCTTACGCAATCGACCGTGATATCGTAACAGGTGCTATCCTAGCGCAAGGTCAAAAACCTGCATACTTCCTAACGCCTGAAATCACAGCTGGCTTCGATCCTGAGCTACCAGCTTACGGCAAGATGTCTCAAAAAGAGCGTAACGCAGAAGCAGAACGTCTTCTTGAAGAAGCAGGTTACGGTAAAGATAACCCACTTAAATTCAACCTACTTTACAACACTTCAGAGAACCACAAGAAGATTGCTGTAGCGCTAGGTTCTATGTGGAAGAAAACACTGGGTCTTTCTGTAACACTTGAGAACCAAGAGTGGAAAACGTACCTATCTTCTAAAGATTCTGGTGACTTCGAAGTAGCACGTGCTGGTTGGTGTGGTGACTACAACGAAGCGTCTTCGTTCCTAACACTAATGAAGAGTAACAACACTACCGGTGGTGTTCACTACGACAGCGCGGCTTACGATAAGATCATCGATAAAGCACTTAACTCAACTTCAGAAGAAGAGCGCAAAGCACTTTACCTAGAAGCTGAGGCGCTAATGGCAAACGACATGCCAATCGCTCCTATCTACCAATACGTGAAATCACGTCTACTTAACCCGCATGTTGGTGGTTTCCCAATCAACAACGCGGAAGACAAGATCTTCTCGAAAGACCTATACATCAAAGCTCAATAATAAGCTTCGATTCTAAAAAGTTAATATAACTATAACGATACAGACACTACATGCGCAGGGCGCGCATGTAGCGTCTTTCTAATTTTAATTGTCACAGACTGAAAGAGTGAGTTTATGCTTAAATTCATTATGAAAAGGATATTTGAAGCGATTCCAACCATGTTGGTGTTGATCACTATATCTTTCTTTCTCATGCGTTTCGCACCGGGTAACCCGTTTTCAAGCGAGCGTCCATTACCGCCAGAAGTTATGGCTAACATCGAAGCTAAATACGGCTTAGATAAACCAGTATTTGAACAATACACCACGTATTTGACAAATATCTTACAAGGTGACTTCGGTCCCTCTTTTAAATACCAAGATTACACAGTAAATGAGCTGATCGCGGTTGCACTTCCAGTATCTGCGAAGGTAGGTTTCGTTGCCTTTATCTTCACACTATTGATGGGGGTCACCGTCGGGACGATTGCCGCCTTGAAGCACAATACCTGGGTCGACTACACCATAATGTCGACCGCCATGCTCGGGGTGGTGATGCCATCCTTCGTGTTGGCACCGGCGCTTATTTACCTTTTCTCCCTGCACTGGAACATATTCCCAGCAGGTGGTTGGCATGGCGGTACATTCATGTACATCGTGCTGCCTGTTATCGCGATGTCTCTTCTTTACGTAGCAACCTTTGCTCGTATTACTCGCGGTAGCATGATTGAAACGCTAAACAGTAACTTTATCCGAACTGCTCGTGCAAAAGGCCTAAGCTACCGTTATATCATTCTAAAACATGCACTTAAGCCAGCAATGCTGCCTGTTGTTTCTTACATGGGACCTGCGTTCGTAGGTATCATCACAGGTTCAGTTGTTGTTGAAACCATCTTCGGCCTACCAGGTATCGGTAAGCTGTTTGTTAACGCTGCGTTTAACCGTGACTACTCGCTAGTAATGGGTGTAACCATCTTGATTGGTTTCCTATTCATCTTGTTCAACGCAATCGTTGATATTTTGCTAGCGCTTATTGACCCGAAAATTCGCTACTAACAGGGACGCATGGTTATGTTGAAGAAAAAAGAAAATTTAGAAGCGATCGAAAAGTTCTCTGAGAGCTTAGAGATTGAAGGTCGTAGTTTGTGGCAGGACGCGCGCATTCGTTTCATGCGAAACAAAGCTGCGATGGTGAGTCTGTTCATTCTTACGCTTATGGTACTGGCAGTTATCTTCTTACCAATGCTGGCTCAGTACACTTATGATGATACTGATTGGTACGCAATGCACGTTGGTCCGAATGCGGATCACTGGTTCGGTACTGATAGCTTAGGTCGTGATTTGTACGTTCGTACTCTTGTCGGTGGCCGCATCTCATTGATGGTTGGTGTGATGGGTGCCTTCGTAGCGGTACTGATTGGTACGCTTTACGGTGCAGCTTCAGGCTTCATCGGCGGTCGTACTGACCGAGTGATGATGCGTATCCTAGAGATCTTGTACGCAGTACCATTCATGTTCCTAGTAATCGTACTGGTAACGTTCTTTGGTCGTAACATCGTCCTAATCTTCGTTGCTATTGGTGCGATTGCTTGGCTAGATATGGCGCGTATTGTACGTGGTCAAACGTTGAGTTTACGTAGTAAAGAGTTCATTGAAGCTGCACACGTATGTGGTGTAAGTAAATGGAAGATCATTACACGTCACATTGTGCCGAACGTACTGGGTATCGTAGCGGTTTACTCTACGCTGCTTATTCCAAGCATGATCCTTACAGAATCATTCTTATCTTTCCTTGGTCTTGGTGTTCAAGAGCCTATGACAAGCTGGGGCGCATTGCTTCAAGAAGGTTCGCAAACAATGGAAGTTGCAATCTGGCAATTAACATTCCCTGCGGCATTCATGGTAGTTACGCTGTTCTGCTTTAACTACGTAGGTGATGGTCTGCGCGACGCGCTTGATCCAAAAGACAGATAACGAAATAGCAATTAAAAGCTATAAAAGATTAAGGAAGCAATAATGAGCTTATTAGATGTCAAAGATCTGCGCGTCGAATTTACCACGCAAGATGGTATCGTAACCGCAGTAAACGACTTGAACTTCTCACTTAACCAAGGCGAAACGCTGGGTATTGTTGGTGAGTCGGGTTCAGGTAAATCACAAACGGTATTTGCACTGATGGGGTTGCTGGCTAAGAACGGCATCATCTCAGGCAGTGCAAAGTTTGAAGGCAATGAAATCCTCAACCTGCCTGAAAAAGCGCTGAACAAGGTTCGTGCTGAACAGATCGCGATGATCTTCCAAGATCCAATGACCTCACTGAACCCTTACATGAAAGTAAGTGATCAGTTGATGGAAGTACTTATGCTGCATAAAGGCATGGGTAAAGCAGAAGCGTTTGAAGAATCAGTACGCATGCTTGAAGCGGTGAAAATCCCTGAAGCTCGTAAACGTATTACCATGTATCCGCATGAATTTTCGGGCGGTATGCGTCAGCGTGTGATGATCGCAATGGCACTGCTGTGTCGTCCTAAATTGCTTATCGCTGATGAACCAACAACTGCACTGGATGTAACCATTCAAGCGCAAATCATGGAATTGCTGAACGAACTTAAAGATGAGTTCAATACGGCAATCATCATGATCACCCATGACTTGGGTGTTGTTGCTGGCTCATGTGACAAAGTACTTGTGATGTACGCGGGTCGTACAATGGAGTACGGCACGGTTGATGAAATCTTCTACGAGCCAAGCCACCCATACGCGGAAGGCCTGCTTAAAGCGATTCCTCGTTTGGATACCGAAGGTGAAATTCTACCGACGATTCCAGGTAACCCACCTAATTTACTTCGCCTACCAACAGGTTGTCCTTACCAAGACCGTTGTCACCGTGTAATGGACCGTTGTAAGCAAGAAGCACCGATTTTGCAGCCATTTGCTAAAGACCGTCAGCGTGCTTGTTTTTCAGATTGGGAGACTTGGACAAAATGAGTAAAGAATTACTATTAGATATTAAAGACCTGAAAGTTCACTTTAGCATTGCGGCTAAGTCTGCTTGGCCTTGGGCAAAACCATCAAACCTTAAAGCGGTTGATGGGGTTGATGTTCACCTTTACGAAGGTGAAACACTAGGCGTAGTAGGTGAGTCTGGTTGTGGTAAATCAACTTTTGCCCGTGCGATTATCGGCTTGGTTGAAGCAACTGAAGGTCAAGTGATGTGGTTAGGTCAAGACCTGACTAAGATGCAGGAAGTGAAGCGTCGTGAGACTCGTAAAGAGATTCAGATGATCTTCCAAGACCCGCTAGCGTCGCTTAACCCACGTATGTCAGTAGGCGATATCATTGCTGAGCCTCTAGAGACGTTCTTCCCTGAACTTTCTAAACAAGAAGTGAAGGACAGAGTTAAAGAGATGATGGCAAAGGTTGGTTTATTACCAAACGTAATCAACCGTTACCCACATGAATTCTCTGGTGGTCAGTGTCAGCGTATTGGTATTGCACGTGCGCTTATCTTGAAACCTAAGATGATCATCTGTGATGAACCTGTTTCTGCACTGGATGTATCTATCCAAGCTCAAGTAGTTAACCTTCTGAAAGAGCTACAGAAAGAACTTGGTTTGTCTTTGGTATTCATCGCGCACGATTTGTCAGTGGTTAAACACATCTCTGACCGTGTATTGGTGATGTACCTAGGTAACGCGGTAGAGCTTGGTGAATCAGATGCCTTATTCTCTGATCCTAAGCACCCGTACACCAAAGCGTTGATGTCTGCGGTTCCGATTCCAGACCCTCGTCTAGAGCGCAACAAAACGATTCAGATGTTGGAAGGTGATTTACCATCGCCAATCAATCCTCCATCAGGTTGTGTGTTCCGTACACGTTGCCCACAAGCAACAGAGGCGTGTGCGCAAACTAAGCCAACTATCCAAGGCGATGACGTACACGCAGTATCTTGCTTGCACGTACAAGTCTAGAGCCTATTTAAACCGGTTCAGCCTGTGACAGGCTTAAGCGCAACTTGTTTATGAGTTGCGCTTTTTTTGTGTCTGAGCAAGCCTCCTTCAAATAATTCGAACAACTAGGCCAACTTCTTCTAGTTTTGAAAAAGTTGGCTTTTTTTATACTAGAGAAAAGCTTGGATGACAGAGGTTTGGATATGGGTAAGTTAGTTGAAGGTGTTTGGCACGACGTGTGGTACGACACCAAAGAAAGCGGTGGTAAGTTCGTTCGTGAAGATGCGGGCTTTCGTCACTGGGTAGAGAACAAACCGGGCGCGCAGTTTCAACCGGAAAGCGGCCGTTACCACTTATATGTATCATTGGCTTGCCCTTGGGCGCACCGAACCCTTATCTTCCGCGAGCTGAAAGACCTAACCGATCACATTGACGTGACAGTCGTTTGCCCAGACATGATGAGTGAAGGTTGGCAAATGGGGTTACCTGAACCTCTGTTTGGTCATACCCGAATGCACCAAATCTACACTCAAGCCAAACCGGATTACTCGGGCAGAGTAACGGTACCTGTGTTGTGGGATAAGAAAACCAACACCATTGTGAGTAACGAGTCGTCTGAAATCATTCGTATGTTTAACTCAGAGTTTAACGAGCTAACAGGCAACACCGATGATTACTACCCTTGGGAGTTGTCCAAGAAGATTGATGAGTGGAATGATTATATCTACCCAACCATCAACAACGGCGTTTATCGCACTGGCTTTGCGACAACACAAGAAGCGTACGAAGAAGCGTATGACGCCTTGTTTGAAGCCTTAGACAAAGTAGACGCTCACCTTAGCGAACATCGCTATTTAGCGGGTAGCGAGATTACAGAAGCGGATTGGCGGTTGTTTACGACCTTGGTTCGATTCGATGCAGTGTATGTGGGTCACTTCAAGTGTAACAAGCAGCGAATAGCGGACTACGCAAATATTCAGGGTTATCTAAAAGAGCTGTATCAGATCGAAAGCATCAAAGAGACGACCGATTTCTATCATATCAAGCGTCACTACTACTACAGCCACACTGGTATCAATCCGACTCAAGTGGTACCCAAAGGGCCAGAGCTAGACTTAGAATCGCCACATGGCCGAGGCTAGGGTTACCAGTCAGTTCCTTTACTCCAGACATAAAAAAACCCTAGATAAACATCTAGGGTTTTTGCTTTCTACTAAAGAAAAATTAGTTAATTACTTTTTCTTCAGCTTGAGCAGCTTGGTCTGCTTGGATAGCCGTTAGAGCTACTGTGTAAACGATGTCGTCTACTAGAGCGCCACGAGACAAGTCATTTACTGGCTTGCGCATCCCTTGAAGCATTGGACCGATAGATACTAGGTCTGCTGAACGCTGTACAGCTTTGTAAGTCGTGTTACCCGTGTTTAGATCTGGGAATACGAATACTGTCGCTTTACCTGCAACTGGAGAGTTAGGCGCTTTAGAAGCGGCTACGTTTTCCATGATTGCTGCATCGTACTGTAGAGGACCGTCGATCACTAGATCAGGACGTTTCTCTTGAGCAAGTTTCGTTGCTTCACGTACTTTATCTACGTCTGCACCTTTACCAGATTCACCAGTAGAGTAAGAGATCATAGCAACGCGTGGGTCGATACCGAATGCCGCAGCAGAATCTGCAGATTGGATAGCGATTTCAGCAAGCTGTTCAGCTGTTGGATCTGGGTTGATCGCACAGTCACCGTATACAAGAACTTGATCAGGCAGAAGCATGAAGAAGATTGAAGATACGATAGAGGCATCAGGAGCAGTCTTGATGATCTGGAACGGAGGAACGATTGTGTTCGCCGTTGTGTGAACAGCACCAGAAACTAGGCCGTCAACTTCGCCAGCTTCAAGCATCATAGTACCTAGGAATACTGAATCTTCTAGCTTCTCGCGAGCAACAACTTCAGTCATACCTTTAGCGCCACGAAGTTCTACTAGACGAGCTACGTAGTTTTCGCGAACTGATGCAGAATCGATGATCTCAACGCCAGCGCCAAGCTCAACACCTTGCTGCGCTGCAACGCGACGGATTTCTTCAGGGTTACCTAGAAGTACACACGTTGCGATACCGCGCTCAGCACAGATAGCCGCAGCTTTAACTGTACGTGGCTCATCACCTTCAGGAAGAACGATGCGCTTAGCCGCTTTACGAGCAAATTCAGTTAGCTGGTAACGGAATGCTGGTGGGCTTAGACGACGGATGCCTTGAGTACCTTCAGATAGAGAATCAATCCAAGGGCCATCAATGTGGCTTGCAACGTGATCGTTAACGAACTCGATACGCTCTTTATCGTCTGCAGGAACTTCTAGGTTGAAGCTCTGTAGGTTTAGAGACGTCTGCCAAGTGTTACCTTGAGCCTTGAAGATCGGTAGACCTGAAGCGAATGCTGGTGCACAAAGGTTAGCAATGCTTTCTGGAATGTCGTAACCGCCAGTAAGCAGGATTGCGCCAATCTCAACACCGTTTTTCGCAGCAAGAGCCGCAGCAACGATAACGTCAGGACGGTCTGCAGAAGTTACTAGCAGTGAACCTGGTTTGAAGTGCTCAATCATGTGCGGTAGAGAGCGTGCACAGAAAGTGATGCTCTTAATACGACGAGTTGAGATTTCACCTTCATTAACGATTTCAGCGTTAAGGTGCTTAGCCATATCAACCGCACGAGTTGCGATTAGGTCGATGCTCCAAGGCACGCAGCCAAGAACACGGATAGGGCTAGAGTTGAAGATTTGCATTACTTCAAGGTTCGCTTGCTGAGCGCTGTCTGCATCATCAAAGATTTCAGATAGGTCAGGGCGAGTACGGCCAGCTTCATCAACAGGAGCGTTAAGCTTGTTGATGATTACGCCTTTGATGTTTTTGTTCTTAGTACCGCCGAAGTTAGAACATGCTACTTCGATACGCTCTTTAAGTTGCGTAGGGTTGTCAGTACCAGGAGTCGCAACGAATACGATCTCCGCGCCAAGTGTTTTAGCGATTTCCGCGTTCACTTGGTTAGCAAATGGGTGCTTACGAGTAGGTACTAGACCTTCGATTAGCGTTACTTCTGCGTCTTTGTTGATTTTGTTGTATTGCTCAACAACAGACTCAAGAAGCTCGTCCATTTTTTCGCTACCGATCAAAGCTTCAGCTTTAGTCATTGCGATTGGCTCACCAATCTTAATGTCGCTGTTTGCGCTGATGATAGTAGACGTTAGATCTGGTTGGTTACCACCGCTGCGAGGCTGAGCGATTGGCTTGTAGAAAGAAACACTTACGCCCTTACGCTCCATAGCGCGAAGAACACCCATGCTAACACTAGTAAGACCAACACCAGCGCTTGTAGGGATAAGCATAATAGTACGTGACATTGACGAACACCTTTGACTATTGGAAATAAAAAAGCTCAACTGCTATTCCCACCGATATTTAAATTGGGGTAGGAATAGAAGTTGAGCCCCATTTTCTTGATATGAAAAACTGACTAGCTTCGAGTGAAGCTAGTCAGGAAAATCAATTAAAGACCTGCTAGTTTCGCAGTGTCTTCAGCAATTACTAGCTCTTCGTTAGTAGAGATAACCATTGCAGGGATACGGCTGTTAGCTGTAGTGATAGTACCTTCGCCTCCGAAACGAGCTTTAAGGTTAGCTTCACCGTCAACTTCGATACCGAAGATGCCTAGGCGGTTAAGAACCATTTCACGGATTGGGCCTGAGTTCTCGCCGATGCCGCCAGTGAAAGTGATTGCGTCTAGACGACCTTCTAGAGTTGCAGTGTAACCAGCAACGTACTTAGCTAGACGGTGACAGAACACGTCCATTGCACGAGTTGCTTCTTCTTTCTCACCGTAGTTGTCTTCAACGAAACGACAGTCAGAAGTCACTTCAGTTAGACCAGCAAGACCAGACTCTTTAGTTAGCATGTTGTTGATTTCTTCAACAGAGTAACCAAGAGCGTCGTGTAGGTGGAAGATGATCGCAGGATCTAGGTCACCACAACGAGTACCCATTACAAGACCTTCAAGAGGAGTAAGACCCATAGAAGTATCTACAGATTGACCGTTCTTGATTGCACAAACAGAAGCGCCGTTACCTAGGTGACAGTTGATGATGTTAACTTCTTCAACTGGCTTGTTTAGTAGGCCTGCAACTTCGCGAGTGATGAATAGGTGAGAAGTACCGTGCATGCCGTAACGACGAATGCCGTGCTCTTTGTACAGGTTGTACGGTAGAGCGTATAGGTAAGACTCAGAAGGCATTGTTTGGTGGAACGCAGTGTCAAAAACAGCAACGTTTTGTAGACCAGGGAAGTTCTGTTGAGCCGCTTCGATACCGATAAGGTGAGCTGGGTTGTGAAGAGGTGCGAAAGTCGCAGCGTCTTGAATACCCTTAAGAACTTCATCAGTGATAAGTGCAGAAGAAGTGAACTGCTCGCCACCGTGTACGATACGGTGACCGATAGCGCCAAGGTTAGCTTTAAGCTCAGGCTTAGAAGCAAGAATAGTTTCTACCATGAAAGATAGTGCTTCTACGTGAGCTGCGCCCGCGCCTAGTTGTGCTTCATGCTTGCCATCAAGTTTCCACTTCATACGAGCTTCTGGAAGACCTAGACACTCAGCAAGACCAGTTAGGTGCTCTGCACCAGTTTCTGCATCAACAACAGCGAATTTAAGAGAAGAACTACCACAGTTTAAAACTAAAACTAGCTTAGACATTAATGACTACCTGTTTATTTTTCTGATCGAAATCAGTTAAGGATGAAAATTAATCTCAAGAATAGACGAAGCACATAGGCTTGCGTACTAACCTTGGTCAAAAAAACGTTAATTTCCGTATAAAGTGAAAGCGCTCTTTATCAAAAAGAGGCTTGTGCATTCCTTGCAGAAGTCTTCTCAAAGTTGCTTAAATTGTAAATAAGGGCAACAATGAGATTGAGGTCTGCAAATAATAGCGATATTGTGCAAATATAACAAAAAAATTTGAAAGAATATTATTTTTCGTCAAATTTTTGTGTTTTTAGTTGATGGTTTCAACTTTTTTTTAATGGGAGACTCATATGAGCAATAGAGTTGGTTTAGCTAGTAGTTTAAAAGATGGCCAAAAGTACATGGATCTCTGGCCCGTCCGAAAAGAGTTAAACGCGATCTTCCCAGAACAGCGCATTATTAAAGCGACCCGTTTTGGCGTGAAAGTGATGCCTGCGATTGCCGCTATCAGTGTTCTTACACAAATGGTCTTTAATAATTACCAAGCGATGCCACAGGCTGTGGTTATGGCTTTGTTTGCAATCAGCTTGCCGCTTCAAGGTATGTGGTGGTTGGGCAATCGCTCAAATACACAACTTCCGCCAGCGCTAGTATCGTGGTACCGCGAACTGCATGAAAAGATCACTGAAACGGGTTTTGCGTTAGAGCCTATGAAGCCGCGCCCTCGCTATAAAGAATTGGCAATCATTTTAAATCGTGCCTTTCGTCAGTTAGATAAATCCTCAATGGAGCGTTGGTTCTAAAGAATCCCAGCTCTCCCTCTTGTCTGAGAACAGCTATTCATCATCTATAGATTGTTCTCAGATTTGCTCCTCTCCTTGTTACCTCGCTTGCTTTCCGTTTAGCTTACCTGTCCTTATTCACTTGGTTTCTTACCTTCCTCCGAAGTCAATATAACCTTTCTCACATAACTCGAGCCTTGTTGTATTTTTGTTAAATATCACTTCAAGTTATCAATGGTTACTGGTAATAATGTCAATAGTGATTTTGATGTTGTTCTCTTTGAGCGAGTAATGACGGGTAGAGCTTGACTCAGGGAGCGATAATGAGTTCTGTAAGAAAGGTATTGGCAGCGGTTTTAAGCTGCTTGATGTTGTTATGGGCTGGGAATGCAATGGCAAACGTTGCCAAAGTGTCGGTTTCACAAGTTGTCGACCATCCAGATTTGAATGCGACACGTTTAGGGCTTCTTGAAGGATTGAGAGCCAAGGGTTATGAACCCGGTAAGAACTTAGAATTCTCCTATGAAATGGCGAATGGTAACCCGGCTCAGGCAGCCAAGATTGCCAGAGAGCTCGTCAGTGAAAATCCCCATGTATTGGTAGGCATCGCGACACCGACGTCACAAGCCTTAGTGTCGGCGACTCGATCTATTCCTATCGTGTTTACCGCGGTAACCGATCCTATCGGCGCTAGGCTGGTCAAACAGCTAGAAAAGCCGGGCCGAAATGTCACGGGTCTTTCTGATCTCTCTCCAATCATTCAACATGTCTCTTTGATCAAAGAGCTTCTTCCTAAGGCAAGTTCAATCGGTGTGGTTTATAACCCTGCTGAAGCGAATGCCGTTGCGTTAGTTGGGTTATTGAGAAAGGCGACCCGAGATTTCGGTTATACACTTCACACGGAAAAAGCGTTGACCGTTGACGATGTCGAAGCAAAAGCAGAATCCATTGCTAAGAAGTCTGATGTTATCTATGCCTTGACCGATAATACGGTTGCAAGCGGCATGGAGGGGTTGATAGACGCTGCAAACCAAGCTGGCACTCCTGTGGTTGCAGGAGCAACGTCTTATGTCGGGAAGGGAGCGATTGCTGGTTTAGGTCTAGATTATTATGATGTTGGGGTTCAGACCGCGGATTATGTCGCAGCCATTCTGGAAGGACAGAAGCCCGGGAAGTTGAGTGTCAAAACTGCGCAGAGTTCTCAGCTGGTGGTCAACCTAGATGCTGCACGTGAGCTTGGCGTGACAGTGCCTCAGTCTGTGATTGATCGTGCGGTCATTAGCCGCTGATGGCGCAATTCCAAATTTGATATCCCTTTCTCAAATGGGTGACTCAATTGATCATTTTGAGAGAAATCGACTTACTGTATACAAAGTGGATCTACAAAACGTGATCTACTTTAACGGATGTTATTTTTCTCATTGTGGTCAATGAAATTTTTCATATCTTAAGCAAATTGAACATTGCTCGAGAACCGCTATGAAACCATTTATCTTTCATGCTCAAACTTCTGATTACTTCCACGAAAACGATGGCGTATTGACCGTAACATTATTGTCTGAACGCAATGACTGGAATAAGGTTCAGTTGAGGCATGAGCCAGATAATGAAGAGTATCTGCTCGATATGACAAAGGTGGGTACACAAGGCCGGTTGACGCTTTGGCAGGTCTCTTTTCCTGTTAATACCGACAGAAGTGTTACGCACTATGCGTTCAAGCTTGTCGATTCAAAGGGGCAATACTGGCTGGATGCGAAAGGCGTTCACAGCCGTGTTTCGAGTCGCGAATTTCACTTTAAATTTAATAGCCAACATCAGCCACCAGAGTGGGTGTCAGAGCAAGTCTTCTATCAAATCTTCCCTGAACGTTTTTGTAACGGAAACCCGAGCATTAGTGTCAAAGCTGGGGAATATCGCCTAAAAGAAAACACCTTAGATGTTGTGGTGAAAGAGTGGGGCGACTCTGTAGAAGGACACAATGGAACGGGGGCTGCAGAGTTCTTCGGTGGTGACCTCGCAGGCATTCATAGCAAGTTAGATTATCTACAAGCTCTAGGCATCACCGCGCTGTATCTCAATCCAATTTTTCAGTCGCCTAGTAATCATAAATACGACACAACGGATTACTACAACATCGACTCGCATTTTGGAACCAATGACGAGTTCGCTGCACTTTCAGAGGGCATCCACAAGCGTGATATGAGAGTCGTTCTGGATGCTGTGTTTAACCACACCTCTGTCGAGCACCCTTGGTTCGATAAGCTGAAAGTGACAGGCTCGGGTGCCTATGACCACCCAGGCTCGGCATTTCACGACTACTACTTTTTCGACCCTGACAACCCTCTGCAATATGTCGGTTGGAAAGGGATCAGTTCGCTTCCAGTCTTAAACTTTTCTAACGCTTCCGTACGAGATTACATATATCAGTCGCCAGACTCTGTGATAAAGCATTGGTTGAAAGCGCCTTATAATGTCGATGGTTGGCGCTTCGATGTGATTCACATGTTAGGCGAGGGTGAGGGCGCTTATAACAATGCGCATTATGTAGAGGCATTTCGGAATTCAGCGAAAGCAGAGAACCCTGAGACCTACATCTTGGGAGAGCATTTCTTTGAGGCCACATCATGGCTACAGGGCGCACAAGAAGATGGGTCTATGAACTATTATGGCTTCGCTCACCCAGTTCGTGCGCTGTTGGCGAAACAAGACATCGCGTACGAGCCGATTGACATTGATATGTTCGCTTTCTCTGATTGGTTAGCTGAAGCGAGAGCGAAGGTTCCTTGGTTGAATCAGTTATCGCAACTGAATCAACTGGATAGCCATGATACGGCTCGCTTACTGACGCTGTTAGGGGGCGACCAAGCTAAGCAAAAGCTGGCTTTGACGTTACTGTTTACCTATGTTGGAACTCCGTGTTTATACTACGGAACAGAAGTCGGTTTAGAAGGGGGACAAGACCCAGATAACCGCAGGTGCTTCCCATGGGGAGAGGAAGAGTCTTCGTCTTGGTTCCCATTCCATCAAGCGTTGATAAAACTGAGAACAGAACGTCGCAGCTTACAAAGTGGTGCGTACCTCGAGTTGTATTGTGACGCTGAGACGTTAGTGTTCGCCCGCAGCCTCAACGGTGAAAAAACACTGGTTGTTCTCAACCTATCCCAAGACGAAAAGGTATTGTCTTTGCCTGTGTGGATGCTTGGACAAGAGCAAGGAGAGTTGGTTAATTTGCAAGCCAAGGAGAAGAGCTTGCCGATTGCTAACGGTGCCGTTGATATTCTTGTTCCAGCGATGCAAGCAAAGATTTTTGATGTGGTAAATCGTTGAATTTTAAAATGACTTAAATAATCTCATCTAGCCCTGCTTAATGCAGGGTTAGTTTTATAAAAGGAATTGTCTGTTCAATACTTAGGCTCGATTCATATCAATTTACACTCTTTTACCTCGAGGAAAATAGCAATTAATGTAATAATATTAATGGGGTAAATGAAAATAGCTGAACGCTAAGAGCACATTATATGAAAGTAAATAGGCACTTTAGCCTAACCTTTGTCTTCGGGTTTCCCGCTGTGATCGCCGCAATGTTACTTGGCCTAATAGGAAAGAATCATTTTGATTTGGTGAAGAAAGACATCAGCAGCGAATTCCAACGTATTGAAGAGGTGTTCAAACGAACCACAAAGGTGGTGACAGCGCTAGACTACAGCTTCTCCAACTACTACAAATCAGGGAACCCTCTCTTTCTTGATCACAACAAACAAGTTGTGGATGGCCTTTGTCAAATTTGGCCGATCGACGTGTTACTTCTCGCTGATGGTAAAACCTCAGATATCCCTTCTGTCGATATCGACTATATGTTGGTCGGCGAAGAGTCCCTTTGTTCCGAAACCAGTGACAGCTACAAAAGTGCATCTGAGAAGATTGCTCTTGCGCCAATTCTTTCATTCTTATCCCAACTTGATGAGTTCCATAACGGTGTGCACTTTATTGATACGCGTGGTTATGTGATCTCTTCGCCTGAAGGGTTTGCTAAGAAACTGAGCAAGGAATTGCTTTCAACCATAAAAAGTCGTCCCTATTGGCAAAAAACAGCCAACAATCCAGAACAATTAACACTAACTGGCCCTGCTTATCTATTTGAGTCTCTAGATCGAATGATCAGTATGACGATCCCAGTGTTCCACCAAGGTGTGCATCAAGGGATGCTTTCGGTTGATATTGATGCTGACAAGCTGCTTGCAAACTCTAATGAACATCTTGCAGGTCGGATTGATATCATTGATACCACTTTAGCGACCCCGGTAGATTCTGCGGCTTTTTATCACGAGATCAAACTGGATGGTGTCGCGTCTCACCATGCGATGTATTACGAGTTAGACATCGCGAAAGAGGTTGAGCACTTTTTCGTCTACGAGAAAGACAGCCTTATTGTTGCCATCATTGTGTATCTGTTCTCTGTAACCATCTTCTTCTACGTCAATTCCAATATTGAACGTGGTTACTTCAAAGATCTCGCAGCCAAAGACCCTATGACAGGGTTATTGAATCGTCGCGGCTTAGAAGCGTTCTGGCGCAGCGTAGAGCACGATCAACTGTTTGCCTTAACCGTCTTCGATATCGATGATTTTAAGTCAATTAACGACACCTACGGCCACGATAAGGGGGATGATGTGATTCGTTATATGTCGCGTCAGATCAGCAACAGTATTCGAAGCAGTGACGTTGCAGCACGGTTTGGCGGTGAAGAGTTTGTCGTTTACATGAAAGGCGAAGATCGTGAAACTCTGATGAGAACATTAGAGCGAGTGAAGAATGCGATTTGTTCCACTTCAGCTGACATTATTCCAAATGGATTTACGGTATCTGGTGGTGTCTGCATTGTAGAAACAGAGCAAAGTAAGCTTAACTTCGAAGAGATATTTAAGTACGCCGATGAAAAGCTGTACGTGGTCAAGACGACGGGTAAAGACCGTCTTGAATTTTAACTACGTTATTGAATCGATGCTTTGTATGAAAATGAAAAAGGGAAGAGCGAACGTGTCTACCAAGCAAAGCTTATTTGCACCGGTAAACACGTTTGTATCGTTAGGGGCTTAACCCTAAACATAATCTTAAACAGGTTGGCGGCGTTCTTCTTGATAACGCTGAAGGCGTTCTACAATCGGCGGCGCCTTCTTGAAAGTACGAATTTCTTTAAACAGTTCGTTTGCTTCAGGGTAGCCTTTACTTAGATAAACAAACCACTGCTTCACTCTATTGGGGTAGTACATGCCTTTGTCCCCTTTAATTTGAAACTCTGAATAGCGCAGCAAAAGTTCAATGACTTTATCCCACGGCATTTTCTGGTGGTTGTGCTTAACGACGTTACCAAGGTTTGGAATATTGAAAGCACCACGGCAGACCATCAATGAATCGACGCCTGTTGCTTCTATGCAATCTTGACCATCTTGATAGTTCCAGATTTCCCCATTAGCAATCAACGGTAGAGACGTTTTTTCTCTTATTTGATTGATGAAATCCCATTTGATTTCGCTGGCTTTATAGCCGCCAACTTTGGTTCTTGCATGCACGGTCAGTTCGTCAGCTTTTGCTTGTTCGATGGCATCGACGATTTCAAAGCACTCTTCCGGATGCTCCCAACCTAATCGAATCTTTGCGGATACAGGAATGTGTGCAGGTACTGCTTCTCGACAGGCATTCACCACTTGATAGATGAGCTCTGGTTCTTTTAGCAGTGACGCACCACCATTACTTTTGTTGACCGCCTTTGCTGGGCAACCAAAATTAAGGTCAATTCCTTTAGCGCCTAAGCTAGCAGCTTGAAAAGCATTCTCGGCCATCCAATTTGGGTGTTGACCTAAAAGCTGGAGATGGATTGGCACACCAGCCATGGTCTGAGAGCCTTGATGTAGCTCAGGGCAAATACGGTGGAACACATGCGGGGGAAGAAGTTGATCCACGACGCGCACAAACTCTGTCACACAGAGATCGTAATCATTAATCTCTGTGAGAATTTCACGCATTAGGTGGTCTAGAACGCCCTCCATAGGGCCAAGTATTACGCGCATGCTGCTTTACCGAAACTGAGTGAACCGAAAAATTCGAGGCGTGATTGTACGGTGTGCTTACAGGATTGTCACTATGAGTGTAGTGTATGTCTTAATGATGGTTTCGTCTCTTAATAGCGACATCTTGGGGAGGATGGCGTTATAATATCGAAAATGCCCAATATCCAGAGCTTTCATGACATATCAATTATTAAGCCTACCAGAATCAATCACTGACATTACTCCGCAGTTTATGGAAGGTGCAATCCTTGCCTCCAACTTAGCGACCAAACCACTTGATCCAGAAGAGTGGCTGGCTATCGTTGCGCCTGAAGCGGGTAAAAAGCTGGTCACAGCGGTGACAGAACAGATTAATCGCCAACACAATCTGATTCAGCGTAATGAATATCTACTGACAGACGTACTGGCTGAAGGTGACTTTAACGAACAGTTCGCCGATTTTTCTGAAGGCTTCATGATGGTTTGGCCAACAGTGGAAGAGCAGTGGCAGAGCGTGACAGTCGCGGATGGCACTCTACGCATGTTGCAAGCGCTTCTAACAACCTTGATGCTTGCGATTGATGAAGAGCAAACTCAGCAGCAAATGATCGCTGCAGGACTTACTAACCCGCCATCGCTTGCCGATTTAGTGGGTCAAGTCGATCTGATGATCTCAGAAGTGGCAATGGCAGCGGATGAAGCTATGTTGGGCAATAAGTCCCAGAGCGTGAACCCGTTTAAAGACATTGGTCGAAACGACCTTTGCCCTTGTGAAAGCGGCAAGAAGTTTAAACAATGCTGCGGTAAAAACAGCTAGTCACGGCTTGTTGAGCAACTTAGCTTGAGTGAGTAACAGACTTTCTTAAGTGATAAAAAGTTTAAGTAATAAAAAAGTCGACCTTTGGGTCGACTTTTTCGTTTCTGGACATGATGAGTTAATTGTTAGTCATTCTTTGATTTAACGAATTGAGAAATAACCACAAAACCGAAAGCAACTAAGTTGCCCGCGAAGATAATCACCAGCCACTGTGGCATTGAAAGCTCTAAGAACTGCCACACAACTTTGCTGCAGTCGCCGTAAGCCTCAAACATCCACGGAGCCCATTGATTTAAAGGAGCCCAGCTTGGGAAGGTCACGAACAGATCACAAGTAGCAAAAGGAGACGGATTAAACTGGTAGTCAACGTGTTCTAAAGCCAGCGTTAAACCTTTATATGCGCCAAATCCCCAGCCAGCAAGGCCTAACCAACGTGATATTGGGTTATTCGGGGCAATAGCACCAATCATGGCGGCAACACCGATAGCGAGCATAGCAACGCGCTCATAGATACACATCACGCAAGGGCCAAGCATCATCACGTGTTGGAAGAAGAGAGCGCACGCTTCAAAAAAGACAATAAAAGCCAGCAGTAAAAGCCAAGATAAACGTCCCTTAGAGAAGTCTTTAAGCATTGCAAAAAAGTTCACGAATTTAATCCCGTCTATAAAATGAAAAAGCCCTGATTACTCAGAGCTTTTTATCTTGGATAAGTTTCCTAATCAACTAATATTTTTGATTAGTTAGTTATACTTAATGTCGTTTGCGACACCGTGTTTAGCTTAGTGACCACCAGAGACAACTGGAGCAACAGCTTCACCAGTGCGCTGAATGATCCAACCTGCATCATAGAACCATGCTGTCATTGGCTCTACGAAGAACACAATGCCTGCTAGGCCAACAAGTGCCAATACGATGGTGTATGGCAACGCCATGATAACCATGCGGCCGTAAGACAATCGAATTAACGGAGCAAGTGCTGATGTTAATAAGAATAGGAATGCGGCCTGGCCGTTTGGCGTAGCAACAGAAGGTAGGTTAGTACCTGTGTTGATAGCAACAGCAAGTAGGTCGAACTGGTCACGAGTGATGATGCCTTCAACCAGTGCAGTTTTCACTTCATTGATGTAAACCGTACCGACGAACACGTTATCTGAAACCATCGATAGAATACCGTTGGCCACATAGAATAGTGCGAGCTGTGCGCCTTTATCTTCAACGTGAAGTACTGCATCGATCACTGGCTTAAATAGCCCTTGATCAATGATTACCGCAACGACAGCGAAAAAGACAGCAAGAAGTGCAGTAAATGGCAGTGCTTCTTCAAAGGCTTTACCCATCGAGTGCTCTTCAATTACACCAGTAAATGCCGTTGCTAAGATGATCACTGAAAGGCCAATCAAACCCACTTCAGCGACGTGAAGCGCAAGGCCAACAATCAGCCAAACTGCGATTGCACTTTGAACCCATAGTTTTGCTACGTCTTGTTTGGTGCGGTTTGCACGTTCTTTGTTGTCAAACTCAACCAAGATTTGGCGAACATTCATTGGCAGCTCAGCACCGTAACCAAACACTTTGAATTTCTCGACAAGCGCACAAGTTAAAATACCGCAGAAGAAAACAGGCAGTGTTACTGGCAGCATACGGATGATAAATTCACCGAACTCCCAACCTGCTTGCTTAGCAATTACCAAGTTTTGTGGTTCACCTACCATGGTCATTACACCACCCAGTGCTGTACCCACACCAGCGTGCATTAGCAGTGAACGTAGGAAAGCACGGTAGTTTTCTAGGTCATCACGAGTTAGCTCTGAGATCTCTTCATCATGAGTATGATCGTGCGAAGACGTTGTGCCCTTGCCTGATGCAACCTTGTGGTAGATAGAGTAGAAGCCGACCGCAACGCTAATAACTACGGCGATTACTGTTAGTGCATCTAGGAATGCTGATAAGAAAGCGGCAGCAACACAGAAGGCAACAGAGAGTAAAATTTTAGATTGGATGCCAAGCAAGATCTTCGTGAAAATGAACAAAAGCAGTTCTTTCATGAAGTAAATGCCAGCAACCATGAATACGAGCAAGAGTAATACAGGAAGGTTTGCTTGCAGCTCGTGATAAACCATTTCTGGTTTGGTCATGCCAATGGCGACTGCTTGAATAGCTAATAGACCACCCGGTTGAAGTGGGTAGCATTTGAGAGCCATAGCTAGAGTGAAAATAAACTCAACCACCAATAGCCAGCCCGCAACAAATGGGTCAACTAGGAAGAAAACAAACGGGTTGATGATTAAAAAGGAAATGATGGCAAGTTTATACCAATCAGGAGCTTTACCAAGGAAGTTCTTGATAAAAGCGTTTCCGAGAGACATCGGCATGTTAATACTCTTTTATGTTGATTATGAATAGACAAGCAATACAACATTTTGAGAATCGAGCTATAGAAATTGTTAAAAACTATAACTAACAGTGACTTAGAAAAACTACATTCCATGTAATGTTCTGTGGTCTTGCCAAGTCACTCCCTTAGAAACTCAAGCACTGCTTATTTTTGAGCGCAACTCTACTCTTAGATAACATTTAGTCAACAGGAAAAGCCCTGTAGCACTAAAAATACCTCTTTTTTGTTGAGAAACGCGATCAAAGTAGCGCAAGCATACCACTTAAAATGTGATAAAAACCGACTAGAATCAATATTTCAGCGAAATGATTGAAAATTACAGAATAACGACGGCTTATATATGATTATTACAACTTAATATTGCAAATTAATAGCTTTAAAAATATGACCAATCTCATTGATTTTAAAGAAAATTTGTTGTGTTAACGGTTTGTTGAAATGGTGGTTTAGAGTCGCTTGCTTTACAAACCTGAGGTGCAAACGTGTGCCGAACTTTAGAGTTATAACTCTAATGGTATTTAGGGTGAGTAAAATTTTTGAGGGTGTTTCCGCTAGGTGTGAACTAGTGGTATGATGAGTAAATTAGAACAGAATAATTAAATTGGATTGAAGTGTAGATGGTCATTAAGGCGAAGAGCCCGGCAGGATTTGCAGAGAAGTATATCATTGAAAGTATTTGGAATGGCCGTTTCCCTCCAGGTTCTATCTTGCCCGCAGAGCGTGAGCTTTCTGAGCTGATTGGTGTTACACGTACTACGCTTCGTGAAGTACTACAACGTCTTGCTCGTGATGGTTGGTTGACAATCCAACACGGCAAACCCACTAAAGTTAACCAGTTTATGGAAACCTCAGGTCTTCATATCCTTGATACGCTAATGACGTTGGACGTTGATAACGCAAGCAAAATGGTAGAAGACCTGCTTGCTGCTCGTACTAATATCAGCCCGATCTTTATGCGTTATGCATTCAAAGCAAACAAAGAAGCTTCAGAGCGTACTATCAGTAACGTAATTGAATCTTGTGAAGCGCTACTTGCGGCACCAACTTGGGATGAGTTCCTAGAATCGTCGCCATACGCTGACAAGATCAAACAAGCGGTAAAAGAAGATTCAGAAAAAGACGAAGCGAAACGTCAGACGATCTTAGTCGCGAAGACTTTCAACTTCTATGATTACATGCTTTTCCAACGTTTGGCATTCCACTCAGGCAACCAGATTTATGGCCTGATCTTTAACGGTGTGCGTAAACTGTATGACCGTATCGGTAGCTACTACTTCTCTAACCCAGAAGCACGACGTTTAGCGATGGACTTTTATAAAGAGCTGTTCATTATCTGTGAAAGTGGCGAGCGAGAAACTTTGCCATTAGTGATTCGTAACTACGGTATCGCAAGTGCACAAGTTTGGAATGAAATGAAAACGACATTACCAACGAACTTCACTGAAGACGACAGCTAAGCCATAGATTTACTATTGTTGTTCCTGTTTAGTCAGTGACGTAAAGAAAACGAAAAAGCGGCGAGATAATTCAATTATCTCGCCGCTTTTTATTTATCTGTCGTTGCTAGAAAATTATCCGTGGGTCAGTTACTTACCTATGACGAGTAATTTATCTATGTGTAGCAACTTAAAATTTATCTAGGATAGTAACTTACCCCGCAAACTCTTCTGAGTCTGGGCGGTTGGTAAATTGCACGCCGTTTAGAAAATCGCAAAGTAGTTGGTCTTCACACACTTTGTAGTTTTTGTTTTCTGGCTTGCGGAAGTAAGCGCCGATTTCGTATTTGCTCAAGCTAATGCCAACCACTTCTAGTACGTCCAAAACATCTTCTGCTTTCATGTTTAATGCGATACGAAGCTTCATGAAAATCATGTTGCTCGTCAGCGCAACTTCAGGTTTAGGTTGCTCGCCTTCTTTTTTGCCACGCTTAAGGTTGATAAAACCATTTAGGAATACCGCTAACTCTTTATCTTTCATCTTAGAGCATGACTTGTCGTTGTCGTCTTTTAGCCAGTTAATCACTTGGTCATGAGCAACGGTCACATCAGCTTGTTCGATAGCTTTGATGATTTGTGCATTTTTAAGGTTTAGTGCGTGTTGAATACGACGCAAGATTTCGTTGTTAGTCACTGGGAATTCCTAAAAAGGGTTTTAGAGTAAAGAGGTGTTGGTTTAGCCTATTTTTGTCGACGAACCAATTTCTACTCTACATAGCATAGTTGACGGCGACTCTAACAGAGAACGCTAATTTTCGGTAGATATAAAAAATCCCCAATGCTGATTCACTCTTTCAAGTCAAAAATGCATTAGGGATTTAGTGATGGGTGCTTGTTATCTGACTGGAGTCAGAATTACATTACACGCATACCAGGTTGAGCACCTTCGTGTGGCTCAAGGATCCATAGGTCGCTGCCGCCAGGGCCCGCTGCTAGGATCATGCCTTCAGACATACCAAACTTCATCTTACGAGGCTTTAGGTTGGCTACCATTACAGTTAGCTTGCCTTCTAGCTCTTCAGGTTTGTATGCTGATTTGATACCAGAGAATACTTGGCGAGTCTCACCACCGATGTCCAGTTGGAACTTCAGTAGTTTGTTCGCTTTTGGTACTTCTTCACAAGAGATGATACGAGCAATACGCATGTCTACTGCTGCAAAGGCATCGAACTCAATCTCGTCTGCGATTGGCTCTTTGTCTAGCTCAGTTTGGCTTGCTTGCTCTTTTTCAGCTTCTGCTTTTTCTTTCGCTGCTGCTTCAGCGGCTGCATCTTCTTTAGAAGACTCAACCATTGCTTCCACTTTCTTAGGATCAATACGGTTGAATAGCGCTTTGAACTTAGTGATCTCGTGATCAGTTAACGGAGTAGCAATCGCTTCCCACGTTAGCTCTTCGTTTAGGAAAGCTTCAGTGCGAGCTGCAAGCTCTGGCATTACTGGTTTCAGGTAAGCCATCAGTACGCGGAATAGGTTAATACCTACAGAAGAAACTTGTTGAAGCTCAGCTTCTTTGCCTTCTTCTTTTGCAAGAACCCAAGGTGCTTTTTCGTCGATGTACTGGTTAGCTTTATCCGCTAGTGCCGTGATTTCACGGATAGCACGGCTGAATTCACGAGTTTCGTATAGCTCACCGATACGCTCAGCAGCAGCAACGAATTCGTTGTATAGCTCAGGCTCTGCAAATTCAGCAGCTAGCTTGCCTTCAAAACGCTTAGTAATGAAGCCAGCGTTACGAGAAGCTAGGTTAACAATCTTGTTTACTACGTCAGCGTTTACACGTTGAGTGAAGTCTTCAAGGTTAAGGTCAAGGTCATCGATGCGGCTGTTTAGTTTCGCAGCGTAGTAGTAACGTAGACATTCAGGGTCTAGGTGGTTTAGGTACGTGCTTGCTTTGATGAATGTGCCTTTCGACTTAGACATCTTCGCACCGTTCACTGTTACGTAGCCGTGTACGAATACGTTGTTTGGCTTACGGAAGCCTGCGCCGTCTAGCATTGCTGGCCAGAATAGGCTGTGGAAGTAAACGATGTCTTTACCGATGAAGTGGTAAAGTTCAGTTGTGCTGTCTTTCTTCCAGTATTCATCGAAGTTTAGATCGTCACGCTTGTCACATAGGTTCTTGAAAGAAGCCATGTAGCCAACAGGTGCGTCTAGCCATACGTAGAAGAACTTGTCTTTTTCGCCTGGGATTTCAAAGCCAAAGTAAGGTGCATCACGTGAGATATCCCACTGTTGCAGACCAGACTCAAACCATTCCTGCATTTTGTTTGCAGTTTCATTCTGTAGAGAGCCAGAACGAGTCCACTCTTTAAGCATGCTTTCGAACTGAGGTAGGTCGAAGAAGAAGTGCTCAGAGTCTTTCATTACTGGAGTTGCGCCAGAAACCGCTGATTTAGGGTTAATTAGCTCAGTTGGGCTGTATGTCTCACCACAGTTATCACAGTTATCACCATACTGGTCTTCTGACTTACACTTAGGGCAAGTACCTTTTACGAAGCGGTCTGGTAGGAACATCTCTTTCTCAGGATCGAAAAGCTGAGAAATAGTACGGCTAGAAATGAAGCCGTTCTTTTTCAGTTCTAGGTAGATGTGCGAAGCCAGTTCACGGTTCTCTTCGCTGTGTGTGCTGTGGTAGTTATCAAAGCTGATATCAAAGCCAGCGAAGTCTTTTTGGTGCTCTTCACTAACAGCAGCGATCATCTCTTCTGGCGTGATACCCATCTGTTGAGCTTTAAGCATAATTGGCGTGCCGTGAGCATCGTCAGCACAGATGAAGTTTACAGTGTTGCCACGTAGACGCTGGTATCGAACCCAGATATCAGCTTGGATATGCTCAAGCATATGGCCAAGGTGAATAGAGCCGTTAGCGTACGGAAGCGCACAAGTTACCAAAAGTTGTCTTGGATCAGTTGCCATACTTAATAATTCGCTTTTTTGATAGGTATAAATTTGAGAGGTAATACTACTTTATAACGTGTGATACGCCAAGGTATCAGACAAAGGATTCCCCTAGTTTTTTAGGGGTTCAGTCTTCATCTCGTGGGTGATAGCATAAATAAAAAAAGGAGCCCCAATGCGTAACTTTACTTCTAAGCAAGATTTCTGTTCATGGTTGAATGAGTTCGAGTCACCAATCCTCATCCCAGAGTGGGCGCTACACCAAAATATTGTATCGGTTGATCCGCGTGGATCATTTGTTATCACCTTGCCTTTTGCTGCTAATCAGCTTGCGGTTGAATTGGAACAGTGGATCCACTCTCAGATTGAACAACAGCTTGTTAGCGCTTTTCAGTTTGAAGTAAAAGTGAAGCCGTCTGCGCTAGAAACCACAGTCGCGACGCCATTGAAGGGTGTTAAGAATATTATCGCTGTGACGTCGGCAAAGGGTGGGGTGGGTAAATCAACGACTTCAGTAAACCTTGCGCTCGCGTTATCTAAGTCTGGTTCAAAAGTGGGTTTGTTGGATGCGGATATCTACGGTCCATCAGTGCCTATGATGCTCGGCCAACTAGACGCGAAACCAGAAGTACAGAACAACAAATGGATGATGCCAATCGAGGCACATGGCATTTTCACTCACTCTATTGGCTATCTTGTGTCGAAAGACGATGCGGCAATCTGGCGTGGCCCTATGGCAGCGAAGGCTTTGGGGCAGCTAGTTAATGAAACTGTATGGCCAGAGTTGGATTACCTTGTTATCGACATGCCACCGGGCACCGGTGATATTCAGCTGACGTTATCGCAACAGATCCCAGTGACGGGCGCAGTAGTGGTGACCACTCCTCAAGATTTGGCATTAGCGGATGCGCGTAAAGGCGTAGCGATGTTCGATAAGGTAAGCGTGCCAGTGGCAGGCTTAGTTGAAAACATGAGCTATCATATTTGTAGTCACTGTGGTGAGAAAGAGCATATCTTTGGTGCTGGTGGTGCTGAAGCCATGTCAGAAGAGTTTTACCTCGATATTTTGGCACAGATCCCTCTTCATATTGATGTGCGAGAAGACATCGATGCAGGTTGTCCGACGGTGATTCGTCGTCCAGACAGTGAGCATACACGTCACTACCTAGAGCTTGCTGAGAATGTGGCTGCGAAGATGTTCTGGACCGGTAAGGCGAGACCAGAGGCGATTAACTTTTCTTTGGTTGAATAGCGAAAGATAATCAAAAAGTTGTGTTAATCATGTTGGATTAGATAAACAACGCTTGGATTTAGGCTGATAGCCATTGGGGTTGTGCAAATAGTTGTAGGCAAGTTATTTGAAAGCAAACGATTGTATTCATTAAATGCATTGATATCATCAATTTGACTGCAATTAGCTAAAATGGCGACTAGAATCTATGTGCTTTAGCCCCTATAATCAGGCGGTTTATCTCTTCCCACCACCAAACCATATCGGGTGCAAAATTAATGTCTGATAATAATCAATGTGTCATCGTAGGTATCGCTGGCGCTTCAGCTTCAGGAAAAAGTCTGATTGCTAGTACAATTTATAATGAATTGCGCGAAAAAGTAGGCGACCATCAAATTGGTGTTATCACGGAAGATTGCTATTACAGCGACCAAAGCCACTTGAGTATGGAAGAGCGTGTTAAAACTAACTACGATCACCCAAATGCACTAGATCATGATCTTTTATGTGAACATCTACAGCAGCTAATGAGTGGCAACGCCGTAGAAGTTCCTGAATACAGCTACACAGAGCACACACGTACTTCTGAAACGACTACACTTACTCCAAAGAAAGTGATCATTTTAGAGGGTATTCTGCTTCTAACAGACCCGCGTCTTCGTAAACTAATGCACGCAAGTGTGTTTATGGATACACCATTAGACATCTGTCTACTACGCCGTGTTAAGCGTGATGTAGAAGAGCGTGGTCGTACAATGGACACTGTACTTAAGCAATACCAAGAAACAGTTCGTCCAATGTTCATGCAGTTTATCGAGCCTTCAAAACAACATGCAGACATCATCGTTCCTCGTGGTGGTAAAAACCGTATTGCGATTGATGTACTAAAAGCGCACATTGCGAAGTTGTTGAAGTCTTAATCGAATAAAATTTTGCCTAAGTGACTCACTTAGCTTTATTTTTTACCGAATCAGTGGCACTTTTATAGTGCCACTTTCTTTTGGAATCTAAGCAAGGAATATGCGGATGAAGAAACTACTCATTTTCATAGCTGTACCAGTGTTTGTTGTCGTTGCAGCAATTCTGGCACTAGTGCTGTTAGTGAATCCCAACCAATTTAAGCCATTAATTGTCGAACAAGCCCAAAAACACACAGGCCTAGAGCTCGTGATCGAGGGTGATATCAGCTGGCAATTCTTCCCATCCATTGGCTTTGAACTTGGTCAAACTGAATTACGTAACCCTGAAGGGTTCACCCAACCAAACCTATTTAAGGTTGATACGGTTGGCGTTGATGTTTCTGTTACTCCGCTATTTAGCAACCAACTAGAGATCGGCAACATTACTCTAGATGGTGCAGAATTCTATTTAGAAACGCTTAAAGATGGTCGTAAGAACATTGATGCACTAACGCAAGCGTCAGCGCCTCAAGAATCTGAGCCAGCAGTAGACACAAGTTCTGAATCAGCGCCTGCCCTTCAAGAGCAAACTACCACAGACGCATCGGGTTGGACGATCAACCTTGCAGGTGTAACTGTATCAAACGCATTGTTTGAAATGGACGACAAGCAAGCGGGTTCATTCACTAAGCTATACGATGTGTCTTTGAATCTTTCTGAGTTTGCCGTTGATACATGGACAACCGCGACGTTTGCGGCTTCTGGTGAAAACAACCAACAGAAGTTCTCTGCACAAGGTAGCGCAGAATTCAAGTTAGCTGAAGGCTTCGCAAGTTACGCACTTCGTAATATTGACTTAAACGCTAAGTTCAATGATCCATCGACGTCGATTGAGTCAGCAAAAATTGGTTTGAATACGTTTGAGTTCGATAAGGTAAACCAACTGACTTACGCTGTAATCGGTAACGCGGCTGGCCTTGACCTTGATCTTAAAGGTGGCGGTGAACTTACGGTTGATAGCGCGATTTCAAAAGTAACGCTGAACAAATTAACGTTAGACTCAACATTCAAAGGCGACACGCTTCCTCAGTCTCCAATGAAAGTCGACATGCTGTCTGACTTAAGCTTCGATCTTAACAAGAGCCACCTGAGCTTTGTGTTAGAGAAGCTACAAGCTAACGCTATTGCATTAGATGGTAAAGCAGACGTAACCCTATCTGAAATACCAAAGGTTCGTTTCTCTCTTCATAGCCCGAATATTGATTTAGATGAATTCCTAGGCTTAGGCAATACAACAGAAACAGCGAGCACTGCTCCTTCTGGTTCTGCTGGTGGCTCAACGTCAAACTCTGGTAGTTCAGCTCCTGCTAAAGAAGTGGAACCTGATCTGTCGGCTCTGAAAACGTTAGACGTGAAAGGTGACATCACGATTGATAAGTTCAAGGCGAACAACGCGAAGATGCAGAATGTTAAAACGGCATTTTCGGTTAACCGTGGTATCGCAGAGCTAACTTCATTCACCTCGAATCTTTACCAAGGTTCTATTTCAGCTACGGCTAAGCTAGACGCTCGTAAAACACCAGCGACTTACACGGCTAAGAAGAAAATCAAAGGCGTGAAAGTACAACCGTTACTGGTTGATGTTGCAGATAACGATATGCTGGAAGGTACCGGTAATATCGATGTTAACGTGAAAGGTAAGAGCTTAACTCCAACAGGAATCAAGAAGAACCTTGTCGGTACTATCGCGATTAACTTTGAAGATGGTGCGGTTAACGGCATCAACGTAGCTCAACTGATTCGAGAAAACTACGCTAAGATCAAGGGCGAGAAAGTTGAAAGCACAAATGAAGCTCAAAAAACGGACTTCAGTGCAATGAAAGCGACACTGAAAGTGGATAAAGGTTGGGTTTCAACGAACGACTTGTCGGCACAATCACCACTACTGCGCGTTACTGGTCAAGGTAAAGCAAACTTCATCAATGAAACGGTCGATTTCCTTGTACGTACATCAATTGTGGGTTCACTTGAAGGTCAGGGTGGTAAGAGTATCGACGACCTGAAAGATGTGACGATCCCAATTAAGGTAACCGGCCAATGGGCTGACCCGAAATTTGCACTTGTTTTTGATGATGTGTTGAAGCAGAAAGCGCAGAAAGAAATTGACCGTGGTGTGAACAAGCTAACGGACAAGATCAAAGACGAGAAAACCAAAGAAGCAGTTGATGGTTTATTGAAAGGTTTCTTTAACTAAACGTTTCTAACTCGTATATAAAAGAAGCGCCATTCCTACTGTAGGAATGGCGCTTTTGTTTGGGTGCTTATAATACTTTCGAGAGATTCCCTATGACACGCGTCACTCGTTCTAGGGGATGACGACAGGTCTAATCCTTTGTTCAAGGGCGAGACAGCGCCTAGTAGTCGTCATCCTAAAGAGGGAAGAATGACCGAGTCGGGGATCTCTGGTTGAGTGCGATTACCAGTCAACGCCTTGAAGCGCTTTTACACCAGACTCGAAAGCGTGTTTAACGTTACGAACTTCAGACACGGTATCGGCCATGTCCGTTAAAGTGCGGTGCGCTCCACGGCCAGTAATGATCACGGACTGCATTTTCGGACGGTTGTTTAGAGCTTCTACTACTTCATCCAGTTCAATGTAGCCGTAACTCACCATGTAAGTCAGTTCATCAAACAGAATCACATCAATTGACTCATCGGCTAGCATACGCTGACACTCTTTCCACACGCGCTGTGCGGCTTCGATATCTTGAGCCTTGTTTTGAGTTTCCCAAGTAAAGCCAGTGCCCATCACTTGGAACTCTACATCGAGCTTTTGGAGAACGTTCTTTTCGCCGTTATCCCATGTTCCTTTTACAAACTGAGCGACGGCACACTTCTTACCATGACCAACCGCACGCGTAATCGTACCAAAACCGGATGTTGATTTACCTTTACCGTTACCAGTGATAACCAGCAATAGGCCTTTTACTTCTTGTGCTGCAGCGACACGAGCATCGACTTGTTCTTTTACTTTCTGTTGTCTTGCTTTGTGGCGTTGTTCTTTGTTGTCTTCAGTCGACATAACAAATCCTTTTAAGTTGTGATTGCGCCTATCATAGCCTAACTTAACGATAGCAAAAACCATCGGAAGAACAGGTGATTAGGGATGAAAAAGATACTCGTAGTTTGTATGGGGAATATTTGCCGTTCGCCAACAGGTGAAGCGGTGCTAAGGAAGAAAGCGCAACAGCTGGGTATTGATGTTGTGGTCGACTCTGCAGGGACGATTGGTTTTCATCAAGGCAACCCGCCAGACTCGCGTTCGAAATTTGCAGGAGAGAAGCGAGGCTACAGCTTTAAGGGGATAACTTCTCGTAAAGTGGTAGATAATGACTTCGAAGAATTTGACCTGATACTCGTGGCCGATAGGGCGAATCTAGATGACTTAATGAGCCAGTGCCCAGTTCACCTCCAATACAAGCTTGCGCTATTTTTGAGCTTTGGAGAGTCACAATATCAAGAGATCCCCGATCCGTATTATGGTGAGGGAAATGGCTTTGAATTGGTGTTGGACTTAATCGAAGAGTCTAGCGAAGCGATACTGCGTTCAATGTAGTGTAGGAACAATGTTCGTCTTTTGGTGATCAGCGCAAGGGCTGACCGATAGGTATAAAAAAGGCCGACATTGAATGTCGGCCTCTCTAAATCTAACTTAAAGCTACAGCTAAGATTACTTAGACATTACTTTGTAGATTGGGTCTTCTGCAACGTTCGCTTCAACTAAGCTACCTGCCTTGTGCAGCATAGCAACACAGTCTTGGCTTAGGTGGCGAAGGTGAAGTGTTTTACCTAGCGCCGCGTAACGGTCAGCAATCGTGTCGATCGCTTCAATAGCAGAGTGGTCAGTCACGCGTGAGTTTGCGAAATCAACGATTACATCTTGTGGATCGTTGTAAGCGTCAAACAACTCTAGGAAGTTAGCCGTCGAACCAAAGAAGATTGGGCCGTTAACTTTGTACTCTTTTGAGCCTTCAGCGTTTACTGATGTATCTGCGTAGATGTGTTTAGCATGTTGCCAAGCGAACATTAGCGCTGAAGCTACAACACCAACACCTACTGCTACAGCAAGGTCAGTCAGTACGGTTACCACGGTAACAAGAACGATAACGAAGAAGTCTTGTTTCGGAACGCGACGCGCAAGCTTGAAAGTAGCCCACTCAAATGTGCCGATAACAACCATGAACATTACGCCCACAAGTGCTGCTAGAGGAATCATTTCAATCAGTGCAGAACCGAACAGGATGAACATCAGTAGTGCAACTGCCGCTACAATACCTGAAAGACGACCACGACCACCTGAGTTCACGTTGATCATCGATTGACCGATCATCGCACAACCACCCATCGCACCGAATACAGAACACGTTACGTTAGCCATACCTTGACCAACACATTCACGGTTTGATTGACCACGAGTGTTTGTCATTTCGTCTAGTACTGTCAGTGTCAGCAGAGATTCAATCAGGCCGATAGCCGCAAGGATAATTGCGTAAGGCAGGATGATCTGTAGTGTCTCTAAAGAAAACGGAACAGCAGGAATTGAGAATGTTGGTAGAGAGCCCGCTAGCGTAGCAGCTTCGTCACCAGACATGGTACGTAGGAAGTCGACAACAGTGCGAGTTTCAAGGTCAAGACCCACAACCAAAGCCGTTACTGTAACAATAGCAACCAATGAAGATGGTACTGCTGTTGTTAGCTTAGGTAGGAAGTGGATGATAGCCATTGTAAGGGCTACTAGACCTAGCATTAGTGTCATTTGACCGCTTGGTAACCAAGTCAACGCACCTGTTACGTCTGGCGCTTTAAATTGACCAAGTTGAGCTAGGAAGATAACAATGGCCAAACCGTTCACGAAACCAATCATTACTGGGTGTGGAACGATACGGATAAATTTACCTAGTTTAAATACACCCGCTGCAATTTGCAGAAGGCCAGCCAGCATAACGGCTGCGAATAGATATTGAACACCATGGGTTGCCACTAGGCTCACCATTACCACGGCCATTGCGCCAGTTGCACCAGAAATCATACCTGGACGACCGCCAAAGACAGAAGTGATTAAACCTACGATGAATGCTGCGTAAAGACCAACCATTGGGTCAACGCCAGCAACAAAGGCGAATGCTACAGCTTCAGGTACCAGAGCTAGGGCTACTGTAAGACCTGAAAGCACGTCATTCTTTACAGAGTGCTTTGAAAATTGTGGGAATTCGAACATGTTTGCTCAGCTATGCTTAAGATGGATTTACCGACACGGGTGTATTGCGTAGCCAAACAGTGATGGAAAAGAGCGGCAATAGCGAAGTGTCGAAAAGATAAGTGCGCGAATGCTACCCAAAAATGTGATTAAGTTCAAGGTTGAACCTAACTTTGAGTAATATATCTGTTAATTTTTATTCGATTAGTAGATATGAAAAAGGCTGCTTTAATAAGCAGCCTTTGATTCTATTTACTTGCGATTATCTATCAGTAATCACTAGTAGTTTGGCTTAGTCATCGCCGCGCCAGCTTTGTTCGACGCTGCCTGACTGCCTGCACCTTTCGATACAAAACGTTCAGTGCGGAACGGAGCTGCAATCACTTCAATCTCTTTGATCTCTTGAGGACCAGGAGCTTTAGTCATTGGTGAGCCGGCTTGCTTCTTAGCAACTGCTGCCTTTGGTGCCGCTTTAGGAGCTTCTGTTTTTACAACAGGTGCTTCTTCAACTTTTGCACTTTCAGCTTTAGGCGCTTCAGCTTCAACAACTGGGGTTGCTTCTGCTTGCACAGCTTCGGCTACAATAGGCGCTTCAACTTTCGTCACTTCTGCAATCACTGGAGCTTCAACTTTCGCAGTTTCAACAACCACTAGTGCTTCTTCAACGACTGCAGGAGCTTCAACTACAGCAGGAGTCTCAGCTACTTGAGCTTCAACAGCAGCTTCTTCGCGACGGATAATCACTTTGCCCATAGCTAGTTCAGGACATGCGAAGCCGCCAGCCATTGCTACGTTGCTTTGTGGTGCCGTCTCTAGAGCAGCATTCTGCTCTTGAACAGATGTTTGAGCTTCAGCTGCTACTTGAACTTCAGCCACTTCAGGTTTTGCCTGCTTGTGGTGAGGTTTTGGAATGAAGCGAGGCATCACTTTACCCATAGCCATCTCTGGAGAAGCTACACCACCTTTACGTAGGCGGAATGGGTTAGGGCGACGATCACGACCGCGACGACGACGTTGACCACTTGCACGTAAGTGACGTGGAGAACGACGGTTACGACGTTGTTTCGGCTCTTCCTGTTCAGTTTGCTCTGCATTCGCTTGAGTTGCTTCTACTTGTTCCGCAACTTTTTGCTCTTGAGCTACTGACTGTTCTTTTGAAGCAGATAGTTCTTTAGCAATAACCTGCTCTTTTGAAGCATTATCTTCAGCTTGAGCTTGTTGGTCTTTAACACGAACTTGCTTGTTCAGTTTACGACGCTGACGACGCTCTTTAATCTTAGCTGCTTTCGCTTCAGGTTTAGCCTTAGGCGCTTCCGGTTTACCAGCTTGTGCTTCTGCTGCTAGCTGTAGACCTTCTTCTGCTAATTTAGATGGTGCTTGCTCTTCGCGTTGCTTCTGCTCATCACGTGGCTTGTTGCGACGGTCTTGCTTAGGCTTGCGAGGCTGACGAGTTTGCTGTGGAGCTGCTTCTTTTTGCTCTTCAGGCTTCTCATCACGAGCTGGCTTACGACGGCGTTTGTTGTCACGGTTTTCGTTACGATTGTCGCCACGTTCACCACGGTCGTTACGCTGTTCGCCACGCTCACCACGTTGGTTACGACGACGGTTATCGTTACGATCACGGCGTTGACGGTTGCCGTTGTTGCGATTGTTTTTAGGTTTCTCTTCTTCTTTCTTCTCTTCTTCTTTTTTCTCTTCTTGAGTTGAAGAGCCAAATAAGAAGCTACCGATAGCTTTGAAGAAACGACCAATTAGGCCTGGTTCTTGAGTCGCTGCTGGTTCAGCTTTCTTCGCTTCTACAGCTTTAGGTGCTGGAGCAGGGGTCGGTGCTGATTGAGCAGGAGCTGCAAAGCCTTTCAGAGCAGGTTCTTCGATCTTCTTAGGACGAATAGTCTGTTCAGCTGGCTCTTTGCTTTCAGCTTCTTTTAGAGCTTCTAGCTTGTTAGGCAGCAAGTAAGACAGTAGAT
>NZ_JADDYK010000028.1:201398-232403 GCF_015163615.1 Vibrio sp. OPT18
CGAACTCTTCACCTTCACGAACACGGATAACCTCAAAATGCGGCGTTTCCATGTCTGAGTTAGGAACAACAGTGATCTTAACTTCTTGGTTCTTCTCGATGTGGTTTACTGAGCGACGTTTTTCGTTCAGAAGGTAAGAAGCGATTGGAACAGGCACAACAGCAAGTACTTGTGCTGTGTTGTCTTTTAGAGCTTCTTCTTCAATCAAACGTAGAACAGAAAGTGCTAGAGATTCGTTATCACGAACAACACCAGTACCTGTACAACGAGGACAAATGTGGTGGCTTGCTTCTGCTAGTGATGGGCTCAAACGTTGACGAGACATCTCTAGAAGACCAAAGCGAGAAATACGACCAATCTGAACACGTGCGCGATCTAAACGAACGGCATCACGTAGACGGCTTTCTACTTCGCGTTGGTGGCGAACCGGAGTCATATCGATAAAGTCGATTACAACAAGACCACCTAGGTCACGTAGACGTAATTGACGTGCAATTTCATCGGCAGCTTCTAGGTTAGTGTTAAGTGCTGTTTCTTCAATATCGCCGCCCTTTGTTGCACGAGCAGAGTTGATATCGATAGAAGTCAGTGCTTCTGTTGGGTCGATTACGATAGAACCACCAGATGGAAGACGAACTTCACGTTGGAAAGCAGATTCGATCTGGCTTTCAATCTGGTAATGGCTGAATAGTGGCACTTCACCATCGTATTTCTTAACGCGATTCATGAAATCTGGGCGTATTAATTGAATGTGCGCTTGTGCACGTTCAAAAATAGTATTGCTGTCGATTAGAATCTCGCCAATATCACGACGTAGGTAGTCACGAATTGCGCGAACAATAACGTTACTCTCTTGGTGAATTAGGAAAGGAGCTGCGTTTGAATCAGAAGCTTGCTTGATAGCGCCCCAATGGTTCAATAGAACATTCAGGTCCCACTCTAGCTCTTCTGCACTTTTGCCAACACCCGCTGTACGCACGATTAAGCCCATACCTTGAGGAAGCTCAAGAGTACTTAATGCTGCTTTCAGTTGAGTGCGTTCATCACCTTCGATACGACGAGAAATACCGCCAGCACGAGGGTTATTAGGCATAAGAACTAAGTAACTACCAGCTAAAGAGATGAAAGTTGTCAGTGCAGCACCTTTGCTACCACGTTCTTCTTTCTCTACTTGTACGATTACTTCTTGGCCTTCTTTTAGCACTTCTTTAATGCTAGGACGGCCTTGGTATGTATAACCTTCAGGGAAGTATTCGCGGGCAATTTCTTTAAGAGGGAGGAAACCGTGACGTTCTGCGCCGTAATCAACGAATGCCGCTTCTAGGCTTGGTTCAATACGGGTAATACGTCCTTTGTAGATATTCGCTTTCTTTGACTCGTGACCTGGACTTTCGATATCTAGATCGAACAGTCGCTGGCCATCAACCAAAGCGACACGCAACTCTTCTTTTTGAGTTGCGTTAATTAACATTCTTTTCATTTAGAAATTCTCATTGTCTTTTCTTATTTTCATCATTGTTCTTATCGCTTTATTTCGTTTCTCATGGTGCCAGATCCCATGGCTTTATCGGTGCAGCCTCCCGGCTGGAGAGGGATGCTCTGGGGCACGTCAGTCATCATAGGGAGTTAGCCTATGATCCGCGATGTGGCGGTGAATACTCAACATGAGTGTACGTGAGTAGAGCGATAAGGAACTCAGTTGACCGTGTCTTACGCCGATTGCAGCACTGTCTAATCTGAGTTATCTACTCATTTACTTGCTTATGAATGGTTAGCTGTTTAAATAATAGTCAAACCACTGATAGCAGCTGTGAACTATAGCAGCGGTCGGTAAACACAGCAATCTGCTTTGTCGGAATGCTGTAAAAAAAACAGTTTTTGTTTGGGTTTTGATAGCTCTAACTCACTGTCTATAAATAATTTATCAATTGATATTTTAATTTGCAGGAATCTTGATGCTTTTTTGTTCGAAGAATCAAAGAAATATAGAACTTCAACGACCATTTTGGGATAGATCGGTAAGGATTAGGGATAAATAAGTTCGGAATAGGGCTAAGAAAATCTCAATTATCAAAAGTGACAGTGATACAATAGCGCAATGAGCGAAATTAGAACCCAAGTCCAATTCGTCGACATTGACGAAGATATGGCTGGTCAGCGTATTGATAACTTCTTACGCAACCAATTAAAAAACATCCCGAAAAGCATGATTTACCGAATCGTGCGTAAAGGCGAAGTCCGCGTAAATAAAAAACGCATCAAGGCTGAATACAAACTAAAAGCTGGCGATTTAGTTCGTATCCCTCCGGTTACTATTGAAGAGAAAACAGAAGAGAACGTGCCGAGCACGAAACTCAACAAGGTTTCAGAATTAGAACAGTGCATCATTTATGAAGATGATCACATGCTAATTCTTAACAAACCGTCTGGCACTGCTGTTCATGGTGGTAGCGGATTAAAGTTTGGCGCGATTGAAGCATTACGTGCGCTTCGTCCTGATGCTCGTTTTCTTGAATTAGTGCACCGTATCGATAGAGATACGTCTGGCATTTTGCTTGTTGCTAAGAAGCGCTCGGCGCTAAGACACCTTCAAGCACAGTTCCGTGAAAAAACGGTTCAAAAATACTACTTCGCTTTAGTCATGGGCGAATGGAAAAACAGCTGTAAAGTCGTCAACGCACCTTTGTTAAAAAATGAAGTGAATAGCATTGTTCGAGTGAACCCGAATGGTAAAGCTTCTGAAACTCGCTTTAAGGTTTTAGAGAAGTTCCAAGAGGCGACGTTGATTCAAGCTAGCCCAATTACAGGCCGTACACACCAAATTCGTGTGCACGCTCAGTATACTGGTCACCCAATTGCTTGGGATGATCGCTACGGTGATCGTCGTTTTGATGCTTACACGGGCAAGGTTGGTCTTGATCGTCTGTTCCTACATGCAGCAAACATCAAGTTCACACACCCAGGTAGTGAAGAGAAGATGGATATCTCGGCGCCAATGGAAAGAAGGCTAGAGAAAGCCCTAACGGGTTTACGTAAGCTTTAAGAAGATACAAGATACAAGATACGAAGGTATAGAGTGCCTCTAAATTTGTTCTTCAGTATCCATAAATGAGAAAGGTTGACGAATATCGTCAACCTTTTTTGTTTTTATCTATTGTAGAAGATCCCCAAGTCGCTCGTTCCTCGCTCTTGAGGGTGACGACTTTTTAAAATCACGTTCTATATCATTAGCTGATTAGATAAAATTGCGTGTTCCGTCATTCCCTAGACTGACGAAGGAAGGAGTAGGGAATCTCTAATAAAGAGAGCGTATCCGTTATAGTACGTCCATTCCTTGCGCTTCTAACATATCGACCAGATCGATCAGAGGTAGACCGATAAGCGTGTTTGGATCTTTTCCTTCCATCTCTTTAAATAAAGCGATGCCTAACCCTTCACACATAAAACTGCCCGCGCAGTAATAAGGTTGTTCTTTCTCTACATAACTAATGATTTGCTGCTCGGTTAAATCGCGGAAATGCACAACAAAAGTGTCGAGACGCGTGTCAGCTTGATTGGTTTCGTTATTCCAAACCGAAAGCCCAGTATAAAAAGTAATGCTCTTGCCGCTTTGACGAGATAACTGCTCGATCGCTTTTTCTCGAGTATGAGGCTTACCTATGATCTCTCCATCAATCACACAAACCTGATCAGAACCAATGACTAAGCTAGGTTGATCCACAGCACAAGACTTAGCTTTGGTCTCAGCAAGGCGCATCACCAACTGTTGTGGCGTCTCTTCTGGAAGCGGCGTTTCATCGCAGTCTGGCTTGGCTGTAATGAAGCTTAACTGTAGTTTTTTGAGGATCTCTTGCCTAAATGGTGATGTAGAGGCTAAAACTAGTTGGTAATTTCTCATTTTAATTTACAATTCAAGGAAGCATTTATCTCAGGATAACGTAACTTGTCCTGCTATTCATAATGCTCTGAATAGGAAAGGCAGGAAAGTACATTTTTTTTGCCATTTCCTTTGACTAAACACGATTTGGAAGATAAGATTCGCGCCCTATGCAAAAGGAAAAAATACCGCGTACAGTTGATCCGGCAAGAACGGCTCAAAAACGACTCGATATGGATGGTATCATTCAGGTCAGTCTTTTGAAGCGTTTAACTGAAGCAACTGAAGGCGTAAAACGTGACGCGCAAGTCTCAATGTCATTTGGGCTTGATGAACAACGATTAGTCGTTATCTCTGGTAAAGCTAACGTCGAAGTCGATTTAGAGTGTCAACGTTGTAATGAGGTTTTCGCACATGAGTGCGATGTCCAATTTACTTATACTCCTGTTTACAGTGAGAAAAGTGAAGAGGAAGCACCGGAAGAGTACGATTTGGTAGATCTGAACGAGTACGGTGAGTTAGACCTGATTCAATTAGTTGAAGACGAGTTCATCCTTGGATTGCCACAAATAGCAATGCACGACGATGCGAAATGTAGCGTTAACTCAAATAACTTGGTGTTTGGTGAACTTCCTGAAGAAATTGAGGAAGACAAAAAGCCGAATCCATTTGATGTTTTAAAAAGCTTAAAGAAGTAATTGCTTCTTTAAGAATTTACATAGGAGTAGGGTCAATGGCCGTACAAAAGAGCAAGAAATCACGTTCAATGCGTGGCATGCGTCGTTCACACGATGCGCTAACTACAGCTGCACTTTCTGTAGACGCAACTTCAGGTGAAACTCACCTACGTCACAACGTGACTGCCGAAGGTTTCTACCGCGGCAAAAAGGTTATCAACAAGTAAGGTTGACCTTTGCAAAATCTAACCGTTGCGCTTGATGCAATGGGCGGGGACTTCGGTCCTCGTGTAACAGTGCCTGCCGCCGTGCAGGCACTGTCGTATTTCCCAGAGCTAAAAGTCATTCTAATAGGTGATCGAAACGCGATCACATCTCAATTATCTTCATTAGGTCGAATGCCTGATTCTCGTTTGAGTATCCAGCATTGTGATCGAGTCATTTCCAATTCTGAAAAACCTTCACTAGCCTTACGTAATAGTCAGGGTAGCTCTATGCGTGCCGCTATCGATCTGGTTGCCGAATCACAGGCTGATGCTTGTGTGAGTGGTGGTAACACTGGCGCACTGATGGCGTTATCCCGTTTCAGACTCAAGCTTCTTCCCGGTATTGATAGGCCTGCATTGGTTTCAGCTTTGCCTACTGCATCCGGAAATCGCACATGGATGCTTGATTTAGGGGCGAACGTTTCTAGTGACGCAGATTCACTGTTTCAGTTTGCTGTCATGGGCAGTGCATTAGCAGAACAACATTTAGGTCGCGCACCACGTGTCGCTATCTTGAATATCGGTGCAGAAGAAATTAAAGGCAATGACCTTGTAAAACGATGCGCTGAAATGTTGTCTAATACACAGTCTGTGAACTTCATAGGCTATATTGAAGGTAATCAATTACTTCAAGATGCTGCTGATGTCGTCGTATGTGATGGTTTTGTGGGCAATGTCTGCTTAAAAACGTGCGAAGGTACGGCTCAGCTCTTTATTGATAAGCTAAAAACGCGCATGATGGCTTCAACAATAAAGGGTTGGATAGCCAGAATGCTGTTTTCTGAGCTATTTACTGAATTAAAAACCTTGAACCCCGACCAGTATAACGGCGCAAGTTTGTTAGGATTGCGCGGCATTGTCATTAAAAGTCATGGAAGTGCTGATGTGTCTGCAGTCGTCAACGCGATTGGTGAAGCAGTACACGAGGTCAAACGACAAGTCCCCAGCCGCATTAGCGATCGTTTGGAAGCGGTTTTACTCGAGAGGCATTATTAGTCTTCATGTATAGCAAAATTTTAGGTACTGGCAGCTACTTGCCATCTCAGGTGCGTACTAACGCAGACTTAGAGAAAATGGTAGAGACTAGCGATGAGTGGATCGTTGCTAGAACTGGTATTAAAGAGCGTCGTATTTCAGCGGAAAACGAAACCGTTGCTGATATGGCGTTTTACGCTGCTGAAAATGCCATTGAAATGGCAGGTATCGACAAAGAAGAGATTGATTTAATCATCGTTGCGACAACCAGCAGTAGCCACACATTCCCGTCTTCGGCATGTCAGGTACAAGGCAAGCTTGGTATCAAAGGCTGTCCTGCGTTTGATTTGGCTGCGGCGTGTTCTGGTTTTGTCTACGCACTGTCTGTTGCTGATCAACACATCAAGACTGGCATGTGTAAGAACGTTTTGGTAATTGGTGCTGATGCACTGTCAAAAACCTGTGATCCGACTGACCGCTCTACTATCATCTTATTTGGTGATGCAGCAGGCGCGGTGGTTGTAGGCGCAAGCGAAGAGCCAGGTATTTTGTCTACTCATATTTACTCTGACGGTAAATACGGTGAGCTTCTAAGTTTAGAAGTACCAGAGCGTGGCGGTGATGCAGACAAATGGCTGCACATGGCGGGCAACGAAGTATTTAAAGTGGCGGTAACTCAGCTTTCTAAGCTAGTTAAAGACACATTAGCGGCGAACAATATGGATAAGTCAGAGCTTGATTGGTTAGTTCCACACCAAGCGAACTACCGTATTATTTCGGCAACCGCTAAAAAGCTGACGATGTCGCTTGATCAAGTAGTGATTACTCTTGATAAGCACGGCAACACTTCAGCAGCGACCGTACCAACGGCCCTAGATGAGGCTGTTCGCGACGGGCGAATTAAACGTGGTCAAACGCTTCTACTTGAAGCATTTGGCGGCGGCTTCACTTGGGGTTCTGCGTTAGTTAAATTCTAACCCCAAGCGATAATCAACAAACAAGGCACATAACTTATGTGCCTTATTCAATTTTTTGCTTTGCTTAAAGGAAAATTACAATGAGCAAGTTTGCTATCGTATTCCCAGGCCAAGGCTCTCAAGCTATCGGTATGCTTGCTGACCTAGGCGAACAGTATGATGTTGTAAAACAGACATTTGCTGAAGCTTCAGAAGCTCTTGGTTACGATCTATGGGCATTGGTTCAAGATGGTCCAGTAGAAAATCTAAATGAAACTTTTCGCACTCAACCGGCTCTACTAACAGCGTCTGTTGCAATTTGGCGTGTATGGCAAGAGCTTGGCCTAGAGCAACCTGTAAATCTAGCAGGTCACAGCCTAGGCGAGTACTCTGCACTTGTATGTGCTGGCGTTATCGACTTTAAAGAAGCGATCAAGCTGGTTGAATTGCGTGGTCAATTGATGCAAGAAGCAGTTCCTGCAGGCGTTGGCGCAATGTACGCGATCATCGGTCTAGACGATGAAGCGATTGCTAAAGCGTGTGAAGAAGCTGCGCAAGACGAAGTTGTGTCTCCAGTTAACTTTAACTCTCCTGGCCAAGTTGTTATCGCGGGTAACAAAGCGGCAGTAGAGCGTGCTGGTGCACTGTGTAAAGAAGCGGGCGCTAAGCGTGCACTTCCGTTACCTGTTTCTGTGCCGTCTCACTGTGCACTGATGAAGCCAGCAGCAGACAAACTAGCGGTGGCTCTAGAAGCTCTAGAGTTCAACACGCCAGCATTGCCTGTTATCAATAACGTTGATGTTATTGCTGAAACAGATCCTGCAAAAATTAAAAACGCACTTGTTCGTCAGCTATATAGCCCAGTTCGTTGGACTGAAGGTGTACAAGCGATGAATGAGCAAGGCGTTGAGAAGCTACTTGAATTAGGCCCTGGTAAAGTTCTTACTGGTCTAACAAAACGAATCGTAAAAACTATGACAGCTGCTGCAGTTAATGATACTGCATCACTAGAAGCTGCTAAGTAAATAACCACTTAATAGAGAAGTTATGATGAATTTAGAAGGCAAAGTTGCACTAGTTACAGGCGCAAGCCGTGGCATCGGTCGTGCAATCGCTGAACTTTTAGTTGAGCGTGGTGCTAAAGTTATCGGTACTGCGACATCTGAAGGCGGCGCAGCTGCAATCAGCGAGTACCTTGGTGAGAACGGTAAAGGTCTTGCTCTTAATGTAACGGATACTGACTCAATTGCTGCTACACTGAAAACCATCAACGATGAATTCGGTGCGATTGACATTCTAGTTAACAACGCAGGTATCACTCGTGATAACCTACTGATGCGTATGAAAGACGACGAATGGAATGACATCATCGATACTAACCTTACGCCTATCTTCCGCATGTCTAAAGCTGTATTGCGTGGCATGATGAAGAAGCGTCAAGGCCGTATCGTAAACGTTGGTTCTGTAGTAGGTACTATGGGTAACGCTGGTCAAGCTAACTACGCAGCTGCAAAAGCAGGCGTAATTGGTTTTACTAAATCAATGGCTCGTGAAGTTGCGTCTCGTGGCGTTACAGTGAACACTGTAGCTCCTGGTTTCATCGAAACTGACATGACTAAAGCGCTAAATGATGACCAACGTGCAGCAACTTTGGCGAATGTACCAGCAGGTCGACTAGGTGACCCTCGCGAAATCGCTGAAGCTGTGGTATTTTTGGCGTCACCTGCGGCAGCTTATATCACAGGTGAAACACTTCACGTCAATGGCGGTATGTACATGGTGTAAATTATGTGCAACATTTGTGCATGATTTAAGTCAAGATCATACGTAATTTCGGTTAAAATCGTGAAAATTGTGGTTTGACCAGAAAAGTTGACCTTGCAACTTTCAATAGATTGAATAAACTACGGAAAACATCGCATAAAGCGAACTCTGTAAAGGAAAAGAAAAAATGAGCAACCTCGAAGAACGCGTAAAGAAAATCATTGTTGAACAGCTAGGTGTAGACGAAGCTGAAGTTAAAAACGAAGCTTCTTTCGTTGATGACCTAGGTGCAGATTCTCTAGACACAGTAGAGCTAGTAATGGCTCTAGAAGAAGAATTCGACACTGAAATCCCAGATGAAGAAGCTGAGAAAATTACTACTGTTCAAGCAGCTATCGATTACGTAACTAGCGCTCAGTAATAATCTCTCCCAGGCGGTCACCTCGACCGCCTGTGTTTTATCTAACTCATCTATCCTCATCTTAAATCACCTCAATCCCCGGAGTGTAAAATCGTGTCCAAGCGTCGTGTAGTTGTCACTGGCATGGGTATGTTGTCACCGGTAGGCAACACTGTAGAATCTTCTTGGAAAGCCCTGCTAGCTGGTCAAAGTGGTATCGTTAATATCGATCATTTTGATGCAACCAATTTCTCAACTCGTTTTGCAGGTCTAGTTAAAGACTTTAACTGCGAAGAGTATATGACTAAAAAAGATGCTCGTAAGATGGACTTGTTCATCCAGTACGGCGTCGCAGCAGGTATTCAAGCTTTAGATGATTCAGCCCTAACTATTACTGAAGAAAACGCTCCACGTGTGGGTGTTGCTATCGGTTCTGGTATTGGTGGTCTTGGTTTGATCGAAGCCGGTCACCAAGCTCTAACTGAAAAAGGCCCTCGTAAGATCAGCCCGTTCTTCGTACCATCGACGATCGTGAATATGATTGCTGGTCACATGTCTATCATGCGTGGCCTACGCGGTCCAAACATCGCGATTTCTACTGCATGTACGACTGGCCTACATAACATTGGTCACGCGGCTCGTATGATTGCATACGGCGATGCTGACGCAATGCTAGCGGGTGGTGCTGAAAAAGCATCAACGCCACTAGGTATGGGCGGTTTTGGTGCGGCTAAAGCACTTTCTACTCGTAACGATGAGCCTCAAAAAGCTTCTCGTCCATGGGACAAAGGCCGTGATGGCTTCGTTCTTGGTGACGGTGCAGGCATGATGGTTCTTGAAGAGTACGAACATGCGAAAGCTCGTGGCGCTAAGATTTACTGTGAGCTAGTTGGCTTCGGTATGTCGGGTGACGCTTACCACATGACATCTCCAAGTGAAGATGGCTCAGGTGGCGCACTAGCAATGGAAGCGGCTATGCGTGATGCTGGCATTACTGGTGAACAAATCGGTTATGTAAACGCACACGGTACTTCGACTCCTGCAGGTGACGTAGCGGAAGTTAAGGGCATCAAGCGTGCTCTTGGCGAAGCAGGCAGCAAGCAAGTATTGGTTTCTTCTACGAAATCAATGACAGGCCACCTTCTAGGTGCTGCTGGTTCTGCTGAAGCTATCATCACGGCAATGTCTCTGGTTGACCAAATTGTTCCACCAACAATCAACCTAGATGATCCTGAAGAAGGCTTAGATATTGACTTAGTACCTCACACTGCGCGTGAAGTTAGCAACATGGAATATGCTGCATGTAACTCATTCGGTTTCGGTGGTACAAACGGCTGTTTGATCTTCAAAAAGATTTAATCATCTTATTAAAGACGTAAACACTCGTAGATAGTCACAATTAGACTTGTTTTTAAACGGCTTGATGCTTTAGCATTGAGCCGTTTCTTTTTATGGGGAAAAACATGTTTTGGGTTGATGGAGAAAGCCAGCAAACTGTCGATATTTTGGATCGCTCGTTTCAGTACGGAGACGGCTGTTTTACGACGATGCTCGTGAGTGATGGTGAGATACAACATTTTCACGATCATCAGCATCGTGTCGACGAATGCCTTAAAGCGCTGCGCATTTCTGCTCTTGATTGGGATGTTGTTAGTCTTTGGCTCGATACTGCACTTCAACACATTCAACATAGCGCTCTTCATGGCAAAAAGAACCTTGATGGTTCAAAGAAGCTCGATAACGCAAACAAGCCTCATAATCAAAAAGCAGGGATCAAGCTGCACGTTAGCCGGGGCGCAGGTGGGCGAGGCTACAGTACCAAGAATATCGCTAAGCCGACAATCACCATCAGTACCTTTGATTACCCAAGTCATTATTCAGCGTGGCAAGACTCCGGTGTTGAACTCGGTATCTGTCATCAAGCGCTAGGTTTGAGCCCACTACTGGCTGGCCATAAGCACAATAATCGTCTTGAGCAGATTTTGATGAAAGATGAAATGGATCAGGCTAATGAAGTGGATGGTGTGGTTCTTGATATATCGGGCAATGTGATTGAAACCACCATGGCCAATCTTTTTTGGCGAAAAGGTCAGGCGATATACACACCTCAACTCACTCAAAGTGGTGTCGCGGGGGTTATGCGTAAGCAAGTGTTAACCGCGCTGAATCAAGCTGAACTTTCCGTTACAATTAGTGACTACTGCTTATCTCAACTCATGCAAGCTGATGAGGTTTTCATGACCAACTCCATCTTAGGGGTTGCCCCAGTTACCCGTATTAGTGATACCCAATTTAACATTGGAACCGTTACTCGTAGCCTTCAAGGACAACTAAACTCGTGATCAAAAAGTTATTTATTTTTATTATCTTGTGCTTAATCGCAGCCGGTGCTGCTGGTTTTTATGTTTACAACCAAGCACAAGATAACCTGAAACAAGTTATTCAATTAGAAAAACCACAAGTCGTGACTGTTGCTTCAGGTAGCAGCTTTAACCGCGTTCTAGCCCAGTTGATTAACGAGGGGCTTTTTGAGGCTTCTCCTTACGAGAAATTAATCCGTAAGTTACATCCTGAGCTTGTAGACGTTAAAGCGGGTACTTTCCTGCTTGAACCGGGTTTAACCTTAGAGCAGGCGCTACAGGTGCTTGTAGAAGGGAAAGAACACCAGTTTACCATTACCTTTGTAGAAGGCAGTCGTTTTGACGAATGGCTTGTTCAGCTAAAAGACAACGAATTTATTCAACAGACGTTGGATGGTGTCTCTGAAAAAGAGATCGCTGAAAAGCTAGGTATTGAAAACGAAAAGCTAGAAGGTCTCTTCTTAGCAGAAACGTATCACTACACCTACGGCACAACGGATTTAGATTTGTTGAAGCGCGCGCATCGAGACCTAATGAGCGTGGTGAATGAAGAGTGGGAAAATCGAGCGGATAAACTTCCTCTTAAATCGCCATACGAAGCGTTAATTCTTGCGTCTATCATTGAGAAAGAGACCGCTGTTGCGTCAGAACGTGAGCGTGTTTCTTCTGTGTTTGTTAACCGTCTGAACAAGCGTATGCGTTTGCAAACTGACCCAACGGTTATCTATGGCATGGGTGATAGCTACGATGGCAATATCCGTAAGAAAGACTTACGCACGCCAACACCATACAACACCTATACAATGAGTGGCTTGCCACCGACACCTATCGCCATGGCAGGCAAAGCATCTATCAACGCGGCGTTGAATCCAGAGAAGAGCAACTACTTGTATTTCGTTGCGAGTGGAACAGGCGGTCACGTATTTTCAAAGAGTTTGACTGAGCATAACCGTGCAGTGCGAGCTTACTTAAAGCAATTAAGAAAAAACAGATAAAGAAATAATTATGAATCAGTCGAAATTTATCGTGGTTGAAGGCCTTGAAGGCGCTGGCAAAAGCACAGCAATCAATGCCATCGTTGAGACATTAAAAGCATCGGGTGTTGAGGATATTGTTAATACTCGCGAGCCGGGTGGTACGGTCTTAGCTGAAAAGATGCGCTCATTGGTTAAAGAAGAGCACGAAGGCGAGAAGCTTCAAGACATGACTGAATTGCTGCTGATGTACGCAGCACGTGTTCAATTAGTCGAGAACGTCATCAAGCCCGCACTCGATAGTGGTCAATGGGTATTGGGTGATCGTCATGATATGTCTTCACAGGCATACCAAGGTGGTGGTCGCCAGATCGCGCGCACGACTATGGAATCACTGAAATCAACCACGCTAGGCGGCTTTAAACCCGATCTAACGCTATATTTGGACCTAGACCCTAGAGTAGGGCTAGAACGTGCTAGAGGCCGTGGTGAGCTTGATAGAATTGAAAAGATGGACATCTCATTTTTCGACCGCACGCGTGAGCGCTATCTAGAAATTGCAGAACAAGATGATTCTGTACTTGTGATTAACGCGCAGCAAGAAATTGAGCAAGTAGCCGCTGATATTAAAGTCGCGCTAACTGCTTGGCTCGACAAACAGTAGGTAGTCATGGCTGAAGTGTATTCTTGGCTCACACCGGTATGGAGTGAGTGGAAAAAAAGTCTCGATGCGGAGCGTTTTCCTAACTCTGTGATTGTTAATGCACCGGAAGGGCTCGGCGTTGATGCGTTGATTAGCCAACTTACCGACGCATTGATGTGCACTAACTATGAAAGCGAGTCTTGCGGGTTCTGCCACAGCTGTGAGTTAATGAAGTCGGGCAGTCATCCTGATTTTCATGTGATCTCACCAGAGAAAGAAGGTAAGTCGATCACGGTTGATCAAGTGCGTGCCAGTAACCGCTGGGCTCAAGAGTCTTCTCAGTTAGGTGGTTTGCGCGTTATTTTGCTTAATCCTGCTGAAGCAATGAACGAATCGGCTTCCAACGCACTATTGAAAACTCTGGAAGAGCCATCAAGCAAGTGCATCTTCATTCTGTCTACTCGCAACAGCAATCGCTTAATGCCAACGATTATTAGCCGTTGTCAGCAATTCAATGTGGTTAGCCCGCAGTTGGAGACAGCATCGGCGTGGTTAGATAGTGAAGTGGGCAAAGCGGTACCGCAGTATATTTTAGCACTCAATGACAACGCGCCTTTAAAAGCAAAAGCGATGTTTGAGCAAGGTGGCGTTGAAGCCTCAACAAAAGCGCTCGATGGTTTTGTGAATGTGATAAAAGGCACTCAACCTGACATGCTAAAGTTCTCTACAGAGCTTAGCAAAGACCCTTTGATTCAACTTGGCTGGCTTTGGCATCTATTGTCAGATGTACAGAAGCTGCATTTTGGTTTGGCGAATCAGGCTTTCACTCCGAGTGCGAAAGCACTGTGTGAGGTGATGTCTTATCAAAGTGCTTATGCAGCATCGAATAAACTGCTGATATTGATTGAGCAGTTAAAGCAACACCCTGGGCTCAATACGGAGCTACTCATAATGAATTGGCTGATAGCCACTTGCGAGGAAACATGTTCGTAGATTCCCACTGTCATTTAGACAAACTGGATTACCAAGATTTACACAGCAGCGTAGAAGATGTGGTTAACAAGGCGAAAGCTGCTAACGTAAACCAACTGCTTTCTGTCGGTGTGACACTAGATTCGTTTGAAAACATGCTCGAGATGATCTCGCCGTTTGATAACGTTAAAGCTTCTTGTGGCGTTCACCCTCTCGATGTTGAAAGTGATTTCAGCCTAGAGACAATGCGTGAGTACGCGAGCAACCCTAAGGTTGTGGCGATTGGTGAGACAGGTTTGGATTATCACTACCAACCAGAGACGGCAGAGCTGCAACAGTTACGATTTAAGCAGCACGTTGAGTTGGCCGTTGAACTGAATAAACCTTTGATCATTCACACTCGTAACGCACGTGAAGACACGTTAGCTATTTTACGTGATGGCGGAGCTGAGAAGTGTGGTGGTGTGATTCACTGCTTTACCGAAGATCAAGCGTTCGCAGAAGCAACAATGGAACTAGGTTTCTATATCTCAATTTCAGGCATTGTGACCTTTAAGCAGGCTACAGAACTTAAAGAAGTTGTTAAAAACCTACCGCTAGACAGGTTGCTGATCGAGACGGATTCTCCATACTTGGCACCTATTCCATATCGTGGAAAGCAGAATCAGCCTGCATATGTCGTTGAAGTTGCGGCCTACATTGCGCAATTAAAAGGTGTGTCGATGAAAGAGGTTGCCGAACAAACGACCAAAAATTACCAAAAACTTTTTTTGCGATAAAAATCTAAGTAAACAAATAAAAGGGAGCGAAAGCTCCCTTTTTGTGTTTTTGATCACCAAAAATACGTTTTTTTTTAATGTTTACGAATTATGTTGAACTTGAGAGCGCTAATTATAACATTTGTAATTTTGTTACTAAAAATAACATTCGCTCCTATTTTATTTACCCAGTAAAATAATAGGACTCTTGAAAAATACTTATATATTTCAATCAATTAAATGCTTGTAAAGGATTGCATTTCTAGATTTGACATGTGATCCAAGACGTGTTTTGAAACTAAATTTCGTAAGTGACTAGAAAGTTAGTTCCCCATCAATATATATTTAGCGGCAGAAAATATAATGCAATACATGGTTACATTTTCGCAGGGTGCTAACATATAGGCTACGGGGGTGTGCCGTTAGAACCCATTATAATTATTTTATCTTTATCAGGAGCATAAACATGTTTAAGAACCTTTTTGCTAGCCTGCAGAAAGTTGGTAAGTCTCTGATGCTTCCAGTATCAGTTTTACCAGTTGCGGGTATTTTGCTAGGTGTCGGTGCAGCAGATCTTCCTTTCATTCCAGAAATCGTTTCAAACTTAATGGAACAAGCTGGTGGTTCAGTATTCGGTCAAATGGCACTACTGTTCGCAGTAGGTGTTGCACTTGGCTTTACTAACAACGATGGTGTAGCGGGTCTAGCTGCTATCGTTGGTTACGGCATCATGACTGCTACACTTGGCGTAATGGCTGGTGTAATGGGCGTTGATAAAATCGATACTGGTGTACTAGGTGGTATCCTAGTCGGTGGTGTTGCTGCTTGGGCATTCAACCGTTTCTTCCGTATTCAACTACCAGAGTACCTTGGCTTCTTCGCTGGTAAGCGTGCTGTGCCAATCATCACAGGTTTCTCTGCGATTGGTCTAGCAATCCTACTATCTGTAGTATGGCCACCAGTTGGCGGCGCTATCTCTGCGTTCTCTGATTGGGCTGCTCACCAAAACCCACAAGTGGCGTTTGGTATCTACGGTATCGTTGAGCGTTCTCTAATTCCATTTGGTCTTCACCACGTTTGGAACGTACCTTTCTTCTTTGAAGCTGGTACTTGTGTAAACGCTGCTGGCGAAACTCAAAACGGTGTTCTTACTTGTTACCTAGTTGCTGATGACGCATCTCGTGCAGCGGGCAATGGCTTCGGTCAGCTAGCTGGTGGTTACATGTTCAAGATGTTCGGTCTACCTGCTGCTGCAATCGCGATTGCACACTCAGCTAAGCCTGAAAACCGCGCTAAAGTAATGGGCATCATGGCTTCTGCTGCGTTGACTTCATTCCTAACGGGTATCACTGAACCAATCGAATTCTCTTTCCTATTCGTTGCTCCAGTACTGTACGCAATCCACGCTCTACTAGCTGGTTCTGCATACGTTCTTGCGAACACTCTAGGTTTTGTACACGGTACATCTTTCTCACACGGTCTAATCGACTTCCTAGTTCTATCTGGCAACGCGTCTAAGATGGGCCTAATGGTTGTATGTGGTATTGCTTACGCTGCAATTTACTACATCGTATTCCGCACTGTGATTAAAGCTCTAGACCTTAAAACTCCAGGCCGTGAAGACGAGACTGAAGAAGAGTCAGTTGCGACTGGTTCTGAACTTGCTGGTGAGCTAGTTGCTGCATTCGGTGGCAAAGCGAACATCACTGGTCTTGACGCTTGTATTACTCGTCTACGTGTTGCAGTTGCTGATACAGCAGTTGTTGACCAAGACAAACTGAAGAAACTAGGCGCTGCAGGTGTTGTTGTAGTTGCTGGTGGCGTACAAGCTATCTTCGGTACTAAGTCTGACAACCTTAAGACAGACATGGATGAGTGGATCCGTAACAACGGTTAATTCTCTGATTCAATAAATTGAAAGGAGGCTGAAAGGCCTCCTTTTTTGTTTTCTGCTCTATGAAAGATCTATTGTGCTTAATCTCCATTAACTCAGATACTTATCATTCAACTCGATCAGTTGATGGTTGCTCTTAAATTTTTCGTGTCTTTTATCTTTTACCCAGCGATGACACCTTTCGTTATTATTCCAGTAAACTACCGCTTTTAAACACAGTCTGAGAATATTATGAAACATCGTTACTTGATCGGCCTTATGTGCTGCAGCGGAGCCTCGTTTGCTCACGCTTCTGAAGCTCCAGCTTTGGAAGTTGGACTTGCCATTGACCAAGACCTAAGTGTCGTTGTGGAATTTGATCAGAAATACCGTGCTACGATTGGCAATGACGGCGCTGCCTTTGATTACATTTTGAAGCGTGGTCAGTTCGAGACTGAAGCTCCGTTGAGCTGGTACGTTGGTGCTGGTGCTTGGGCTGAATGGAATGACGACTTTGGCTTACGCTTGCCATTAGGCGTGAAAGTGAATTTCTACGAAGGTTGGAATGCTTACGCTCAAGTTCACCCTGAACTCGACATGTATAAAGGTGTTGAGTTGCAAGTGGGCGGCGCTTTAGGTGTTACCTATAAGTTCTAACCTGAACTAAAACCGTTTTAATAATGAAAAAAACCAGCATTTAGCTGGTTTTTTCGTTTGGGCCGATCTTATATTTTTGCTTCATTGAGCCGCTTAGAAAGTAAAACTCAGTCCGACATTGGCTTGGAATTGGTTCATCCAGTCGGTATCAAAGCGAATGATGCACTCCTGCCCGTTACTTGGGATGTTACAAACACCGGAGGTATCGTTGTCGACAACCGTGCCTAACCAACGTACTTGTGTGTTCAACGCTAATCGGTCGCTAAATTTGTACTCTAAGCCGCCAAAGATAGAAGTTGAGAATCCATACTTATCTTTTGCCCAGTCTACGTCGACGTAAGAAGCACCCAGGCCTAACCCTAGATAACCCGACAACACAGGCGAAGCAGGGTAGTAGATGCTGCTTTGAAGGTGTAGGTATTGGATGGAGGAGCTTAGGTTGAGCGTTTCTAATTCCGAGCTCTGATTGGAGTAGAAGAAGCCGATGCGTCCTTTTTCAAGTGGCGTTTCAATGGCGAAGGTGTAATTTTCAGAGCCTTTCATGTCATAGGTTTTACCGTCCTGGTCTTCGACACTGCCACCGCCGGTATAACCTACCATAGGTGTAATGATGATCTCCGGCGAAGCATACGCGCTTGAAACGGAGAGAAGCGTAATCAGTGCCATCATATTTGCTTTGTTATTCATGAGTATATCCTTATCCATACACATACTAATTGTGATGGTTACATCAATATTGTGCGACTAATTTCGACGATTCTTGAAGATACTTCACACACCTGATAGTACTTAAATAGAGACTCGACAAATTAATAATAAGCCAGAGGTGTCTATGGACCATAATCTGAAAAATGCCCTACAAATTACCGTGTTTATCTACATGATCATTCTTTCATTTGGCTTTATTGCGATTGGTAGTTAATACCATCTATTGCGAGGCTGAGTTTTGATACTCAGGGAATAATGAATAGTGGGATTATAACCAATATTGATACAGCAATAGACTTGGATTATTACGCTAAGTTTATTGCTGGAAAAACAGCACTGGTCGCTCAAGGTGGCGGACAGAGAAGTATTTTTACTTCTGGAGTGCTGGATGCCTTTCTTCTCTCAAATTTTGACCCCTTCGACGAATTTTTTGGTACCTCAGCAGGTGCTCTCAACTTATGTGCTTATCTGTGCCGTGATAAAGGCCTTGGCCGTTCTTTTGTTCTCGACCTCACAACCTCACCAGAGTTCTTCAATCTCTTTTCCTATATACGACACAGAAAGAACCTAGGATTAGAATGGGCGCTAGAACAAATTATGGCTTACCCATATAAGCTCGATCTGGATTTAGGGCGGCAAACGCTAGGCGATCGCCACTTCTATGCGGCTGTAACGGATTCCAAAGACTTACGAGACCACTACTTCCCATTATTGGGTGAAGATTGGTACAAGGTGATGATTGCCACCTGCGCCATTCCTCGTTTGTACAATGATGAAGTCTTTATTGGTGACAGTGCGTATGTGGACGGTGGTGTATCGGCATGTATTCCAGTTCAGGAAGCGTGGCGAAGACAAGCTCGTTCTATTGTGGTGATTCGTACTGAGCCAGTGGTGGAGGAAGGTAATACCCATTTGGTTGAAGCACCAGTCAAGGGATCTTCAGTCAAAGCGCCTAAACCAATCTCTGCCGAAGAACTGGAGTGGTTCCGCGAATCTTTCGACAGTGTTCAAGGCCACTGGCAACAAAAAGTGGAACAGTGGAAAACCGACTGGACCTCTTTCTTCCAACAACAAATTATGCGCTCAAAAGAGCAGAAGCGTGACCGTGGGCATTTAGACCTGCTGAACGGTGGTCGCTGGCTATTTGGTGCAGATGATATTTATCGCTTAAGTCATTTAATCGGGGATAAGTTTGATTCAGGCTTGGCTGATATGCTGATGGTGCATTATCAGACCTACTCATTGACTCAGGATTTTTTGAACTCGCCACCAGACGACGCGTTTGTGGTTCAGATCGCGCCAAGTCAGCCGCTAAAATCGAGTTCATTAATGAGCGACAAAGAAGACTTGTTGCACGATTACGAATTGGGCTTAGAAGCCGGTTACCGATTTGTAGAAACCTATACCTCAACGGAGAACGCTCGCAATTCTCATATGCCACAGTTAGCCACCATTGCTGCGGGCAAGTAATTTTCGAAGTTGATGAGCTAGCATGCTGTGATCTCGTTATGCTGCTTAAGCAGGTTGTAGTGAATTGTGTTCTGAAATGAAAAAGGGTTATTGAACTTGGTTCGATAACCCTTTTTGGTTTTTGAGGAAAGGCAAATCGTTTCGCCTTAAGGTCAAATATTAGGTGACAGGCAAGATTCTCATACAGTTGGTTGACCCTGCTACATCCATAATGTCGCCTTGAGTGACGATCACTAGGTCGCCAAACTTAAGGTGTCCTTTCTCTTTCAGGCAAGTGAGTGTAGATAGTGCAATGTCAAAGCTGTCTTCGGCTTCTGTTTCGAAGTAGATAGGTGTTACACCTCGGTATAAGGTACAGCGATTAAGTGTTCCTTCGTTCCGAGACAGCGCGTAGATAGGCATGTCAGCACTTAGGCGAGACATCATCAGTGCAGTGCGGCCTGACTCGGTGAGAGTGACAACGCCTTTAATGCCTTCCATATGGTTTGCAGAGTAGATGGTCGCCATCGAAACGGTTTCTTCGGCGGTTACAAAGGTGCGGTCAATACGGTAATTGGATTGGTTATTAATGCCTGCCATTTTTTCCGCACCAATACAGACTTCAGCCATCGATTTTACTGTCTCGACTGGGTAGTCACCAGCTGCAGTTTCACCAGACAGCATCACAGCATCGGTTCCATCGAGTACGGCGTTGGCAACGTCCATGACTTCGGCACGGGTTGGCATTGGCGCTGAAATCATTGATTCCATCATCTGAGTTGCGGTGATGACTGTTCTGTTAAGCGCTCTAGCACGGCGTATAAGCTGTTTTTGCACTCCGACTAACTCAGGGTCGCCAATTTCTACTCCGAGGTCACCACGAGCCACCATGACCACATCTGAGGCCATTATGATGTCATCCATGTTCTCAACAGTAGCGACTGTCTCTGCTCGCTCGACTTTTGCGACGAGGTGAGCTTCTAAGCCTGCTTCTCGTGCAAGCTGGCGAGCATAGTGCATGTCTTCACCATTACGAGGGAAAGACACCGCTAGGTAATCCACTTTGATTTGTGCGGCGGTGACGATGTCGCGCTTGTCTTTTTCTGTTAGCGCTTCTGCGGAAAGGCCGCCACCTTTTTTGTTGATGCCTTTGTTATTTGAGAGTGGGCCGCCAATGATGACTTCGGTATGAACGCGACAGCCTTCCACTTTGGTTACTTTGAGTTGAACACGACCATCGTCAAGCAACAGGATATCGCCGGCGGATACGTCGTTAGGCAGTTCTTTGTAATCAAGGCCAACGGCTTCTTGATTGCCTTCACCTAAACCTAGGCTGCTATCGAGAGTGAACAGGTCGCCTACGGCAAGTTGGATTTTGCCATCTTTGAATGTCGACACACGAATCTTGGGACCTTGTAAGTCTCCGAGAATAGCGATTTGAGTGCCGTGTCTTTTGGCTATTGCTCTGACTTTTTCTGCGCGTTGTATATGGTCGTCGCTGCTGCCGTGAGAGAAGTTCATACGAACGATATTGGCACCGGCTTTGATGATCTCTTCAAGCACGTTACCTTTATCAGTAGAAGGGCCAAGCGTTGTGACGATTTTCGTTTTTCTTAATTCGGCTGTCATGAATACTCCTAGAGTGAGGCCAAGTAATCTTTTAAAAGACTAGGGCGTGTTGATCTTTCGAGCTGATTTTTGCAGCGAGTTGCTGGGTATTTATACAAGGCAGAGGCTTTGATGTGTAGCTAGCCTACATGAGAAGCCGATAACGTAGTAGAAATGACCAGCAAACGCTGCCCGAAGGGTTCGGCTAAAAGCGTTTTACTCTTTGTTGAGGGAGATTTGCTTAGAATGCTAGGCTACTTCTCCCTCGCCGCGATTAAAACGCTTTTATCTCGAACAAAATTTAACCACGAAAGGTCAACGCGCCTTAATTAAGTATATGCATTAATTGATAATTTATTGGGAGCTAGGAGGATATTTCTTGATTTGCCTTTAATTATTGAATTCAGGGCTCAAATGCGATGTTTTATTCTGAAAATTAAGTCGCAAATTATCGATGTGGGTGTTAATTTTCCTCGAACTATTTGACTCGATACACAAAGATTCATGTATATACGTGATACTGGTCACGGCGATATACCAAGTGACTTCACAATTACTTCGCAAAGTAAAAAAATTACCTCGTTGATGATTTCTGGAGCGTAAAATGTACATGGCTCAACCGGGCCATATTGATCATATCAAACAGGTCAATGCTGGTCGTGTATATAAACTAATTGACCTTAAAGGTCCTATTTCTCGTATCGATCTGTCCAAGCAAAGTGAGTTGGCTCCGGCGAGTATTACTAAAATTACCCGTGAACTCATTGAAGCTCACCTTATTCACGAAACGACGGTTCAAGAAGCCACTACTCGTGGGCGTCCTGCTGTCGGTCTGCAAACCAATAACGAAGGTTGGCAATTTTTGTCGATGCGTCTTGGTCGTGGATACTTGACGATCGCGCTCCATGAATTGGGCGGTGACGTGCTTATCGATACCAAGATTGATATCCATGAACGTGATCAAGACGATGTGCTTGCGCGTCTTCTCCATGAAATTGATGAGTTCTTCCAAACCTATGCCGAGCAACTCGACAGGGTGACGAGTATCGCTATCACACTGCCAGGTCTGGTGAATTCAGAACAAGGTATTGTGTTGCAGATGCCGCACTACAACGTTGAAAACTTAGCGTTGGGGCCGGAGATCTACAAAGAAACCGGTTTGCCAGTTTTTATTGCCAATGATACCCGAGCGTGGGCATTAGCAGAGAAGCTGTTTGGTAACTCACAAGACAACGACAACTCTGTTCTTATCTCGATTCACCACGGTTTAGGTGCCGGGATCATTCTTGATGGTCGCGTTCTGCAAGGACGTCACGGTAACATCGGTGAGTTGGGGCATATCCAGATCGATAAGGAAGGCAAGCTTTGTCACTGTGGAAATCGAGGCTGTTTAGAAACGGTGGCGAGTTCTCAGGCAATCCGTGAGCAAGTCAAAGAGCGACTGGCAAATGGTGAAGAATCAACGCTAACGGTTTTTGAAGACGTCACTATTGAACAGATCTGTGCTGCCGCTGCTGATGGGGATCCGCTGGCTGTCGAAGTGATTGAACAGTTAGGTCGTTATTTAGGTTCTGCGATTGCGATTGTGATTAACCTATTCAACCCAGAGAAAATCTTGGTGGGTGGTGTTATCAATCAGGCGAAGAGCGTGTTATACCCGGCGATTCAAAAGTGTATCGAAGAGCAGAGTCTATCGGTTTACCATAAAGACTTAGAGCTGGTGGAATCTCGTTTTTATAAGCAGGCAACCATGCCAGGTGCTGCGCTCATCAAGCAGGCCTTATACGATGGCCAACTGTTAATGAAAGTTATTGAAGGTTAACCCCTTTTTCTCGTCTTGTAGCCTTACCCTGAACCTTTCCATGTACTTAAGCTTTGTATAACATCATTTGTTGTACTTAGTTTAAGCATTCTGTGCATTGGCGCTTTGCTTTAACCTATTGAAGTAGGCTATTGTAGCCACAGTTATTATTTGTCACTAAGGTGTTGTATGTCTGGCGTTTTAAATTCGGTTGATCAGAGAACCAAACTGGTCGGTGAAAACCGTCTGGAACTCTTGTTATTCAGCTTAAATAGTCGTCAACTATTTGCGATTAACGTATTTAAAGTGAAAGAAGTCCTCAAAGTGCCAGTACTCACTCGCTTACCGGGCTCTCATCATCATATTACGGGTGTTGCGTCTTTACGTGGTGAATCGGTGCCTGTTATTGATTTGCGTAGTGCCATTGGTTTTCCGCCATCTCGTGCGGAATCTCAAGAGAGCAACCTGATCATTACGGAATACAACCGAACCGTACAAGGTTTCTTGGTTGGGCAAGTTCGTAATATCGTGAACACGACATGGACAGAAATCCAGCCGCCGCCAAAGACAACAGGCCGTGCAAATTACCTAACCGCTATCACGCATATTCAAGAAGAAGAGCAGCACAAGATTGTCGAGATCATCGATGTTGAGAAAGTGTTGGCTGAGATTATTGATTACGATGTCTCGATCTCTGAAGGCGTCTTGGATGAACAATTAGCTCAGGAGATGATTGGACGTAACGTGCTTATCGTTGATGACTCTTCAACAGCGCGTAACCAGATCAAAGGTACCTTGTCACAGCTGGGTTTGAACATTATTGAGTGTTGTGATGGCTTAGAAGCACTGACCTTACTTAAGGGCTGGTGTGATGAAGGCAAAGACATCAATCAAGAAATATTGTTGATGATCACCGATGCTGAAATGCCTGAAATGGACGGCTATAAGCTGACACACGAAGTACGTACTGACCCAAGAATGCATGACCTATTCATTACGCTAAATACTTCATTAAGTGGAAGTTTTAATGAAGCTATGGTTGAGAAAGTAGGGTGTAACCGCTTTATTTCTAAGTTCCAGCCAGACCTCTTGGTTGAAGTGACTCAAGAGCGAATGCGTCAGATTTTGTAATTAATGCTGCTGTACGGTTTGTTTTGAGTGACCTTATAGAAAACGTTTGCTAATATTCACGCAGCATATTTTTCTTAACGAAATATGCTCAACTACTAGCGTAACTTTTCACACACAATCTAAGGTAGTTCCTCTTAATGATATGGTTAACGTCTAAAGTCGTCATGACTTTGAGCTTATTACTGTATAGGGAATTTAAGAAAAGACGTACGGAAGCTGAAGTTGAGTCATAACTCAACAATGGAATTGAAGGGAAGCGGATGCTTCCCTTTTTCGTTTCTCTTTCTTTCGTTTCTTTAGCCAATGACCGATTGAGCACAGTTAGTACTTAGTTAATGAAAATCCCGAGATTTGGTTTTCAAGCCAACAATTTCATCGGTAATATCGATAAGTTTTCCCGCGATAACATGCACGACTTCACCTTCTTTTTCTAATATCCCTTGTACTTTTAACGCCTTGGCTGTGAGATAAGCTTGCTGTTGAGCGCGTGCGGTTGCTCCCCATACCACGACATTAATATTACCAGTGCTATCTTCTAGCGTGACAAAGGTGACACCTGCCGCGGTTCCGGGAGATTGTTTGCCTGTGACTAATCCGACAACGGTGACCATAGATTTGTGTCTTTGCTGTATTAAATCTTTCATGTGTGTGAATCGACCTAATCGTCCCGCTTCTTCGAGCAAAGTGATGGGGTGCTTGTTCAATGAAATTCCGACACTGGTGAAGTCTTCGAGTAGATCTTGCATCTCGTTGGGCTTGTGCAGTACATGTTCGTCATGCCCTGCCTCAGCATCGTCATAGGCTTGGCTAAACAGAGGTAAATCAGAAGCGGAATCCATGATCGCCCAGCGAGTCTGGAAACGGTCACCAGAAACGTTATGTAGCGCATTGGCTGATGCCAGTAGCTCGATGTCTTTCTTATTCATCGATAACTGTTTCACCTGGCTAGGGTGGCGATAACCGGATGGTGGACGATTGGCGAGCACGCTTTGAATCCCATGCTCGCTGAATCCTTTGATTTGTCGCAGTCCTAAGCGAATCGCTAAACCATTCTGATGTTCAACGACTATGTGGTTGTCTTGTGAGGTGTTCACACATACCGGAAGTATCACCACATTGTGCCGTTGTGCGTCTTGTACCAACTGTGAGGGGCTATAAAAGCCCATGGGTTGGCTATTCAACAGAGAAGCGTAGAAACATTCAGGGTAGTAGCACTTCAACCAAGCTGAGCAATACGCTAACACCGCAAACGAAGCCGAGTGGCTTTCAGGAAAACCGTATTCGCCAAAGCCGCATATCTGTTTAAAGATCTGTTCAGCAAACTCTGTCTCATAGCCGCGCTTTTGCATACCCTCGATGAGTTTGTTTTTAAACTTAAAGACGTTGCCATTTTTCTTCCAAGCGGCCATCGCACGTCTGAGTTGATCTGCTTCACCACCTGTGAACCCTGCCGCTACCATCGCGAGTTTGATCACTTGCTCTTGGAATATCGGCACACCTAAGGTGCGCGACAATACCGACTCCACATCCTTAGATGGATAACTGATTGGCTCAATGCCATCTCGACGCTTGAGAAATGGATGAACCATATCGCCCTGAATAGGACCTGGGCGTACGATAGCGATTTGAATCACCAAGTCATAATAAGTTTTCGGTTTAAGCCTTGGCAGCATGCTCATTTGCGCACGTGACTCAATTTGGAATATCCCGACCGTGTCTGCCCGTTGAATCATGCCGTAAACCTTAGGATCGTCCTTAAGGCGAGTGATCTCAGCAATGGTCAGTGATCGCCCGTGAATACGTTTGATCAGGTCGAAACATTTACGAATCGCAGAGAGCATACCAAGCGCGAGCACATCAACTTTCAGCAGCCCCAAGGTTTCTAGATCATCCTTATCCCATTGGATAATGGTTCGATCGTGCATCGCGGCATTCTCGACGGGAACCAGTTCATACAAAGGCCCTGAAGATATGACAAAGCCACCAACGTGTTGAGATAGATGACGTGGAAAGCCGATGATCTCATTCACCAAGTGGATAAACTGTTGCCCCTTCAAAGAATCAGGTTGTAGACCCAATTGAGTGAGCTGAGCCTGCCAACCTAGGCTTTTGTCCCTACGGTTGGTGTTCTTGATGAAGTAGTCGAGCTGGGTTTCTTGTAGCCCTAATGCTTTACCGACATCTCTTACCGCACTTTTAAAGCGATAAGAGATGACCGTTGCGGCAAGTGCAGCCCTTTCTCTACCGTATTTTTGATAGATGTATTGAATAACTTCTTCACGGCGTTCGTGTTCAAAATCGACATCAATATCAGGCGGCTCATCGCGCTCTTTACTGATGAAACGTTCAAATAGCACTGAAATCTGCCTTGGGTCGACTGAGGTGATTTCTAAGCAATAACACACCACGGAATTGGCAGCTGAACCTCGACCTTGGTAAAGAATGCCTTGGCTTTTAGCAAACATCACGATGTCGTGGATAGTGAGGAAGAAGAAAGGGTAGTCTAGCTCGTCAATCAGCCCCAATTCTTTATCTATGATCTGTTGGATGTCACTAGGTACACCTTGTGGGAAGCGAGCCTGTTTTCCTTTTTCGACTAACATGCGCAGATAACTCATGGGCGTCTCACCTTGAGGAATCAGCTCACTGGGATATTCGTAGCGTAAGCTATCTAAATCAAACTCACACAGCTCAGCGATACGGTTGCTCTCTTCTAGCCACTCAGTTTTGAATATATGAGAGAGCTTATTGATACTTCGTAAACAGCGTTCGGCATTAGCGAGTAAGTGACTGCCCACTTCGGTAATGGGCTTTTGGTACTTTATCGCAGTGAGTGAGTGCTGTAAGGGTAAGCGGTTAGCATTGTGCATTAGCACGCCACCACAAGCTGTGATCGGCAGTTGATGATGTTGTGACAGCTCAACGCAGTAATCTGTGTACTGCTGGTCGGTTTGTTTTAGGTGTCGTTGTAAGCCGATCCAAAGCCGACCTGAATGATGCTGAGATAGCCATTGCCCCCAGTGCGCGTCTTCATTTTTCTGTTGAGGAAGCCAAAGAATAAAGCAGTGCTTAGCCGACATGATATCCCACTCAGAGAGCTGATAATGTCCCTTACTGCTACGACGTCTCGCGTTGGTAATTATACGGCACAGCTCGGCGTAGGCTTGTCTGTTTGGGCATATCAAGATCACTTGGCACTCTTCATTTAACCAAAACATGCTCCCGACAATTTGCTTGAGTGACAGTTTATGTTGCTTGATTGCAGAGTGAACCTTAACGATGCCCGCGACTGAGCACTCATCAGTAACCGCGAGTGCTTTGTAACGTAAGAAGTCGGCCTGTAAAACAAGCTCTTCCGCATGCGAAGCTCCCTCTAGAAAGGAGTAATTGCTTTGACAGAAAAGCTCTGAGTATTGCTGAGACATAACGTATTCTCACTTAATCATTGCGAGTGAACATGATTGAAAAGGGATGTTGAAATTGAGTAAATGGTGCGGGTTGGCGATTCAACTCTTTGTTGGTTAGCTGAATAAGCCATGTAAGAACCACTGTTTATCTGGTGTTCTAAATACCCATAACCACCGACCGTTTTCACTGTGAGCAATAAAGTAGTCACGAATGATCTTCTCTCCGTCCCACCAGCCAGACACAATGCGCTCTGGGCCTTGAGATAAGGTGACGCTTTCGGTTAGGGCTTCGGGCTCTGGCAGTAAAATGCTAGGTCTGAGTCGTTGTTGGTTGATGTTGAAAGCAGTGGTTTGTTGCTCGCTCCCTGAGGGCGCTTGCCTTTTTGCCACAGACTTACTCAGCGTTGGGAGCGAATACTGATTGGCCTTTTCTGGCCTTGGATCATGCTGTATTTTCGGTGTTTGAATACAGGCTTGTCCAAGCTTTGCTTGCAGTAGTGAGAGCAAATCTAACGCGGCAAGTGTTCCGGTATTACCATCAAAAAGATCATGATAGGCCATTTGGGGTTCTCCATGACGAACCAAGCTGAGGGTCAGTCCTTGAACCGGTGCAGTGAGCTTTAGTGACTCTAAGGTGAGATGAGTAAGGTTCGCCCATTTTTCTGCAAGGTAATCACCTTGTGCCGAATAAAAAGAGACAGGGTGATCGTCTTTATCTCTGAGGTGTAAAGTCAGCGTTAACTCGAAAGCCACTCGGTCGCGTAGCTTCAAAAAACACTCGAGTTGATTCAGTAATTTCAGCAACGGCTTTTCGATAAATAGGATGTTTTCAATATCAAACAACAGCTCCAAATATTGCTGGAAATTCTCTGGTGGATGATAGAAATCAATCGGGTGCTTGAACTGGCCGTTAAGGCGACCGACATAATTCACCAAGTCGATATCAAAGCGGCGTGCGACCTCTTGCAAAGGCAGCTTTAATAGATCTTCAACGGTATTGATACCGACACGGTTCAGGCGTTCTACTTGCTTGGTCGGCAGTTCACTGGAAATCAATGCTTGTTGATTGACCCAAGTTTTCATCTGCTCAATATTGTTTGTTGCTTGGTTGATCGCTTGCTTACCCAAAAGGATCGCAGAAAGCGGCGAATAACCCGTAGCGAAGCTGAACTGAATATTGAGCGTTTTTAAGTGGCTTTTGAGCTCATGCCAGTAGTTATCTAGCCCGTCGTAAAGTGACAGCATGTTAGAGGCTTTAATCAGCAAGCCATTAGGTGGCAATAACGCCATGTCTGAAGTGACTAGATACGCCCATTGAGCGATCTCTTTGAGCTTACTTTTCTCCAGTTCAATACTGTAAGGGTGGACGTGTAAGTTGTGACACAGCGCCGCCGCAGACCCTAAGCCCATACCAAGTGAAATTCCCGATTGCAGCGCAGCTGGGTTCGCTTGCAGTACACGGTGATCTTTTTCATCCACGATGATAATAGGTTGTTCGCGTGAGTCTTCGCTCGAACCCAATTCATTAGAGTTAAACAAGGTATCCAACTGTAGAGACGGAAAGTGCAGATAAAGCCACAACATACGCTAACCTTGCTTCGCAATAGGAAAAGCCAGCACAGTGTTACCAGACAAAGCGCGGTCTAAATTGTCTTCATAAACGACTTTCTCTGTGAGTAACGGCCAGTTGTGTGTCATGTCTAGAATAAAGCTGCCATACGACCAGCTGCCTTTTCTTTTTGTTACCTCTACCTTCAATCCTTGGGTGTGAGAAGACAGCTTCATGCTTAAAGAAACGGGCAGGGATAGTTGATTATGGCTGGTGGCTTTAAAATGAAATTGCAGGCACTTACCGGTTTCACTGGCTGCTTGTAAGCGCTTTGTTTGGTGTATTTCTAGATCGGCTCCCCATAGCAATACAGAGTGACAAGCACCACTTTTGAGACACTGCTCAGCCGCCCACAGTGCATCGAGATCGCGTTGGGGCTGGATAACGAGAATGTTCTCTAATTCAATGCCTTGGCTGTTAAAAAACTCGGCACAGATCTTCCCTGGCGGGTTAATGAATATGGCCAGTTTTTGCGAGTTTTGTTGAGATAAATAGGGCGTAAGGAGACGAAGCTCGCCGATCCCTTGTTGTGATTCAACCTCAATAACGCCGTGCGTCGGGAAGCCGCCATCAAGCTGTTTATCCAGTTGAGGATAGCCTGTTGAAGTGGTACTTCCTTGCGTTGTTGATTGTAACCCTTTCCAGATTAGCTGGCGGTCTTGTAAGTTTTTTATTAGTTCATGCATAATTAAATACCTGTATATTTATACAGTATATTTAACAATGAAAAAGATGCAAAGCAAAATGATGAAAATCAGGTGAACTAAATATTAGATGGTTGATTTAGATACAAAAAAAGCCGCTATAGAAGCGACTTTTTACTGTTGGTTAATGATATCAGTTACTTAGGTTGAGCATCGATACATTGGCCATTAATGTCTGTCACACTTGGGTTCATTAAGTGTAGGTACAGTGGGATGATGTCGAGTGGCGTTTTTAGCTTATTCGCATCTTCTCCTGGGTACGCTTTTGCACGCATGCGTGTTTGAGTGCCGCCCGGATTGATTGCGTTAACACGGATGTTAGTGTCTTCAAGCTCGTCTGCTAGGATTTGCATCATACCTTCGGTAGCAAACTTAGAAATCGCGTAAGTGCCCCAGAATGCGCGGCCAGAGTGACCAACCGTTGAAGAGGTAAATACGATGCGACCCGCTTCTGCTTTTTTAAGTGCAGGTAGCAGAGCTTGAGTCATCAAGAACTCAGACTTCACATTGATCTGCATAACATCATCAAAGGTTTCTTCATCAATCTGCTCAAACGGGCTCAGAGTACCGAGAACGCCAGCATTATGAAGTAGACCGTCTAAACGACCGAACTGTGATTCAATGGTTTCAGCCATATCAATGTAGTTCTGCTTTGTCGCACCTTTTAAATCCAATGGGATAATCGCAGGTTGTGGGTAACCAGCGCTTTCGATTTCATCGTAAATGAATTCAAGGTTTTTAACATTGCGGCCTAACAGAATGACAGTTGCGCCATGTTGAGCGAAGCTTAGTGCTGCTTGGCGACCAATGCCAGCACCGGCACCTGTAACCAAAATTACTTTATCTTTGAGGGCATCTGTAGAGATTGGGTAATCCACTGTGCTTATCCTTCTTTCTTTTATTATGTTCGTCATTCCATTGATGTTTAATCACACAGATAACCGCAGGAATGATGAGAAATTCTTGGTAATCGTGACAAGATGGTTACAATACACTAATTCATACAATAGGGGATATGACATTGGAATTTTTGTTGGACTACGGCTTGTTTTTAGCCAAGATTGCGACCGTTGTAATCGCCATCATCGCAATTTTAGTGATTGCTAAATCTGTGGGTGGGAAATCAAGCGCGATTAAAGGTGAGCTGGAAATCACGAACCTATCTGAACACCATAAACAGACGATTGAACAATTAGAGCACCATCTACACGATGATGCTTTCATCAAAGCCCGTGATAAAGCAGAAAAGAAAGCGGAAAAAGAGAAAGTAAAATCACGCGGTAAAGAAGTGAAGAAAGCTGCGAAAGAGGGTGAGCTTGATAGCAAGCGTGAACCACATCTATTCGTTCTTGATTTTAACGGCAGCATTGATGCGAAAGAAGTGGCTTCATTACGTGAAGAGGTAACGGCGGTTCTGGCTGTGGCTCGTGAAGGTG
>NZ_JADDYK010000028.1:232454-239360 GCF_015163615.1 Vibrio sp. OPT18
TGAAGTATTGCTGAAACTTGAGTCTGGCGGTGGCATGGTTCACGGCTATGGTTTAGCGTCTTCTCAACTTGATCGCATCAAAGCGGCAGGCTTGCCTCTGACTATCTCGGTAGACAAAGTCGCAGCAAGTGGCGGCTACATGATGGCATGTATCGCAGACAAAATTGTATCTGCACCGTTTGCTATTGTTGGCTCTATTGGTGTTATCGCTCAACTGCCAAACTTCAACAAACTGCTTAAAAAGCATGATATTGAGTTCGAACAGTTAACGGCGGGTGAGTACAAACGTACATTAACTATGTTTGGTGAGAACAGCGATAAAGCACGCGAGAAGTTTAAAGAAGAGCTAGAAGAGACACATGGCCTGTTCAAAGACTTCATTCGTGACCATCGCCCTGCGTTAGATCTTGAAAAAGTAGCAACGGGTGAGCATTGGTTTGGTACACAAGCACATGAACTTGGGCTGGTGGATGAGATCAGTACTTCTGATGATTTAGTCGTAGCGGCATGTAAGGACAAAACAGTTCTAGCGATTCACTACGTACAGAAGAAAAAGCTTTCAGACAAATTAGCGGGCGTGGCAGGTAAATCTGCAGACAGCGTGCTGATGAAGCTGATTGAACGCGGTCAAAAGCCGATTGTTTAAGCTTATTGAGTTCTAGTTCTAGGCTTAATATCTTACGTTCATTTACAGACGTTTGAGCCTTAAAAAGAAAGCGCATAAGTCATCAGACTTATGCGCTTTTTTATTGCTCCACTTCCGAGCGGGTGACCACTATGTTGTAGGGGGAGCGGAGTTTTATACCAAGCACTGACTTACTGTGATTGATATTAAATCTTGGCTCCATAATCATTACGTTTTGGACAAGTCGTCAGAATCTCTCTATGACCCGTATCTTTGAGCTCTTCCAAAATCACATCAAAGCCCCACAAGCGATAGAGATGCTTCATCACTTCGTCGTAGCCTTTATCAAGCGGGATGCGGTCATGAGGCACATACTGCAGTGTCATTGAGCGGTCACCACGTACATCGACATTAAACACCTGAATATTCGGTTCAAGGTTACTCAGGTTGTATTGCGCCGCAAGCTTCTCACGAATCAGGCGATAGCCCGGATCATCATGAATGGCACTCACCTCGATGGTGTTTTTACGGTCGTCGTCGAGTACAGAGAACAGCTTAAAGTCTCGAATGATTTTTGGAGAAAGGTATTGGCTGATAAAGCTTTCATCTTTGAAATTGTGCATCGCAAAGTGCACTGCTTCTAACCAGTCACTTCCTGCCAGATCTGGGAACCATTCTCGGTCTTCATCGGTTGGCTCTTCACAGATGCGTCGGATGTCTCTAAACATCGCAAAGCCAAGCGCATAAGGGTTTATTCCGCTGAAATAAGGGCTGTTGTAGGCAGGTTGTGCGACGACACTGGTATGGCTGTGTAGAAATTCTAAGATGAACTTATCACTCACCAAGCCTTCGTCGTAAAGATGATTAAGAATGGTGTAATGCCAGAAGGTTGCCCAGCCTTCGTTCATCACTTGAGTTTGTTTTTGAGGGTAGAAGTATTGGCTCACCTTGCGAACAATACGAACACACTCACGCTGCCAAGGTTCAAGCAGTGGTGCGTTCTTCTCGATAAAGTAGAGAATGTTCTCTTGAGGCTCGCTAGGGAAGCGGATCTTGGTCTCTTCTTCCTTACTTTTATTCTGAGGAACGGTTCGCCATAGCTCATTCACTTGAGATTGCAGATAAGCTTCACGTTCTTCCTGTCTTGCTGTCTCTTCAGCAATGGAAATCTTCTCAGGGCGTTTGTATCGGTCTACGCCGTAATTCATCAGTGCATGGCAAGAATCAAGGAGCTGCTCGACCTCAGCGACGCCATATTTCTCTTCACAACCACTAATGTACTTCTTAGCGAACAGCAAGTAATCGATGATGGAACTGGCATCGGTCCATGTTTGGAACAGGTAGTTGCCTTTAAAGAAAGAGTTGTGGCCGTAACAAGCGTGAGCCATTACCAGCGCCTGCATTGTGACCGTGTTCTCTTCCATCAGATAAGCGATACAAGGATCGGAGTTGATCACGATTTCGTACGCCAAGCCCATCTGACCATGCTTGTAGTTTTGCTCGGTTTGAATGAATTTCTTACCAAATGACCAGTGATTGTAATTGATCGGCATACCAATGCTTGAGTAGGCATCCATCATCTGTTCTGAAGTAATCACTTCAATCTGGTTTGGGTAAGTATCTAAACGGTAATGCTGCGCCACACGCTTAATTTCTACGTGGTATTTCTCCAAGAGGTTGAATGTCCAATCTGGACCATCAGGCAGCATCTTGTCGTTTTTCTTCTTTGCAGGTTTGTCTTTCTCTGCAACGTTTGATTTCGCTGTCATGGCAAACTCCCTTACGCTGTCTCTTTCTGGAACAGTTCTCTAAACACAGGAAAAATATCATCCACCGTTTTAATGTTTTTCATGGCGAAGTTGTCAAAGCTACTCTCGAGTTTTTCGTATTCGTGCCAAAGTGTTTGATGAGAGCGGCGCGTTATTTCGATGTAAGAGTAATATTGGCAAGTTGGCAGAAGCGTATTGACCAGTAACTCTTTACAACGAGGAGAGTCATCCGCCCAGTTATCGCCATCAGAGGCTTGTGCTGCATAGATGTTCCACTCATTCGCAGGGTAGCGGTCTGCGACAATTTCCTTCATCAGTTTCAATGCACTCGAAACAATGGTGCCACCTGTTTCTTGTGAGTAGAAAAACTCATGTTCGTCGACTTCTTTAGCCTGAGTATGGTGACGAATAAACACAACATCGACGTTTTCGTAGGTGCGGTTTAAGAACAGATACAGAAGGACATAAAAGCGCTTCGCAATATCTTTTGTAGCCTGATCCATTGAGCCGGACACATCCATTAGACAGAACATCACGGCTTGGCTAGATGGAATAGGGCGCTTCTCATAGTTTTTAAAACGTAAGTCGAAGGTGTCAATGAACGGCACGCTTTCAATCTTTTTACGTAACTCGGCAATCTCTTCTTTGAGGCGACCCTCTTCAAAAGGTTGCGCCGGCTCCGTCATTTTAACTTGGTCAAGCTGCTCCATCAGAAGGTTAAGCTCGCGCTTTTTACCTGCTGTCATCGCGGTTCTACGAGCCAGAGATTGCTGTAGTGAACGAACGATAGCGATGTTGGATGGAATCCCCGCGCTTTGGTAACCAGAGCGGTGAGTTTTCCATTCGGTGATTTTGTTGACCTGATTTTTCTCTAGATTAGGTAGAGCTAAATCTTCAAAGAGAATATCAAGATACTCATCTTTTGAAATTTGGAAGGTAAATTCATCTTGGCCTTCGCCATCAGGGCTTGCGTCGCCTTGGCCTGAGCCACCACCTTGACCGCCACCTTTAGGGCGTTCGATTTTATCGCCAGTGATGAACTGATCATTACCTGGGTGAACGCGCTCTCTTACGCCGCCTTGACCTTGGTGAAAGTTCGGCTCTTTGATGTCTTTATGGGGAATAGTGACGTCTTCACCCGTTTCAGTATTGGTGATTGAGCGTCGGTTGACTGCATCGGCCACAGATTCTTTGATTTGCTCTTTATGGCGTCGTAAGAAACGCTGTCTATTCACAGCACTCTTATTTTTGCCATTGAGCCTCCGATCGATAAATTGTGCCATAAGAACTCCCTCTCAGCTGATGTAGCGATCCTACTTTTTATTCGGGTATAAGAGTTATTGATTTACTAAGGTATAAAAGTTATTGGTTTATACGAGCTGCTCAGTTGAGCAGCTCAATACCGTTTAGTTATGAGGATTTACGAACTCTTAGGTACCATTCAGATAGCAGTCTCACTTGTTTCTCGGTGTAGCCTTTTTCCATCATACGAGCAACGAAGTCGTCATGTTTTTTCTGATCATCCGTTGAGGTCTTAGCATTGAACGAAATAACAGGAAGTAGCTCTTCTGTGTTAGAGAACATTTTCTTCTCAATCACAGTGCGCAGTTTCTCGTAGCTCGTCCACACTGGGTTTTGACCGTTATTGTTGGCTTTGGCACGAAGCACAAAGTTCACAATCTCATTTCGGAAGTCTTTAGGGTTACTGATACCGGCGGTTTTCTCGATTTTCTCTAGTTCACCATTAAGAGAAGCACGGTCAAATAGCTGGCCTGTTTCTGGATCGCGATACTCTTGGTCTTGAATCCAGAAGTCTGCGTAGGTGACATAGCGGTCGAAGATGTTTTGACCGTACTCAGAGTAAGATTCTAGGTAAGCGGTTTGAATTTCTTTACCGATGAACTCTACGTAGCGTGGCACTAGGTATCCTTTCAAGAACTCTAGATACTTCTCGGCGGTCTCTTGAGGGAATTGCTCACGTTCGATTTGCTGCTCAATAACGTAGAACAGGTGCACTGGGTTCGCGGCCACTTCGGCTTGGTCGAAGTTAAACACACGAGACAGGATCTTAAAGGCGAAACGCGTTGATAGCCCAGACATGCCTTCGTCAACACCCGCATAATCTCGGTACTCTTGGTAGCTCTTTGCTTTTGGATCGGTGTCTTTTAGAGTTTCGCCATCGTAAACGCGCATTTTTGAGAACAGAGAAGAGTTTTCAGGCTCTTTCAGTCTCGATAGGATGCTGAATTGCGATAGCAGGTCGAGTGTGCTCGGTGAGCAAGGGGCTTTGGACAGCTCACTGTGTTCAAGCAGTTTCTGGTAGATCTTAACTTCTTCAGAGACGCGCAGACAGTAAGGGACTTTTACAATGTACACACGGTCGAGGAAGGCTTCGTTGTTTTTGTTGTTACGGAAGGTCTGCCACTCGGATTCGTTCGAGTGAGCGAGAATCATACCGTCAAATGGCAGTGCAGAAAGTCCTTCGGTACCGTTGAAGTTACCTTCTTGTGTTGCCGTTAGTAGAGGGTGCAATACCTTGATTGGTGCCTTGAACATCTCCACGAATTCCATCACACCTTGGTTGGCTTTACACAGCGCACCGGAGTAGCTGTAGGCATCAGGATCATCTTGAGAGAAGTGTTCAAGTTTACGAATATCTACTTTACCAACCAGAGACGAGATATCTTGGTTGTTTTCATCACCTGGCTCTGTTTTCGCGATCGCTACTTGATCGAGAATAGAAGGGCGCAGTTTGATGACTTTGAATTTGGAAATATCACCGCCAAAATCGTGCAGACGTTTTGCTGCCCACGGAGACATAATTGAGCGAAGATAGCGTTTCTCAATGCCGTATTCGTTCTTCAATAAGTCGCCGTCTTCGTTAACATCGAATAGACAGAATGGGTGATCGTTTACTGGGCTTCGTTCACCGTCAGCAGACAATACATAGATTGGTAGTTTCTGCATCAGGGCTTTGAGTTTTTCAGCGAGAGAAGATTTACCACCGCCCACAGGGCCAAGTAGGTAAAGGATTTGTTTACGTTCTTCTAAACCTTGCGCAGCATGTTTTAAGTAAGAAACAATTTGTTCAATCGCATCTTCCATACCGTAGAAATCTTTAAACTCGCTGTAGCGTGAGATGACACGGTTCGAGAAAATACGACTCAGTTGAGGGTCTTGAGCGGTGTCAATGACCTCCGGTTCGCCGATGGCTAGTAATAAGCGCTCGGCAGCATTAGCGTAAGCACTTTTATCGTCTTTACACAGCCCTAAGAACTCTTGCAATGTCAGCTCTTCTTCCTTGGCTGCTTCATAACGTGATTGATAGTGGTCAAAAATACTCATAGTCACATTCCCCTTGTTAACCAGTCAAAACTGACGAGCGATTGAAAAATAGGCTCTCCCTACATTTTAAGGTTAGACCCGCTTCCACAATTTTGCTTAACAATTATGTATTTATTTACAATTTTGCGTGTGAAAAACGTGGCGAGCGCAATAGGCAACTTGAGGCGCGTAGAATCAAATTATTTTACATTCGAGGGGATCTGGCCGTTTGTTTTGAGATTTTAGGTCGCTTAATAATACTCACAATGGATTTATGTGCATTAGATGTATAACTGGGCTCCATTGATTTTTTGGAATGAAGTACCATATAATGCGCGGCGTTATCAAAAATTGCTCAATAAATAGGTAGATGTAGTGAAGAATAATGGGTTAAAAATAGTGGCTATCAGTGCTGCGTTACTGGCTTCAACAACAGCACATGCAAGAATCTCGCAGTGGTCATTGGGTGTTGCCGCCTCTTATTCTCCTGCTGTTTATAAAGATACACCGTCAAACCGTGCCGTGATCCCTATGGTTGGTTATGAAGGCGAGCACTTCTTTATGCGTGGTTTCAGCGCTGGTTATAGTTTATTACCAGCAGGCTCACCGCAAAACATCGTATTTCGAGCGGTTTATGATTCAAGAACGTTAAAGCCGGGTGATTCCGATAACGTCGATATTCAAAAACTGGATGAACGTGATGCCTCGATATTGGTGACAGCGCGCGTGAAAAAGTGTCATTTCAAACGTTAAATAGTGTCACCAAAAAGACTTGTTTATGCCAATAATTACGTCCAATAGAGGCCAATAGAGGCCAATAGAGGCCAATAGAGGCCAGATGTGAATTTTAGTTCGAGCTTGATTGATAGCGCGAATCAAAAAACAACGCGTGCAGATTTTAGACAGTTTTGCTTCTTTTCATGTGGAACTATCCGGAACATAACGGAACTATCTGGAACAAATCCTCATGACTGACCTGATATGATTTTTCTAAAATTAAGGGCTAATTGTCGTAAGCCCTATTAATTTAATCTCGATGTTAACTAGCCATTACATACGTAGCGGTTAGATCAAACCTCATCCCGTATGTGGGATCTGTATTCTGATGAGGTGTTAGTGCTATCCCGCCATGAGTTGCTATTGTTGCAGATGCAAGAATAAGCTCTACCGGTGAGCCTGGCTTTGTTT
>NZ_JADDYK010000029.1:0-11697 GCF_015163615.1 Vibrio sp. OPT18
TCCAGTAAGAAGACATGGGACTCTAGGTGGAGTGAGTCCCATGCACTTTGAACTAATCAACTAAACCCCTGTGTCTACTTTTTAGGGGCCATATCAATATCACATCTCGCATCTCGCATCTGCTCTTTGGGTCTTCAGAAAACAAAAAAGCCACCAAATTCGCATTTGGTGGCTTTCAAATTTTTGGCTCAGTTAACCGAGATTAACGAGTGCCGTATACCACGATAGTTTTACCGTGTGCAGAAATTAGGTTCTGCTCTTCTAGCATCTTCAAGATACGACCAACTGTCTCACGAGAACAACCAACGATCTGGCCAATCTCTTGACGAGTGATCTTGATTTGCATGCCGTCAGGGTGAGTCATTGCATCTGGCTGTTTCGCTAGGTTTAGTAGCGTTTGAGCGATACGACCTGTTACGTCAAGGAACGCTAAGTCACCAACCTTTTGGCTAGTTACTTGTAGACGGTTTGCCATTTGCGCTGAAAGGCGCATTAGGATATCTGGGTTCACTTGGATAAGTTGACGGAATTTCTTGAAAGAAATTTCAGCTACTTCACAAGGAGATTTAGCACGAACCCAAGCTGTACGCTCTTGGTCTTCTTCGAACAAGCCAAGCTCACCGATGAAGTCGCCTTGGTTTAGGTAAGAAAGAATCATTTCCTTACCTTCTTCGTCTTTGATAAGAACTGCCACAGAACCTTTAACGATGTAGTACAAGGTTTCTGCCTTTTCACCAGCATGAATCAAAGTACTTTTTGAAGGGTACTTATGAATATGACAGTGTGAAAGGAACCACTCTAATGTTGGATCGGTTTGAGGTTTACCTAGAACCATAATATCTCACTTCCTCTGCAGGGTATGCTTGCCGCTTTCCGTATTTTAGCTAAGCCTGGATTGACTTGTAGGATAAGAGCACTCGTTGAGTGCTGCAAGCTATCTTGTGTTTCGTTTAAGAATAGTATCCTTTTTCAGGTACTATTTCTTGATTTTAATCGTGACCAAGCTACGATTTTTTACGCAAAATTGTGCACATGATCACGGTATGAAAAGTAATCAACCAGAATGTCGTTTTGTTAACCTATTTTTCCGGTTTCGATGAGTTGTTGCAGGATTGGCCTCACAATGAGCTCCATAGCAAAACTCATCTTGCCGCCTGGCACCACTAGCGTGTTATGACGAGACATAAACGAGCCATCAATCATAGCCAGAAGGTAGGGGAAATCGACGTTTTTGATGCCACGCAAACGTATAACTACGAAGCTTTCGTCTAAACTTGGAATCCCTTTGGCGTTGAGTGGGTTCGATGTATCTACGGTTGGAACACGCTGAAAGTTGATGTGAGTACGCGAAAATTGCGGGGTAATGTAGTTAAGGTAATCATCCATCGAACGAACAATGGAGTCCATTACGGCTTCGCGTGAGTGGCCACGATCGCGGGTGTCACGAACGAATTTTTGAATCCACTCTAGGTTTACGATAGGTACCATGCCGATCAGCAAATCGACGTGTTGAGAAACGTTAATGTCGCCATCAACCACGCCGCCGTGCAGGCCTTCGTAAAACATCACATCGGAGTTTTCAGGGATCTCTTGCCATGGCGTAAAGGTGCCCGGCATTTGATTGTAAGGCACGGCTTCATCGAAGGTGTGCAGGTAGCTTCGTACTTTACCTGTGCCTTCGTTACCGTATTTACGGAAGAACTCTTCTAGCGCACCAAAGTCGTTGGCTTGTGGACCAAAGTAGCTGATGTGCTTACCTTGCTCGCGCGCTTTACGGATCTCGACATCCATCTCTGGGCGAGTGAAGCGATGGAAACTATCCCCTTCAACCCAAGCTGCCTTCACGTCCATCATATTGAACATTTTACGGAAGGCTTCTGAGGTGGTGGTGGTGCCGGCTCCAGATGAACCCGTCACCGCAATAATTGGATGTTTAGCGGACATGACAACCCTTGTCTTTTGAGTAACTTACTTGTTAGCAATCGTTTACCACTATAACACGGCTCCTTTATGAGCGCAGCTTAGAAGCGTTTTGTGACCTGAATATCAACGGTTTCATGGAGCTCAGAAAACACGATGCTGACTTCTCCTGAAGCTAATTGATGTTTCACTTGGTCAATCTTGTTTTGCAGTGAAACCTCTACGTCGCCGTAGTCTGTGCCTTCACGCAGCACGAACTCTTTGATGAGGTTTTCCAGTGTTTCTGGCGCAATGTCTTGCCATGGGATGATCATAAATACTTCTCTCTTTTATGTTCATAAATAGGTTTATTGATGTAGAAATGCGTGTGCTTAGTAATGTTTTGCTTCTATTTACTAAGGCTCGGTCATTATGCCGAATCTTGGATACTTTCATAGTAGGCAGGCAAGGCTTCTTCTAACCAAAACCTTGGCTTGAGTGTGCTACCAGTAATAAACCCAACATGGCCGCCTTTTTGGAATAGTCGATAATCGATGTTATCGGGCAGAACGAACTTTGGGATCACATCATCGGTCATGAAAGGGTCGTCTTTGGCATGAATGATCTGAGTCGGTAGTTTGATCTTATTGAGCTTAGGCAGCGCAGAACATTGCGCATAATAATCTTGGGCATTTTTGAAGCCGTGCAGAGGCGCAGTGATTCGTTCATCAAACTCATACAGTTTGGTGATGTTCTTGATGGCTTCAGCGGTGATGCCAAGTTTTTCCTGTAGCAGGTTAACCTTTTTTAGCGCATTCGATTTTAGAGAGTTGAGCAGGTACTTCTTATAGAGCTTGGAGAAACCGCGCTCAATGCGACTAGAGCAACACGCTAAGTCAAAAGGAGCAGATACGATTGTCGCCGCCGACAGCAATGGGTCGTCTGCGTACTCAGCCAAATAGTTCGCCAGCATGTTACCGCCTAAAGATATGCCAACCGCAACCTTAGGGTTATTCGGAAACTGGGCGTGCAGGTGTCTTAGGAAAAAACGCGCATCTTCGACTTCACCTGAATGGTAAGCGCGAGCCAGGCGATTGGGTTTTCCGCTGCAGCCTCTAAAGTGCATCATCACGGACAACCAACCATCTTTAGCAAACGCATTCATTAATCCATTGGCATAAGGGCTCTCAAAGCTACCTTCTAAACCGTGGAATAGAACGAATATCGGCTTGCTACTGCGATCATTCTTATTTGAGGTGTCACCGTCTGGTGATTCGCTCCAAGCAAGATCAAGAAAGTCACCATCGGGTGTTTCTAAGGTTTGCCAGTGAGGATGAAACAGCGCCTGCTTTCGAATAAACCGTGGCACTAAGGTTTGTAAGTGCGGATTAGAGAGACCAGCGGCTGCGGTAAATATTGTCATAAAAACGATCCATGCTTCTTTTACGGGTTTTGATAACGTGTTGAGCTTGTAACGAAACGCCCACGTTTTTATTTGAGCTTGGTTGATTCTCGGTATAAGCGCAAGGCTTTCACTTATATGAGATACAAAAACAGGCCATGGGTAACTGCTTGAATAATATCAAGGTTAAGCTTGGGTCTTGATGGAATAAAAGGGAAAGAGAACGAGCTAGGGCTGTGGTGCTGGTTCAGAAAAAGCGTCGTAGAGGTTTTCTGCCCCTAATAAACGACAGTACTGAAAAGCGAGCGGTGATTGCTGATTAGCGTACAGTTGTAGGGAGTTAATACAGTCGACCAGATCGGACTGTTGTTGCTTTTCAAGCTGTAACTCAAACTGCAAGGCTTCACGGTATAGCGAGTCGACAACGTGTGCTTTGAGGTGTTTACGTAGCTCTCGATAACTATGAAGCAAGGTTTCAGAGCGGCTCAAGCACTGTTGAACCTTGTGCCACTCTTCTTCAGCGAAAGACAATTGCTGCTCATCAAGCCATTTGAGAAGCAGCAGTAGATTGACGTTGCCGTGGAACTGGTTTTGCAAAGCTAGGCACGCATCCTTTACACCGCGCACACTGTAATACTGAAGGCTAAATTGCCATAGTCGTTCCAGTGTTAGTGATATTGGGGCGTGCTCTGGGCTCATAAGCTATCCATATCCTGTTCCATCTGCTCAAGCTCTTCTTGAGTGGACATCCAATCCATTTCAACTTCTTCTAGCTGTGATTTACTGCTCGCTTGGAGAGCGAGTACTTTATTCAGTTTAGCCTTATTTTCAGCTTCATACAGTGATGTGTCGGATAATTCTTGCTCAGCTTCTTCAAGAGCCTGCGTTAATTTATCCATCTGCTTTTCAAATTGAGTGAGCTTTTTACGAAGTGGTGCCGTCAGTTTACGGAACTCAGCTTCTTTGCGTTTCTGCTCTTTTTTCGCTGCTGCACTGTTGGCGCCGTCTTTTGCTGGTGCCAATGCTTGTGCTTCTTTGCGCTCAACTTTCTGTTGTTCGGTTAGCCACTTGTAGTAATCGCTTAAGTCACCATCAAACGGTGCTACTTGGCGGTCGTGTACAAGGTATAAATCATCGGTAGTCGCACGCAGTAGGTAACGGTCGTGCGATACGATAACCATTGCGCCTTCAAACGTCTGCAGGGCAAAAGTCAGAGCCTGACGCATGTCGAGATCCAAGTGGTTGGTTGGTTCATCGAGCAGCAACAGGTTTGGCTTTTGCCATACCAGTAGCGCTAATACTAAACGCGCTTTTTCACCACCAGAGAAGGGGGCCACTTTATCGAGCGCTTTTTCACCTTGGAAACCGAAGCTACCTAGGTAATCACGCAGTTGTTGTTCGGTGTGCTTAGGGGCAATCTGCATCATGTGTTGCAGCGGTGTTTCTTCAGGGTGCAGCGTCTCTAACTGGTGCTGTGCAAAGTAACCAATCTTAACGCCTTGCGAATAGCTCAGTTCACCGCCTTGCTGTTTCAGTTCGCCAGAAAGTAGCTTAATCAGCGTTGATTTACCAGCACCGTTTCGACCAAGCAAACCAATACGACTGCCCGGAACTAGGTTCAGGCGAATCTTCTCTAGAATCAGATTGTCATCGTAACCGGCAGAGACTTCGTCCATCATCATGATTGGATTTGGTAGCGCGTCTGGTTCTCTAAATTCAAAGCTGAATGGGTTATCAAACTGAGCAGGCAGCACTTGCTCCATTTTCTCTAACGCTTTAATACGGCTTTGCGCTTGGCGAGCTTTTGACGCTTTGTAACGGAAACGATCAATGTAGCTCTGCATGTGAGACATCTGTTTCTGCTGTTTTTGGTACATCGCTTGTTGCAGAATCAGTTTTTGTGCTCGTTGGGTTTCGAACGATGAGTAGTTACCCGTGTACTCATTGAGCTGTTGATTTTCAACGTGCACGATGCGGTTGACGATAGGGTCCAAGAAGTCTCTATCGTGCGAGATAAGTACTAGTGTGCCAGGGTAGCTTTGTAACCAACGCTCTAGCCACATTACTGCGTCTAAATCCAAGTGGTTGGTCGGTTCATCGAGTAGCAGTAGGTCACTGCGACACAGTAGGGCTTGCGCTAGGTTCAAACGCATACGCCAACCACCTGAGAACTGAGTCAGGTTCCATGTCATTTGTTCTTGGCTAAAGCCTAGGCCGTCCAGTAACTCGGCAGCACGTGCCTTGATGCTGTAACCACCAATGGTTTCAATCTTGCCGTGGATCTCTGCTACCAATGTGCCGTTGTCGGCTTGTTCAGCTTTCTCTAGTTGATCTTCAAGGCCGCGGTATTCACGGTCGCCATCAATCACGTATTCAATTGCTGTTCTTTCTAATGCAGGTGTTTCTTGAGCAACCCAAGCCATTTCCCAATGGGCTGGTTTACTGAATGAACCTGCATCAATAGACAGTTCGTCCTTAATTAAGGCGAATAGCGTAGATTTACCACAGCCGTTTTTACCAACCAAACCGATCTTGTCGCCAGGGTGAAAAGTCGCAGATGCTTGGTCGAGGAGTGGCTTACCGCCGCGTAGCAATTGAATATCAGAGAAAGTAATCATAATTGAAATAGCATAGAAATTAGAGGTGAACAGACGCCTGCATAGTAGGCTGAAACCAGATAAAAGTCGATCACAATGCAATTTGCGTTATGATGCCAATAACATATTAATAACTTTTGCTTAAATTCTTGTGGCCTTGCCACCGTTTAGCCCTCAAAGGAATGTTTCAAAGGAATGAGTAATACTCCCTCGACAGACAAAGTCGTGCCAAAGGTGTTGATCATCTACGCGCACCCAGAGCCGCAAACCTCTATTGCTAATCAGATGATGGTTAAGAAGGTAGAGTCGCTCGGTCATGTCAAAGTTCATGATCTCTACGCCATCTACCCAGACTTCTTTATCGATGTGCCTTATGAGCATGAATTGCTCCTTCAGTACGATGTGATCGTGTTTCAGCATCCTCTGTTTATGTATTCCTGCCCTTCATTGTTAAAAGAGTGGTTTGATCGCGTGTTAGGTAAGGGTTTTGCGTTTGGTGAGCAAAGTGCGCTTAAAGGCAAACACTGGCGCAGTGTGATTACTACCGGTGGTAAAGAGGAGGCGTTTGGTGCCGCAGGCTATAATAAATATCCATTACAAGAGATCTTGCAACCATTCGAGCTTACCGCTGCTTTGTGTCAGATGAATTGGATATCCCCTTTGGTTTTACACTGGGCACGAAATGTCACCGATATGACGCGTTACCAACACGCCGAAGCGTATCGAAACTGGTTGCGAGACCCGCTACAAGATATAGGAGCAGATGATGGCTCTGACTAATGATTTTCTACAAAGTAGCGTTATATTTTTAGCGGCTGCTGTGGTTGCGGTTCCTATCGCACAGCGCGCCGGTTTGGGGTCAGTCCTCGGTTACTTATTAGCGGGCGTGGCAATTGGCCCATGGGGACTTGGCCTAATCAGTGATGTAGAGGCGATTCTGCACTTCTCCGAATTCGGGGTGGTACTGCTGCTTTTTCTGATTGGCTTAGAACTTAACCCGAAAAAACTGTGGCAGATGCGAGCCCCCATCCTCGGGTTAGGTGGCGCGCAAGTGCTGATTACCACTCTGATCATCACCGCTATCGCCTGTATGTTCGGTTTAACTTGGCAAACCAGTCTAGTAATAGGTATGGGCTTAGCACTGTCTTCGACCGCGATTGCCTTGCGGGTTATTGAAGAGAGAGAGCTCGGCGGCAAAGAAGCCGGGCAGTCAGGCTTTGCAGTACTGCTTTTCCAAGATATTGCCGTTATTCCAATGCTCGCAATGTTGCCTCTACTTGCAGGTAATACCGGCGGCAGCTGGGCTGATATGCTTTGGATGTTGGGTGGTGTGATTGGTCTGCTGGTCGGTGGCCACTTCTTGTTGAGACCACTGTTCCGATATGTAGTGATGAGTGGCGTACGCGAGTTGTTCACCGTCGCGGCGCTGTTACTTGTGATTGGTATTGCTGTGATCATGCAACAGATTGGCTTGTCGATGGCATTAGGTACCTTCCTAGCGGGCGTGCTTCTTGCTGAAAGTGAATATCGACACGAGCTTGAAATCGCGATTGACCCATTTAAAGGGTTGTTGCTCGGCTTGTTCTTCATCTCGGTTGGTATGGCGGTAAACCTAGGTTTATTGGCAGAAAGCCCATTCGCAATACTGACTGCTGTATTGGCCCTCGTGGTGTTGAAAGGCCTAGTGCTGTACGCGCTGGCTCGTATCTTTGGTACTCAAGCAAAAGCGCGTAGTCGAATGGCGATGATTCTCAGCCAAGGTGGTGAGTTCGCTTTCGTTATTTTTACTGCGGCGAGTGCTCAAGGCATCTTAAGTGGCGAACAAGTATCGTTCTTACTGGTAGTAGTGAGCCTGTCTATGGTGACCACGCCATTGATGCTTAAGCTGCAAGACCGATTCTTTGCTCGTCAGCTGAACCAAATCAGCGAAAGTGCGATGTCTTCGGATGTGGTCGATCGTAGCCCTCGAGTGATCATTGCTGGCTTTGGTCGTTTCGGTCAGATCATTGGCCGCTTGATGTATGCCAATAAGATTCGTATCACCGTTCTGGAGAGTGATGCCAGCCAAATCCATATCCTTAGAAAGTTTGGCTACAAAGTATTTTACGGAGACTCGACTCACCTCGAGCTGTTACGCGCAGCCGGTGCTGATAAAGCAGAAGCGATTGTACTGTGTACTGACTCCCCTGATGAAATCATGAAAACTGTCGATTTATGTAAGCAGCACTTCCCACGCTTAAAGATCTTAGCGCGTGCTCGAAGCCGTGTTGAAGCGTATCAATTACTTAACCACGGTGTGAGTAACTACTCTCGTGAAACCTTCCTTGGAGCACTGGATTTAGGTCGTCAAACATTGACTGAGCTTGGCATGCATCCATATAAAGCGAAGCGAGCAGAGGCACACTTTAGAAAGTTGGATAATGGTATGCTGAAAGAGTTACTGCCTCAGCATAACGAAGATGCCGAGTTAGCCCAAAGAGCGAAAGAGGCTCGTAAAGAGCTTGAAGAGATCTTTGGACACGAGATGGAAAACGATCACCAATCTCGAAACTATTGGCAATAGCTTGAAGTGATAACTCATGCTTGAGCTTAGAAATGAAGCTTGGGCATAGAAATAACAGACTAAAGAACCAATCTAATAATAAACGCGGTCTCTGCTTAACTTCTCAATAAAGTGGGTGGGAAGAACCGCGAATCCAGAGTAGTAAAGGATATGAACGTGAAACAGAAAAAACGCTTTATCGCAGGGGCAAGCTGCCCAAGTTGCAACACTCAAGACACACTCCGTTGGTGGATTGAAAACAATATCGAGCTGGTGGAATGTGTCGATTGTGACTTCACAGAACAGCGTAAACCGAAAACTGTAGAGAAATCTGAACACGCGAATCAAGAAATGATCGGTATTTTTAAGCCAGAATGATTGAGTTTCGTTAATTGATCCCCATAATATCCCGGTACAGAATTTTTCCTAAGCTCAACTGTTCGAGCTTAGTCCAAACCTCCTTGGAGCTCTCATGAAAATTGAAAAGAACGTAGTAGTTAGTGTTGCATATCAAGTGAAACTTGAAGATGGCGTAGTAGTTGACCAATCAACTGCAGAAGCTCCACTAGATTACCTTCACGGTCACAACAACCTAATTACAGGTCTTGAAAAAGAGCTTGAAGGCAAAGTAGCTGGCGACAAGTTCTCTGCAACTGTTACTCCAGAAGACGCATACGGCGAACACAATGACGCACTAGTTCAACGTGTTCCTGCTGACGTATTCCAAGGTGTTGAGCAAATCGAAGTTGGCATGCGTTTCCTAGCGGATACTGACCAAGGTCCAATCCCAGTTGAAGTTACTGAAGTAGATGGCGACGAAGTTGTTGTTGATGGTAACCACATGCTAGCTGGCCAAACTCTAACGTTTGACGTTGAAGTTGTAGCGGTTCGTGAAGCGACTGAAGAAGAAGTTCAACACGGTCACGTACACCAAGAAGGCGGCTGTGGCGGTCACGACCACGATCATGACCACGAAGGCGGTTGCTGTGGTGGCGAAGGCCATGACCACGGTGAAGAGAAAAAAGACGGCTGCTGCGGCGGCGGTAGCTGTGGTTCTCACTAATACCGAATTAACGGTTTAGTTTAAGAATCTTGAAAGCCTCCCTTGTGGAGGCTTTTTGCGTTTAGGAGTCTCGCTTTTTGACCTCGCTTTTTTCTATCCAGCAAGCATTCGCAAAAAGTTTGGTTTTCGCTATCAGACATAGAACCATGGATGTGGTATTGATAGCACAACATTATAAGACGACGTCAGTGGAGAGTTTGTATGTCACAGCCTTTTTCAATTGCCATTCATGGTGGTGCAGGAACCATCTTGCGCGAGCAAATGAGCGATGAATTAAAAGTGGGTATTACCGAGGCTTTGGAAAAATCGGTTTTGGCTGGTTATCAAATATTGCAATCGGGTGGTGATGCTCTGGACGCGGTGGTTGCGTCAGTCAAGGTGATGGAAGACAGCCCGCACTTTAATGCCGGTAAGGGCTCTGTTTTAACGCATGATGAATTTGTTGAGATGGACGCTTCTGTGATGCACGGCCGCGAAATGGATGCAGGTGCTATTGCAGGCGTTCGCCATATCAAAAATCCAATTGAACTTGCGCGTGATGTGATGCTGAAAAGCGACCATGTGTTGTTGATTGGTGAAGGTGCCGAGAAGTTTGCGTTTGAGCATGATTACACCTTTACCGAGCAAGACTACTTCTTTACTGAGCGTCGCTATGACCAACTTCAATCGATGAAAGAGAAAGGCATCTTTGCTCTGTCTGAAGCGAAATATGATGAACAGCAAGCTGAGAAATACCCCGACGACAAAAAGTACGGCACGGTCGGTGCAGTAGCATTAGACCAAGCGGGTAACTTAGCAGCAGCAACCAGTACCGGTGGCGTGACCAATAAGAAATACGGTCGCGTAGGTGATTCTCCGATTATTGGGGCGGGAACCATCGCTGAAAATGGCAACGTTGCCGTTTCAACAACCGGGATGGGTGAGTTCTTCCTACGTAAAATGGTTGCCAGTGATGTCGCAGCACGAATGCGTTACCTGAAAGAAGATGTACACACCGCTTGTGAAACGATCATTCAAGGTGAATTGAAAACCATGGGTGGAGAAGGTGGTTTGATCGCTATCGATGGCCAAGGCGATATTCATTTTGGTATGAACAGCTCTGGGATGTATCGTGCAAGCGTTGATACTCAAGGTCATGTTGAAGTGAAGATTTATGCGGATGATTAAGTTTCTATCAGCTTAATTGGCTTTAGCTTATTCACTGAGATGGAATAAACAAAAGGGCGACAGATAAGTATCTGTCGCCCTTTTAGTTTTCTATGTCCCGTCCTGAAATGTGTTTACACATTGAGGACGAGAAACTAACGATATGGTCGCTAGAATCAATTCGTTATTTTGAACCGCACTTAATAGTGTGGAGGTGGCGTCTCTTCTGATGCGTCAGCTAGATTAGAGCCATCCATATTTTTCACTTTGCCAACCACGAATTTCATCTGGTCTTGCATTCTCGTGATCAACATTTGTTGTTGGCTAAGCGCTTCATTGAGTTCTTCAATGGTCTGTTCTTGGAAAGCTAGCTGACACTCTAGGTCATTTACGCGGCTTTCTAGTTGTTCAACTCGCTTTTCTGTCATCGTTCTTAATCCACATTCCAAGCTTGGGCAATGCCCGCAGAGGTGCCCGATATCACACGGTTCTTGTCATCAAAGGCTGCATCATACACTACCGCACGAGGAGGGCGAGCATCTTTTAATGGCTCAGCATCGTGACGAGAAATTCGCTTGCCATCCTGAGTATTCCACACACTCACTTGACTGGATGGTGTGCCCGTCACCAACATACTGCCGTCATCAGAAAAACGCGCACTCGAAAAAATCAACTGTCGAGACCAGCTTTGCAATTGCGCTTGAGGTTCGCCCGTTTCAAGATCCCAAATCATCGCTTGATTGCCGCCGTCAGAAGTAAAAGCCAGCTCGCCATCGCGTTGTAGCGCGACTCGTACTACTCTTTGTTCATGCTCAAAGGTGCGCAATACCAAGCCCGACTCGGTATCCCAAAGGTAGGCTTTGTAGTCGTTACCACCGGATAAGGCGTAGCGGCCATTGGATGAAAGGGACACAGAATTCACTTTTTCTCGGTGAGCGAGGAACTCAAGACGGCGTCCGGTGACTAAGTCCACATAGATGGCTTTGCCATTAGACAGGCCAAGTAAGACTTTTTCACCATTGCTGGATATGTCGACATCGCGAATCAA
>NZ_JADDYK010000029.1:11746-18733 GCF_015163615.1 Vibrio sp. OPT18
GCCGTCGGAGATAGACCATAGCCCTTGTGCTTGAGTCCAAGATAAGTCCCAAACGGCGAAGTTCATCTGGCTAGCGGTAATGGCAAAACGGCCATTGTCCGAGATACGGATACGCGATACTTGGTTTTCTAACTGGTCTTGCGGGCCAAGCTGAGCCAACTCTTGGTCTTCGGCGAGGTCCCAAAGGAGCAGTTGCTTTTGCTGAGAGTAGAGCAGGGCGAAGCGTCCATCTCTGCTGAGTGCAAAGCTGGTGGCACCATTGGGCTCAATTTCCCAACGCTGCTCATCATCTTGGAAGAAAAAGCAACCATTTAACAAGGTGATGACAATTGTACATAGCAATGAGTGGAAAAATATTCGCATCACATCTAATAATCCGGTTTGTGTCGAAAGACATATGACTAGTATATTGTTATAACTAACGTATTCACACCAATCTAATCATTAGATTTGTGCACAATAACCAATGGCTTGGCCATTAATTGGAGAATTCAATGAAATCAGTTTTAAAAGTATCACTGCTTGCCGCAACGGTTATGCTAGCAGTTGGTTGTCAGAAAGAAGAACCAAAGGCAGAAGCTCCACAGGTAGAAGAAGTTAAAGTTGAAGCAGTAAACTTTAAAACAGAAGATGACAAAGCGGCTTACGCAATCGGTGTATCTTTCGCTAACTACCTAAGCACAAGCATTGATAAGCCAAGCGAGCTAGGTATCAACCTAGACAAAGATATGGTTCTTCAAGGTATCGAAGACGTATTCGCAGAGAAAACAGCACTTAACGAAGAAGAAACTCGCGCAGCTCTTGAAGCTCTAGACAAGCGTGTTGCTGAAACGATGCAAGCACAAGCGGCAGAAAAATCTGCAGAAGTGAAGAAAGCCGGTGATGACTTCCGTGCTGAGTTCGCTAAAACTGAAGGCGTTAAGCAAACTGAATCTGGTCTACTTTACCAAGTAATGACTGCTGGTGAAGGTGCTTCTCCAAAAGACACTGATACGGTTCAAGTACACTACAAAGGTACGCTAACAGACGGTACTCAGTTCGACAGCTCTTACGATCGTGGCGAACCAGCAACATTCCCACTAAATCGCGTAATCCCAGGCTGGACTGAAGGCGTACAACTGATGCAAGTTGGTTCTAAGTACAAGTTCGTTATTCCGCCAGAGCTAGCATACGGTGAGCAAGACACACCGACTATCCCAGCTAACTCAACGCTAGTATTCGAAGTAGAACTACTAAACATCGATAACGCTGAAGCAGCTCCTGCACAGTAATATTGGTTAAAAGCCTCGTACTAAAATACGTTGATTGAATAAAAAGCCTAACTTTGAGTTAGGCTTTTTTTATGATTTGAAGATGAGTATTTGATTTTTAAACTTGTTCTAAATCACTAGTTGCAATGTTAGCTAGGTGTGCAATTAAAATTTTCTGATAAACTTACATAAATTTGTTGATTTTTCACACGAAGGTAAGGAATAAGTGACTACTACAGAAACAGTCAATGCAGATGTGTTACTTGAAATGGAATCAGTCCACGTTATGCCATTCAGTGAACACGATAAAATCATTCTAAGATCTTATGAGGCCGTTGTTGACGGTATTGCGAGCCTTATTGGTCCGTTTTGTGAAATCGTTTTGCACTCTTTAGAAGACCTCAATACTTCTGCGATTAAAATTGCCAATGGCGAAAATACAGGTCGTCAGGTTGGCTCGCCGATTACCGATCTTGCATTGAAGATGCTAAAAGATATTGAAGGTTCTAAGCGTAACTTCTCACGTTCATACTTCACTCGCGCTAAAGGCGGAGTGTTGATGAAGTCGATCACGGTTGCTATCCGCAACGGTGAAGACCGAGTGATTGGCCTACTGTGTATTAACGTGAATCTAGACGCGCCATTCTCACAAGTACTGCAATCGTTCATGCCTACGCAAGACGCAGACGAAGCCGCATCATCGGTTAACTTCGCTAGTGACGTTGAAGAACTTGTCGACCAAACGGTTGAACGCACCATTGAAGAAATTAACGCTGACAAATCGGTATCGAACAATACTAAGAACCGTCAGATCGTGATGGAGCTGTACGACAAAGGTATTTTCGATATTAAAGACGCGATTAACCGTGTTGCTGAGCGACTGAACATCTCTAAGCACACCGTGTACCTATACATCCGCCAACGTAAAACAGAGGATGAAGAGGGTTGCTAAGCTATACACTCCTAGTGAATGGGCCTGTCTATGGCTCACAGTCAGCAAGAAGTGCCTACCAGTTTGCCGTGGCTCTGATTAAACAGGGCCACAAACTTCACAGTGTGTTCTTCTATCAAGATGGCGTCAGTAACGGCTCAGACCTTACGGTACCTGCTAACGATGAATTTGATTTAGCTTCAGCTTGGCAAAAGCTGGCTGATGAACATAATGTTAGCCTTGAAACCTGTGTGGCAGCTGCGCTAAGACGCGGAGTGATTAGCTCTGAAGAAGCAGAGCAACATCAACTAAGTGCCTCTAACCTAGCCACTGGATTTACTCAGGCCGGATTGGGGAGCTTATCGGAAGCGCTACTAACGCAAGATAGGGTTGTGCAGTTTTGAGAAAGTTAGCCTTTATATTTAACAGTTTCCCTCATACGACCGCTGCGGGTAGAGAAGGGTTAGACGCCCTGCTTGCTGCGTCCGCATACAGTGAAGACATCTCCGTGTTCTTTGTTGGCGATGGCGTTACACAGCTTCTCAAAGCGCAGCAGCCCGACGAAATACTATCGCGTGACTATATCTCCGCATTCAAACTTATGGACCTGTACGACATCGAACAGGTGTATGTGTGTCAGCGTAGTCTGAGTCAGTTTGGTCTTTCAGCAGACAACCTGCTGATCGATGTGACCACCGTTGAAGCCGACGAGTTAACGCAGAAGTTAGCTCAGTGCCAACAGATACTGACTTTCTAGGGGACGCTATGCTTCATATCGTAAAATCAGTCGACAAACTGAAACTCGCATTGACCTATTCTCAGCCACAGGATCAGTTCCTTTTGGTGGAAGATGCGGTGTATGTTTGCCTTCCTAATCATGAGTTATTCACTCAAATCTGCGCAGTAGAGCAGGTGTCGGTGTTAAAACCAGATCTCGATAGCCGAGGTTTACAATTACTTGTCTCAAGTACTATTGATCAAGTTGACTTCGATGGCTTCGTTAAACTGACGGTTTTGAACGACAAATCAGTGACTTGGTAAGCGTGTTCTATCAGTTTGGTTAAAATTAGACCATCCTGAGCTCTAGACGGCTAAAAAAGATCTGTATATTTCTTGACACACCTCCCACTGCTGAATAGAATTTTGCGTCCCTAATTACGACTTGTGATTAGGGATAGATTTTTCACAAAGCTTACTTTCAAGTAAATTTCAGGAGCTAGTTAATGGCAACTATTAACCAGTTGGTTCGCAAGCCTCGTGTAAAGCAAGTTGTTAAAAGCAACGTGCCTGCACTAGAAGCGTGCCCACAAAAACGTGGTGTATGTACTCGTGTTTACACTACTACACCTAAAAAACCTAACTCGGCACTACGTAAAGTATGTCGTGTACGTCTAACCAACGGTTTCGAAGTAACTTCGTACATCGGTGGTGAAGGTCACAACCTTCAAGAGCACAGTGTTGTACTAATCCGTGGCGGTCGTGTAAAAGACCTTCCGGGTGTTCGTTACCACACTGTTCGCGGCGCGCTAGACTGTGCTGGCGTTAACGACCGTAAACAAGGTCGTTCTAAGTACGGTGTGAAACGTCCTAAGTCTTAATGCATTTTCTTTTTTAAAAGAAAGCGTTAAGTAAGGCCAAACACTATTTTATTTATTATTCTGAAAAGTTTTGGAAAAAACCTGAAGAAGACAACGGAGAATATCCATGCCACGTCGTCGCGTAATAGGTCAGCGTAAGATCCTTCCAGATCCTAAGTTCAAATCTGAATTGCTGGCAAAATTCGTTAACATCCTTATGGTTGACGGAAAGAAATCTACTGCAGAAAAAATCGTTTACACTGCACTAGATTCAATGGCTGAGAAGTCTGGTAAAGACCACTTAGCTGTATTTGAAGAAGCTCTTGAAAATGTTCGCCCAGCGGTAGAAGTTAAATCTCGCCGTGTAGGTGGTTCAACTTACCAAGTACCTGTAGAAGTTCGTCCGGTTCGCCGTAACGCTCTTGCTATGCGTTGGGTAGTTGAAGCTGCGCGTAAGCGTGGTGAAAAATCTATGGCTCAACGCCTAGCTGCTGAAATGCTAGACGCGTCTGAGAACAAAGGTACTGCGGTTAAGAAACGTGAAGACGTTCACCGCATGGCTGACGCAAACAAAGCGTTCGCACATTACCGTTGGTAATACCTTTTTAGTGCTGCAAGGTTCCTTGCAGCACTTCTTTAGTTCCTATGCTTATGCTAGGAACTATTGCTATTTCTAGGGCAAGCAATTTTTAGCGAAGCATCGCTTTTAACGCATAATCTAGACATAGCAATAGTCCCTAAGTCTCTAATAAGAGGATTCAACCGTGGCTCGTAAAACTCCTATAGAGCAATACCGTAATATCGGTATCGTTGCTCACGTAGATGCAGGTAAAACAACCACAAGTGAACGTATTCTGTTCTATACCGGTCTTTCTCACAAAATCGGCGAAGTTCACGATGGTGCAGCAACCATGGACTGGATGGAGCAAGAGCAAGAGCGCGGTATTACGATCACTTCAGCAGCAACCACTACGTTTTGGCGTGGTATGGAAGCTCAGTTCTCGGACCACCGTATCAACATCATCGACACTCCTGGACACGTTGACTTCACTATCGAAGTAGAACGTTCTCTGCGTGTACTTGATGGTGCAGTTGTTGTGTTCTGTGGCTCATCTGGTGTTGAACCTCAGTCAGAGACAGTATGGCGTCAAGCTGATAAGTACCAAGTTCCACGTATGGTTTTCGTTAATAAAATGGACCGTACCGGCGCAGACTTCTTGCGCGTAGTTGAACAGATCAAGGACCGCTTAGGCGCAACTCCTGTTCCAATTCAACTGAACATTGGTGCTGAAGAAAACTTCCAAGGCGTTGTCGATCTTATCAAGATGAAGGCAATTAACTGGAACGAAGCTGACCAAGGCATGACTTTCACGTACGAAGATATTCCTGCAGACATGCAAGAAATGGCTGAAGAATATCGTACAGAACTTGTTGAAGCTGCTGCAGAAGCAAATGAAGAGCTGATGGATAAGTACCTTGAAGAAGGTGAACTAACAGAAGCTGAAATCAAACAAGGTCTTCGTACTCGTACCCTTAATAATGAAATCGTACTTGCTACTTGTGGTAGTGCATTCAAAAACAAAGGTGTACAAGCTGTTCTAGATGCAGTTGTTGATTTCCTTCCTTCTCCAGTCGATGTACCTGCAATTAAAGGTATCGATGAAGACGAGAACGAAGCAGAACGTCACGCAGACGACAAAGAACCGTTCTCAGCGCTAGCATTCAAGATTGCAACAGACCCATTCGTTGGTACTTTAACTTTCATCCGTGTTTACTCTGGTGTTGTTGAAAGCGGTAAAACAGCTTACAACTCTGTGAAGAAACAACGTGAACGCTTAGGTCGCATTGTTCAAATGCACTCAAACAAGCGTGAAGAAGTAAAAGAAGTACGAGCAGGTGACATCGCAGCCATCATTGGCCTGAAAGATGTGACTACTGGTGAAACCCTTTGTGACCAGAACCATAAGATTGTTCTTGAGCGCATGGAGTTCCCAGACCCAGTTATTCAGATCGTTGTAGAGCCAAGCTCTCAAGCTGATCAAGATAAAATGACTATCGCTCTAGGTAAACTAGCAGCGGAAGACCCATCGTTCCGCGTTGATATGGATGCGGAAACTGGCCAGACTCTGATTTCTGGTATGGGTGAACTACACTTAGATATCATCGTTGACCGTATGAAGCGCGAATTTAGCGTGAACTGCAACGTTGGTAACCCGCAAGTGGCTTACCGTGAGACTATTCGTGGTACAGCGAAAGCGGAAGGTAAATTTATCCGTGAACATGGTGGTAAAGGTCAGTACGGTCACGTATGGCTGAAACTGGAACCATCAGAAGCTGGCGAAGGCTTTGTCTTTGTGGATGAAATTGCCAATGGTATCGTACCGAAAGAGTTTATCGCTTCAGTTGCTAAAGGCGTTGAAGAGCAGATGAACAATGGTGTGCTTGCTGGCTATCCAGTTTTGGATATCAAAGCTACACTATATGATGGTTCTTACCATGAAACAGATTCAAGTGAGATGGCGTTTACAATCGCTGCCTCTATGGCTTTCAGAACGGGTGCACTTGAAGCGCAACCGGTTCTGCTTGAGCCTATGATGAAAGTTGAAGTAACTACTCCAGAAGACTGGATGGGTGACGTTGTTGGCGATATTAACCGTCGTCGCGGCATCATCGAAGGTATGGACGAGGGGACAGCTGGCCTGAAGATAATTCGTGCACAAGTTCCGTTGTCTGTCATGTTCGGTTACGCAACTGATTTACGTTCTGCGACACAAGGTCGTGCTTCTTACTCTATGGAGTTTAGTGAGTACGCTGAAGTGCCTAACAATGTTGCAAAAGCAATCATTGCAGAGCGTGGTTAAACAAAAGGAAGGCATTTTTTTTCATTTTTTGAAAGAACAATGCGTCCAAATATTGCGCTAACGAGAGTTGGCGCATAAAATAGCAATTTCTGGCGCGTCTCGCTCAATAATGAACGTGGCGAATCATAACTAGGAAGGAACACGATTGTGTCTAAAGAAAAATTTGAACGTACGAAACCGCACGTAAACGTTGGTACTATCGGCCACGTTGACCACGGTAAAACAACTCTAACTGCTGCTATCTGTACTACTCTTGCAAAAGTATACGGCGGTGTTGCTAAAGATTTCGCATCTATCGATAACGCTCCAGAAGAGCGTGAGCGCGGTATCACAATCGCAACTTCTCACGTTGAGTACGACACTCCAGC
>NZ_JADDYK010000030.1:0-30591 GCF_015163615.1 Vibrio sp. OPT18
AAACAAAGTCATAGGACTAGGTATGCCCGTTAGAAGCTAACGGCTAGTCAAATATGGCATCGTTGATCTTCAAGCTGATTTGATCAACAACGCCCCTAACAGTTCTAATTTACAGCTAGAAAACTTCTTGGCATGATGTTCTGTAAAATTTATTTTTAAAGGTGTTTAACTATGAAAAAAGCTGTACTAGCTTTAACTATCGCGTTGTCTTGCTCTAGTGTTTTCGCTGCATCTATAGATAAGGCGAACCTGCTCTCCGAACATGGCTTGCATGCACAAGCTAAAGAAGAATTAATTGATGTGATCTTCAGTAAATCAAACAGTAAAGTGAAAGCTAAAGCATACTATGAACTTGGCAACATCTCTTTCGAAAATAATCAAGTATCACCAGCTTTAAGTTCTTGGAAAAAATTAGTAGAAATTTATCCGAGTTCGCCCGAAGCTAAACTTGTAAAAGGCCGCCTTGAAGAGCTATCTCAAATTGTTGGCGAGAATGCTAAGGAGAGTGTGGATAATGCAATTGCAGCCTCATATCTTAAGCATGCAGACTTCTGGGCTGATGACCGAGCTAATACATTTGTTATTGACTCTAGCTGGATTCCAAAAGTAGAGGCTGCTAATAAGTGGTACGATAAAGTTATTGTTGAGTTTCCAAATTCAAAGGCTGCTAGAATTGCGCATGAAGAAAAATTAAGAACTCTACTTGGTTGGGAAGAGCGAGGGAAATATGGCTCATCTTACGGAGTAAAACGAGACTTTGATACTTATATGCCACAAGTGTTAGAAACTTTTACTTCACTAGAAAATGAGTTTCCAAATTCACCTACTTTGCAAGCCTTTAGATATCAAATTGCTCAAGCTTATTGGAGCGCAAAGCAATGGGATAATACTCGCCTATGGTTAAATGCTATCATTGAGAAGTCTAATGGTCAGGATAACTTCTACAAAGATACTGCCGAGAGAAGACTCAAAAAAGTTGAGTACTAAGAAGTGATTAAATAAAGTATTTAAGAGTGATTCACAACGCTGAAGCCTTTACCTTAAGCAAGTTTAGTGTTTAAAACACAAAATAGTTTAGGTAAGGCTTCTGCGTTGTTCACATCTTAATTTGGCGCTATGAGCTTTATTAATATTATTAGAAGTATCAACTTACTTAAAAGGATACAAAGATGTTCCAAGTTGAAATGACTATAAATGGCAAACCGATGACGGAAGCCAATATTCAAAATGAACTAGAAAAAGCAATGTTAGAAGCAGCAGTTGAAGGAATTAAAGAAACAGTTGAGTCTGCTATTTCAAAAGATGAAGCACTACAAATAAAAATCGATATTATTGGGAATAATATCGAAGAACTATCACTAAAAATAATCGGTCCAGATGAAATAGTAGCTAAGATAGGGGCTGTTTTAGCTGATTAGCCTCCCTGACCATAAAAAACGATTATAGCGTCAATCATTAATTTTGGACTGTATTTTCATCCCAGAATGGTACACATTCACTCACACCTTTTCGGGATGTTGGTACTCAGGAGTAAAAAATGGCTATAGAGGAAGTCTGTTCAACTGCATCTATGTGGATCGAACCAAAATACGTTGTTCCAGCATTCATGGTTTTGTTGTCGTCAGGTCTTTTCCCGTTTCTCCTACATAAATATAAAGTGAAGCGAGAACGAGAAGAAAAGCTATTTGATACGAGAAAAGAAGAGTATCAGGGGTACTTTAAGAAAATGGAAGAAGCCGCGAGGTTAGCGGGACAGGACTACGATAAATATTTGACTGAAACGCTGCCTAACGCTTCACGTCAACTCTATGAAGCCCATTCTTCCCCAGAAGCTCTAGTCGAATATCAGCAAACACTAAATGCTTTCACCAAAGGCATTAATGACGGGTTTATGAAAGCTACGAATGAGCTTGTTAGTCTTAGAATTGTATGTAGTAATCAGTTAGCTTTACTGTTAGATGATTTTGAGGGGACATACCAAGCTATGATGAGCTTACAACCTCAGATGATAGAGGAAATTCAGCTATCTCTTACTCCGGAATCCTTTATTACTGGTCAATTCAACTTCGAAACTCCGAGTAAAATTCAGATGAATGAGCTGGGAGCATCTTTAGTTGAAACTAGAAACTTGATAATCAAGACGATGCGCAAAGAGTTGGGATTTGAGGACTAACAAAAATTTAAGATTGATTCGGTGTGCGTGGCAGGTATGGAATTCGAATATAAGAAAGTAGAACCAAATCATAGAGATTTTCAGTCATTAATCGCTGAGCTGAATTTGTCACTTCGCCAGATTACTAATGACACAGGTGAAAGCTCATTTTCGTCTGACGTTTTTGACCCATCAAAAGATGGATGCATCGTGGTGTATCTGAATGATACCGCTGTGGCATGTGGGGTATTTAGATATCATGAAAGTGAAGTTTGTGAACTTAAGCGGATGTACTCTAACAAAGCCGGTGCTGGCTCATATTTATTGAAACAACTCGAATGTCTTGCGATTGAAAAAGGGTATCGAAAAGCTATTTTGTCGACACGTAGAATGAACTCAAAAGCGGTGGCCTTTTATTGTCACCACGCTTACTCAGAATCCAGTGCGTATGGAAAATATGTCGGTGTAGACCGTTCGATTTGCCTGTCAAAGATGCTAGTCATATAAACAACCAAATCTATTCGGTCTTAGTTTCACGGAGGAAACATGACAAGCGACCAACTGTTGGAAAAGGCACTTTATAGCAGTGCCAGCATCCATCAACCTCATTCTCTAAAAGCTTATTTGGCTGCGAATTATCTGAATGCTTATTTCGTTAAATCAGACAATGTGTGGCTTAAAGCGAGTGAGCTGATAAACCAAACTGAGATTGAAGTTTTAGGCGAGTACTCTGCAACGGTGCAAGCGCCAAAGTTTACGGATTTTCGTATTCAAAGGATATTGGATAATGGGGTATACCCAGCGGCGTATGCTGCTTTAATGCAGTGGTATGAGAATAAGGGCTTTCAAGACATCTTCTCGCATTACGTTGCTCAGGCTTCTCAAACCAGCGAATACCTTTCCCACAATGTGACTATCTTATTGGCGCTGAATCGTGTTTACCGTGAGTTAGAGCCGTCTCAAGTGCCAGTATTCCTTAACCGCTTCACTGAATTTGTCACATCGACCCGTTCTGATGGCGACCGAAACACTGACATAAACGAAGTCGTAGATCTCGATAAGGTATTACAAGCGTGCTTAAAGCAGTTTGGTTTCTTTGGGCATAACCTCATTACGCTTACGTGGATAATGCGTTGCAAGGAAGATTTGTCGAAAGAGCAATATGACGCAATGCTTTCTAATCTTTATCGTCAGGCCAATAGCCCTTTGGAAGATCCTGACGATGAGATTGATCAAGCTATCTTAGCGCAGTGTCAAAGCTCAGATAATTCAGATGAGCTCTATTACAATATCCACCGATTGGTTTTTGGGTATACATTGAACCTGCACCAGATAACGCTAGCGGATGCATTGTGCTTTCTTCACGAACGATTCCCTGAACATGCAGCAGAGCTAAAATGTGTCGCAGAGTATCAGTGTCGTTTGTTAGAACAGTAAATTTAGAGATAGAGCCACCCCGTTTGGTGGGGTTCTAGTCGATACGAAAAATTTCAGGCATACCTAACCCAACGAGCTTGTTCCGCGTTTTTATCAGAAGTGGCCCTCAATTTATGGACATGACTAGAAACGTAGAAATCACTCTCCTGAATTTAATTTCAACAATAAAAGACATACAAACATTGAGATAGCGCACAGAAACGAAACTGGGGGTATCGCGATCACGTAATCATTGATCTAGCTGATAGTGAGATAGCGATAAGAGCTCGATAATTCGTTGTCGGATCTAAATTAGAGCTGTAAATCTAATTTCTAAGTAGTTGTTATCTCAGGAAGAGTTTTTGTGCTATGCGCCCCTATATTAAATACATTATCCCAATTTTAATTCCTTTCATTATCCTCGTAATGCCGCTATCAGCGTTTCCATTTGAAGGCCTTACGATTATTCAACAACGCGTTATTGCGATCTTTTTATTAGCGGCATTGTGCTGGGTGTTCGAGCCTATCCCGATTTACGCGACGTCTGTTGTTATTATCGTTCTGCAATTATTGATGTTGTCGGATAAAGGGCTGATCTTTTTAAGGTTTGAGCATGGGGAGGAACATTTTGGTGAGTTGTTAAAATACAGCGACATCATGGCGACATTCGCCAGCCCAATCATCATGCTGTTTTTGGGTGGTTTCTTCTTAGCGATGGCCGCCACTAAGTATCGATTAGACGTAAACTTAGCTCGCGTGTTGTTGAAGCCATTTGGACAAGATCCAAAGTTTGTGATGCTCGGCTTAATGTTGATCACTGGTATCTTTTCGATGTTTATGTCTAACACGGCAACAACGGCAATGATGCTCTCTATTTTAACGCCGGTATTGGCTGTGTTTGGTCCGAAAGACCCCGGTCGTGTAGCGTTTGCGCTTTGTATCCCTGTTGCCGCTAACATCGGTGGCATTGGTACCCCGATCGGCACCCCCCCGAACGCTATCGCACTTAAATATTTAGTTGGAGATAACCTCATTACGTTTGGCGAATGGATGGCATTTGGTGTGCCGTTTGTCGTTATTATGATGGCGTTAGCGTGGTTTTTAATCGGCTTTATGTACAAAGCTGACCAAAAGAAAATCGAACTAAGTATTAAAGGTAAATTCCTTAAAACGCCAAAAGCCATTGCGGTGTACGTCACTTTTGCGCTGACCATCATTCTTTGGTTAATGGGTTCAAGCCATGGCATGAACTCTTATACCGTCGCTTTGATTCCTGTCGCTGTGTTCTCACTCACAGGGATCATCAATAAAGAAGACCTGAAAAAGATTTCTTGGGACGTACTGTGGCTTGTATCAGGTGGTATCGCGCTTGGTTTAGCTCTCGATAAAACTGGCTTAGCAAGGCTCGTGGTACACAGTATTCCGTTTGATGCTTACTCACCCTATGTGGTGTTGTTCGGAGCGGCGTTCTTGTGTTTGCTAATGGCAAACTTTATGTCTCATACCGCAACGGCCAACTTGTTAATGCCAATTATGGCTGCATTGGGTTCGTCTATGGCTTCACTCACGCCACTAGGCGGTGAGATAACGTTAATTCTGGTTGTGACCTTTGCCGCTTCATTAGGTATGTCGCTGCCAATCAGTACACCACCGAATGCGTTGGCTCATGCCACGGGTCATGTGCAAAGTAATCAAATGGCCAGAATCGGTATTATTTTAGGTGTGGTTGGTGTGCTACTGAGTTTTGTTATGGTGTGGCTGCTACATTCAATTGGTCACATAGGATAACGATACGTGTATCAACATAAGTTAGAAGCACTTATCGAGCGCTATTTTAACCAAACAGAACGTCGGGTGACGTGCCGCGCCGGTAACACCATTATTGAACAATCAGCGTTAAACACTCGTTTATATTATGTGTTTAGTGGAGAGCTGGAAGGGTTTTATACCGATGCGAATACACCGCAAGTGCGAGTATTTAGCGCGGGTAGTGGGGCTTTTATAGGCGTTCATAGCTTCTTTTCAGGTAATTGGACAGCATCTTCAACGGTTGTTGCTAAAACCGATGTTGAGTTAGCGTGGATCGATAAAGACACGCCTGCAGAAGATGAACGTAAATTTGGTCCTCTTACCGCACAGTTCACACCTGTGATTGTCAATGAGTTGTCGCGTCGTCAACGCCGCGCAACACAGGAAGCGATCGCGAAACAAAAAGCGCTAGAGAAGTTACATACTGCTGAGCAAATGACGACCTTGGGGCAATTGGCTGCCGGGATTGCTCATGAACTTAACAACGCTATTGGTGTAGTAAATAGTAAATCTGGTCGACTTGAAACGGTCATCATGGATCTGCTTGAAGAAGTGCATCCAGAAGCCAGTCAATTTTTCGATTTTGGGTTAATGCATGGTCAGAAAACATCGTCGTTAGAAGCACGAACACGTGGGCGACAATTTGAAAGAAAATATGGTTTAGACAAAAACATTGCTCGCTCTCTTGCAAAGGCGATTCCAATTGACGCTTTATCTGCAACAGACGTTATTTCAAAACATTGGCTGAAAAACCCAGAAGAAGCGATTCGTTTTTGGCAGATGGGCTGTGATTTACATGATCTACGTTTGGCATCTAGACACACCGTCGGCATCGTAAAATCGGTTAAACAACTTGGCAGAACGGATATCGACACCGAAGAAGCGGTTGATATTAACGACTCCATTAACCATGCCTTATCGTTGTTACAAAGTGAGTTACGTAGAGTGTCTGTGCGATTGAGCCCTGCGGATTTACCGTCTTTTAAAGGCTCGAAAACAGAGCTCGTTCAGATTTGGGTCAACATTGTAAAGAATGCTTGTGATGCAATGTCGAATTCAGACGATGCCACAATAGAAATTCAAACCAGATTAAGTAAGAAAAGAATATTAGTTACGATCACGAATAACGGCCCTGAGATAGATGAGGCGACTCGTAGAAAGATATTTCAGCCCAACTTCACCACTAAAAAAGGTGGTCTATCGTTTGGATTGGGCTTGGGTTTATCAGTAGTTAAGCGGATTGTGGCAGGTTATGGCGGAAGTATCATTGTGAAAAGTGATGCTTCTAAAACTGTATTTAGAATCAAGTTACCAATAGAGGGTGAACATGGAGAAGCTTAATTTAATCTGTGTCGATGACCAGAGAGAAGTACTGAGCGCAGTGATACAAGATTTAGAGCCGCTGGCGAGTTGGCTGAATATTGAAGATTGTGAATCAGCGCAAGAAGTGCTTGATCTCATTGATGAACTTGACGCAGAAGGCGAACACATTACCGTCATCGTGTCTGATCATGTGATGCCAGGAAAAACGGGTGTGGAGTTACTCACTGAAGTGTTCCATGACAGCCGCTTTCCGAATACAAAGAAAATTCTTCTTACGGGGCAGGCCACTCATACTGATACCATCAATGCGATTAATGCAGCAGGCATCGACCGTTACTTTGAAAAGCCTTGGCAAGCAAGCACATTGGTTGAGTGCATTCGTACCCTTGTCACTGAGTACATATTTGATCAAGGGCTTGATTACACGGACTATCAGAATGAGCTCGACCAGCAGGTTGTGTTGAGACGCTTGCGCTAGTCTCTTGAAATTCAATGCACCGAAGGACGCTTTCTGAAGGGTTTTTCGTTGAAAGATGTAATCCTTCGGTGCTTATTTTACCTACCTCTTTTAGTCGTTCAGGTTTTAGTACTCAGTTATTAACACACTGGTTGCTGGCTTAAGTCTAAAACTCATACGCAACGCCAACGCCAACCAAAATTGAAGTTCATGCATAGTCTTTATACACCACATTAGTGCCGTTCCTGCCTCTAGGTAACGCCAGCGGGTGCGTTGTGTTTTCTTCACGAGCGATTCCTAACGCGTGGGACGTGGAGTTCTAAGCCAAATCGGTACTTACAACGTAAAGGACTAGGCTTTTCACGGCTTACTGCGTAATAATGCATTCGCCCACAAGTGGGGTTTATAGTCAGTAGGATTTTAAAATGAGTGAGATTGCTCGCTTTATATCTGGTGAAGCGCCGGATAAATTTGGTCGAAATATAGAACAGTTATTGGCTTACAATCATTTTTGGTTGGAGCATGACCATAAGTACATTCAAGTATTTTTCCCAATTGATGAGGGGACTAAGTTTAATCAACATGCACCGTTGGTTACTCAAGAAGACAGGGCGATTTTTGCTGACTCAGAAGCGCTTCGCACAGCTCATCTACAAGTACTTGACCTGATGCTTGAGTTTTGGGGCATGCAGCGCAACGGGAATGAAATATCTTCATCGTTGCCACTTAGCCCGGCGAATCACGTATGGCTAAAGAATCATGACCATAACCAGTTAAGGCTAACGCGAGCCATTCGCAGTTTATACTTGTTAGGTAATGAAGAGGTCGCAACTCGGTTATGTGACTATCTAGTATCAGCGGCGAGCGAGACAGGCTCGGTGTCGGAGAAAACCGTTCAGTATTGGCGCAATGCCCTAGAAGGTTAGGCTTTTCTGTGCAGATCTTTCGGCTCTGCACATCATTGATTCTCAATGCGCGGCATTTTTGTACGATGCCGCTTTCTCTATATTCAACATTTGAATGCAATTTGTGGAATATATCAAAATTAATTAAGTTGATGGTAAGTTATTACTTTTCATTATGTTAGGGTTCTTTTCTTAAGGTCAGCGGATTAGGAAGAGGCTCATGAAAAAGGGATTTGTGATAGCGATATCAATCGGCTTTGTTGTCTTCTTCCTTGTTGGTCGTGAGCTTCAGTGGTTCGGGTCCAGTAATTCCGAGTCCTTTCCTAAACTTCCTGATAGTCCCCAATTTGTTCCTTCTACCGATTTCGACGGTGAGTGGCTAGGCCGTCGCATTAACACCACTGGCAATAATATGTGTGAACGCACAACTATTACCGGAACTATTCGTGAGGGCAAAGTTACCCTAAGGCTTACCTACAATGGAACACCGTTAGAGGGTTGGGTGACGGAAAGCGGCGACTTACGTTTATATGCTAAACATCGCCAATGGGATTATCGTTTTTCCGCACATGGCAGTGGCAATAGATTTGACGGCCGATGGCACTTAACCAATGGACCGTGCCAAGGAAGTTGGTTTATAGAAAAGCTGGGTGATAGTTTTGGCGTTGATGAGTAAAGGACAATTTTCATGATATCCAACATTTGGCACTTTCGAAGCGCACTTGTAGAAGGTGATTGCTTTAGAGGCATTATCTATTTTCGTTTTAAATTGGGGATGATCGGTGCTGATGAATAATGAAGTAATGAAAAAGTTAGGTTGGTTCATGGTTCGGTTGGTCATCGCTTACTTATCAATCGGAGTGTTGCTGGGCGTTATAATACTTAACAACACTTACGCGCCACGCTTTTTTTTAATGAATTGGGACATTATGGCGTGGTTTGCCGTCTTGGTTACCATATTAAGTTATGTACTATTTCGGATAAAGAAGACGACCAATATCGGCAAACTTATGTTTGCGAGTATTTTGGGAGCCGTTGTTTTGTTTATGTATGCAAAGGAAAGTTATTGGATTGCCAATATTAATGTGCGCTCTTGGAGTCTGTTTCTTGGTGTATTGTATGTGTTCATGCTTTTATATTTCTTGTTTCCCCACAGATGGTTAAAACCGTTTTTGTTTTTATCTCCTGTTGCTGCTGGCTCATGGGTTTTATTTTGGGTAGGTTATACACCGATTAACGTCACCTTGAGCATCATGGAAGTGCAAGGGACAATTCCAGATGAAAAATATCACAAGGCAATCGCTATGCTCCCCGAGGTTTATAGCGCTTGTCTGATATCGGCATTGCTTTGGACTTCACAGATCCTAGGTGTTTACGCCTTGGCGTACTGGGGAAACAACCCACGGGTGAGTTACCAAAATGCGGTGCGATTGTTAAAATCAATGGTTAGCTCTTCAAAGTGATTCAAACTATCTGGCACTTTTCTATGCCGTATTCAGATGTGATTTGAAAACAAAGGAAACAATATGGAAGTAAAGCTGGTCAAAGGTTCAGACCCTCAATTCGCTGAGCTAATCACCAAAACGAATATGGCGAGTTACTATCAGGCTCGCGGCATCGCTTGGGGCCATAGTCAGTTTTTACGAAGCTGGGATGAGCTGGATAACTACGAAGTCTATGTCGGTGGTAACCGTATTGGTGTCATCCGCTTCAGCTATACCCGTGGCACCACGTTTCTCAGAGACTTTCAGATATTAGCTGAACATCAAGGCAGAGGTTTTGGTGCTAAGTGTTTAGATTTAGTGATCGAACATGCGAACAATCAAGCATCGGCTCAGTTAGTGTTGCGCGTGTTCAGTGAGAATCCCGCGATTAAGCTTTATCAAGCAAAAGGTTTTACTAAGTTGTCTGAAGTGAAAGGGCTCGTTGAAATGGAGCTGCTTTTAGGACCATCATTGAGAGGGTGTCATGGGTAACCGTATCCAATTAAATTTTGTTGAATACTTATTTTCAGAGTTGCTGCTTATTGTTATTGCACTAGGTCTTGTCTATTGGATATCAGACGGTGATCGTTCATCGCTGCTAACCATAGGGCTGATAATTTGTGCTCCTCCATTAATAAAAATTCTAATGTTGTGGTGGAAGCTTCGAGATAGCTCATTTGAAATCATGAACGGTCATGTACGTTTAAACGGCGTTGCTTGCGATGTGGCTTTACAGCGCAGCTTTCTTCCGTTTGACATTGGATCATTCATCAAGCTTTCATACACGAAAGGTGCAATGCAGAAACACAATATTTACCTTTCTAAAGGCTCTATGAGCCAAGAAGAATGGCAGCGTGTGTTAGCGTGTCGAACGTAGTTCCACTGCTTTAGTTTGTGTTGTGCGTCAGTTTGTATTTCGGATGCGGTTCGTGTGCTAGTATCGCCTTTTTTGCACCGAGCGATCTTATGACCAACGACCATTTCAAAGGCAAATATGAGGTTGAGCTGAAGTATCGACTTAGCTCTAAGTCTGAGTTCTTGAAAACTTTGAACCTAATTCCTCATGAAGTAATGCTGCAAGACAATCAGGAATGTGATTGGTATTTCGATAGCCCTGATAGAAGCTTACAGGCTCAGAATAAAAGCTTGTGTATTCGCACTATGGAGCCGTCGGGCATCAAACTATGGATCGTAAAAGGCCCTGAGCCTGATCGATGTGAAGCGACAAACATCACCGATGCGTCGAATGCGAAGAGTATGCTAGAGAACCTGGGATACGAAGTGATTCTTGAAGCGCAAAAAACTCGCAGTATCTATTTTGTTGGAGAGTTCCATATCACGGTCGATTCTCTTGCGGGTATCGGTGATTTTGCCGAATTTGCTATCATGACGGACGATGAATCTAAGTTGTCTGCGTATAAAAGTGAACTTGAGTTGTTAGCCAATAAATTCGGGCTGACTCAATCGGCACAGCAAACTCAGTCTTACAAACAGATGTTCGAAGAAATGAACGCATAGCACAGCGCTTAAGCGTCAGGGAGAGTTATGGACACCACTATCAAACAAGCCATCGAATTGCGAAAAGAAGAAAAGTATCAAGAGTCGCGTGACTTGTTGGCAACGCTACTCACTGATGAAAACTATGCGGCGAAAGCTCATTTACAGATTGCGTGGTCTTACGACAACCAAGGCAAAGAGCAACAGGCGATTGAGCACTATGTATTGTCTCTGTCTGGCGTGCTTTCTTCAGTAGAGCGTTTTGATGCGTTGTTCGGCTTGGCGAGTACTTATCGAAGCCTTGGTCTCTATGCAGAGGCTTTAGGCTATTTCGAACAGACTATGGCTGAGTATCCTGACTCGATAGAAGTGAAACCTTTCTACGCAATGTGTTTGTACAATTTAGGTCGCCATAAAGAGGCGACGTCTCTACTACTTGAGCTGTTGGTTTCTACGACCAATAGTGAGGCGATCAAAGAGTACCAACGAGCGATCTCTTTGTATGCTCAAGACCTAGATAAAACCTGGTAACAGCCACGTATAAAGTTCATTAACTCACATAACAAAAAGCCTAAGCATCGATGTGATACTTAGGCTTAAAGGCATAGTTTTTGTTCTTTAGGAAAGCGTTACGCTGAAAGCTCTTTACGAACGATCTCTGCGCCAGCACTGAGCGCATTCAGCTTAGCTGAAGCAATGTCCCGAGGTAGGGGAGCCATGCCACAGTTGGTGCAAGGGTAGAGCTTATCGGCATCAACGTACTTAAGTGTTTCTCGTAGAGTGTTAGCCACATCTTCTGGTGTTTCAATTGAATCGGTTGCCACATCGATCGCACCAACCATCACTTTCTTGCCTCGCACCAGTTCAAGTAGCTCAAGAGGTACATGAGAGTTGTGACACTCTAAAGAGATAATGTCGATATTCGATTGCTGCAGCTTAGGAAATACTTCTTCGTATTGGCGCCACTCGGTGCCTAATGTCTTTTTCCAATCCGTATTGGCTTTAATGCCATAGCCATAACAAATATGGACTGCTGTTTCGCACTTAAGCCCTTCAATGGCTCTTTCTAAGCACGCGATGCCCCAATCATTCACTTCATCAAAGAACACGTTAAACGCAGGTTCATCGAACTGAATAATATCAACGCCTGCTGCTTCTAACTCTTTCGCTTCTTCGTTGAGGATCTTCGCAAATTCCCACGCCAGTTTTTCACGGCTTTGGTAATGCGCATCGTAAAGTGTATCAATCATGGTCATAGGCCCCGGCAGAGCCCATTTAATCGGTTGATCCGTTTGTTGACGTAAGAACTTCGCATCTTCAACAAACACGGATTTTTGGCGAGAAACAGGGCCAACCACTGTAGGCACACTTGCATCGTAACGGTCGCGGATTTTAACGGTTTCACGCTTTTCAAAATCAACGCCATTCAAGTGTTCAATGAAGGTCGTTACAAAGTGCTGACGTGTTTGTTCGCCGTCACTCACAATATCAATGCCTGCTTGCTGCTGCTCGTGCAGAGAGACACGCAGCGCATCTTGTTTGCCATCTGTGAGTTCATCGCCTTGAAGTTTCCATGGTGACCAAAGCGTCTCTGGTTGTGCAAGCCAAGACGGTTTCGGCAAGCTGCCCGCTGTTGAAGTCGGTAATAGTGTTTTCATAATAATACTGCCTATCCTTGGGTGGTTTGAGAGCGCAATAGACGATTAAAGTGCGTAATTTGCCGACCAGTTCTCTAGAACTGATTGGTATGGCTTAATGAAATTCTCTTCTGCGAATTTACCTTGTTCAACCGCTAGCTGGCTTCGCTCTTCACGGTCATACACAATTTGAGTCAGCGAGTGATCCAAGTTTTTCAAGTTTGGTTGGTAACAGTTGCCCGCAACCGCGTTCGCGTTGTAAATCTCAGGTCGGTAGATTTTCTGGAACGTACCCATGGTGCTGATGGTGCTGATAAGCTCTAGGTTAGAGTAATCGTTCAGCAGATCACCAAAGAAATAGAAAGCCAAAGGTGCAACACTGTTTGGCGGCATGAAATAACGAACCTGTAAGCCCATCTTCTTAAAATATTGCTCAGTTAAAGAAGACTCATTTGGTTGGTATTCAAAACCTAATACAGGGTGTTGGTTTTCAGTGCGGTAATAGGTTTTATTATCTGACACGCTTAAGCAAATAACAGGTGGTTTATTAAAGTTCTTTTTGTAAGCGTCAGAGTTAACGAAATATTTAAAAAGTTTGCCGTGTAAATCACCAAAATCTTCTGGAATACTGAATTTATCTTGGCCTTTATTATGATCCAATAGACGTACGCTAAAGTCATAATCTCGAACATAAGAAGAGAAGTTATTTCCGATAATGCCTTCAATACGCTCGTTAGTTTTACGGTCTACAATATTGGTTTTCAGCACTTCAATTGAAGGAAATGCTTCGCCGTTGCTTTCAATGTCCATATCAACAGAAATGATTTCAAGCTCAACAGAGTAGCGGTCGCCCTTAGGGTTGTCCCAGTGTGCTAACGCGTTGAAACTGTTATCGATCATTTGTAGTGCATTACGTAAGTTCGCTTGACGACTGTCACCGCGAGCCAGGTTAGCAAAGTTGGTTGTGATACGCGTGCTGTCTGCAGGCTGGTAGTTTTCGTCGAGGCTAATGCTCTTAATCGTAAAATTAAATTCTTTATTCATGCTGATTTGGTATCCCAATTTGTTTTCTGATTCTCTCGGTCTTTAGTATTAAAACGGCTTTTATTTTTTTGCTTGTGACCGGATTAAGAATCGAAGGCTATGCTGTCTGAAATTAATACTTAGTAGAATTAATGTCGTATAAAGTTAATCGCTTAAGGTTTTTATACGTGGATAGGTTGACCATTAACAATGGTATTACTTCACATTCAACATGAGGAATATTCATGATCTATTCTGTTTGAATATTTAAGCCGGTGTCAGTTATATTAATTAGCTTGATGGAAATATAACCACATTAATAATGTGTTATTTAAGACGATTAATTTAATTAAGAGATGGATGAAATGAGTGAATTGCTGTTGTTGATTTTCTACTGTGCGTTACTGGGCAGTGGTGTTGGGTTTCTAGCCGGTTTGTTAGGTATTGGCGGAGGGCTGATCATTGTTCCCGTGTTAAGCAGCATTTTACTTTATTTAGAAGTTCTTCCGTCCGACCAAGTGGTTGTCGCGGCGATCGCTACCTCGTTGGCATCGATTCTGTTCACCTCTACGTCTTCTGCTCTTGCTCACCATAAGAATGGAAATGTGCCTTGGGATTTGGCACCTTGGATCATGCTTGGTGTTGCTCTGGGTGCATTGGTTAGTGGCTTTATGGCAGCTCTGTTGCCAGAAAAAGTCGTTCGTATTGTGTTTGCCGTGAGTGTGGTTCTGATTGCGATCAAGATGTTCTTAAGCAGCAAAAATGATGCCCCTAAGGAACGAAAACTACCGAACAAAGGCGTGCTCACTGTTCTGACAACCATTACGGGCGGGTTGTCTGCCATGATAGGCATTGGTGGCGGTGCATTGTTGGTTCCGTTATTAACGTTCTTCTCTGTCGATATGAAAAAGGCGATTGGCTGCGCGTCGGCTTGTGGCATTGTGATCGCGTTGTTTGGCTCGATAGGTTACATCAGTTCAGGCAGCAGCCACTTTGCTCTATCAGACGGTTTTGCTGGGTTTGTTTATCTGCCTGCGCTGCTGGGTATCGTGTGCACTTCTTGGTTTACGGCTCCGTTGGGCGCAAAAGCTACCAACCATTTACCGGTTCCAACGATTAAGAAAATCTTCTCAGTATTGCTGGTGGTTATCGCAGCAAGCATGGTGGCTCGTTAATTAAAGATCGTTCAAGTGTGAATATATAGAACAAAAACGAATAAATTGATCAACCACCAATAATTAGAAAAGGGCAGTTTCATAACCGCTCTTTTTTGTTTATCGGTCTATGCTTATACAGCTATGTACATGAGTATATTGATAAAATCGTTTAGTTATGAACAATTCACTGCTATAGCTAAATGTATCTTGTTTGATTCAACGGAATGCTATCAATGAGTGGTTTATGGATCCTTTAACGCAGGGCGTGTTAGGCGCTTCTTTGTCACAATCGGCCAGCAAAAAACAACATTTGGTTGTTGCTGGGGTATTAGGGTTGCTCTCCGGGTTAGCGCCAGATTTAGATGCACTGATTAAGTCTCAAAGTGACCCTTTGTTGGCTTTGGAGTTTCATCGACAATTTACCCATTCACTCTTCTTTATCCCCATTGGCAGTTTGATCTGTGCCTTGGTTCTGCATCACCTGATTGCAAAAAGGCGTGGGCTTTCTTTCAAACAAAGTTGGTTGTTTTGTGCTCTGGGTTATGGCACTCATGCACTGTTAGACGCTTGTACCACTTATGGCACGCAGTTACTTTGGCCTTTCACCAACGCGCGTTTTGCTTGGAACACCATCTCAATCATCGATCCTGTTTATACGCTTCCCATCCTAGTATTGCTTGTGTTTGCAACGTTGAAACGAGCGCCTTGGTTCGCGCGTGTCGCGTTTGCTTGGGCGCTAATTTATCCAACATTAGGGATGATTCAACGAGACAGGGCAGAGGCGGTTGGGTGGCAATTAGCGCAAGAAAGGCAACACACACCGATTCGATTAGAGGCAAAACCAAGCTTCGCTAATATCTTGGTGTGGAAAGTGGTGTACGAAACAGAGGCTCAATATCATGTAGACGCAGTGCGGGTTGGCACATCGGTAAATGTATATCTCGGAGAGTCGATTGCGAAACTGAATGTTAGCAGGGATTTACCTTGGCTAGACCCAGATTCCCAACAAGCCAAAGACATTGAACGTTTCCGCTGGTTCTCGAATGGTTATATTGCTCAGGACCCAACAGACGAGCTTCGTATTATCGATGTCCGATATTCAATTGTACCGAATCAAATGAAAGCACTTTGGAGCATCAAGCTATCAAAAGCTGTTGATGCAAATACGCATGTAAAATACGAAACCCACAGAGACAATACACCAGAATCGAGACAGCTCTTCTTCGCTATGCTCACTGGCGATAAATGATCTAGTTCTGAAAAGTACAAAGGCTGAGTCAGATAATCTGCTCAGCCTTTTTTATTCCTTTATTTAACAGGTCGATGTTATATTGATTTACATCACATATATTAATAAAACCCATAATGCTTACATTTATAAATGTGATATATACCTCCATTCATTTTTTGATTACTTTCTAAGCTTAGTTGGTTTTTATCCCATTAAACAGAAGGTTATATGATAAATAGAATAATAACACTAAGTGGCGTTGCATTACTTTGTTCAGCGAGTGCGCATGCGCAAATACAGAATGGAAGTTTCGAAAACTGGGAAGGAAACGTACCATCTGGTTGGAGTGTGATTGACTCCGGCATTGCACTTTCGCTCTCTACCGATCCTGTAAATAACGGCAGTTTCTCAGCACAAGTAACAGTGAATACAAGTACTCAAAGTAATACCGACTTTCTTCAAACGATACGTGTTGAAAAAGGGAAAACTTATGATTTCTCTGTCGATGTTTACCACACGGAAGGCAACGTGAAAGCTCGCCTTTTTGTTGATGGCTATTTAGGTTACTCGAATAATGGTTTAACGAATCAGTGGCAAGCATTGACTCACTCGTACAGCGCTACGAGCACTAAAGATATCGTTGTGGGCGTACGATTTTATGATGATGCAGGTTTTGATGGTTCGGAAGTTGTGTATTTAGATAACTTTCAGCCTACGGAGTCTCCACCAACACAAAGCTGCAATGACACAAGTGCCGCACTCACGCTAGTTACGGATAACTATGGTTCTGAAACCAGTTGGTCTCTCAAAAACTCAGTTTCTCAAAATCTTTATTCTGGTTCAGATTATAAAAATAACACCATCAATGAAGTGGAAATGTGTTTAGCAGATGGTAACTACACCCTAGAAGTCTCAGACTCTTATGGAGATGGAATGTGCTGCAGTGTGGGGAATGGTTCATACAGTTTGTCGGTAAATGGAACCGTTGTGGCATCTGGTAGTGATTTCCAAGCAAGTCAGAGTACAGAATTTACGATTGGTGGCTCAACGACTACACCACCAACTGAACCTCCAGTGTTAGGTGAGTATTACAAAGACGCTGAAGGCAAAGTGGGCTTTGCGTTAAAAACGGCCTTATATCAAATTATTGATAATCATAGTAGTCAGGGTTACACCGCTATTTGGAGGTTGGTGTCTGAGGCTGACCTAGACGCATACTATGACACTGATGGGTCGATTCTCGATATGTATTCGGAGAAACCTTCAGGCTTAGATTCAATCCAATTTACTAAGGTGGCCGATCAATGTGGTCAATACAGAAAAGAAGGTGATTGCTACAACCGTGAGCACTCATTCCCGAAAAGCTGGTTTGGTGGGAAAGTCGAACCAATGAACTCTGACGGTCACCATTTATTTGCCACTGACGGCTACGTTAACTCGAAACGTAGTAATTGGCCATTTGGTGAGGTGAGTAGCGCGACATACACATCAAGCAATGGTTCTAAGTTAGGCAATGCAGCGAACTCTCTTGGTTATGTGGGTACGGTGTTTGAGCCAATTGATGAATTTAAAGGTGATTTCGCAAGAGCATATTTCTACATGGCAACACGCTATGAAAATGAAATCGCTAATTGGGAAGGGAACTCTACAAGCTCTGATGCGGTTCTAGATGGAACCAATACAACTGTTTTTGAACCTTGGCTACTTACTATGCTAAAGCGTTGGCATTCTGATGATCCAGTAAGTCAAAAAGAAATCGATCGGAATAAGGCGGTGCATGATTTTCAAGGGAATCGTAATCCGTTTATTGACCATCCAGAGTTTGTAAGCCAAATCTGGGGAAATTAATCGGAATATAACCACCGTGACAATGGTTTCATGATTATTGAATTGAGCCCAACCCTTTGTTTGGGCTTTTTTATTGAGAGGCAGTAGAGAACATGATTTTAAATATTTGAAAAAGCATATTGTCTGAAGACCCGTATACTTGTCAGTGATCTGCACCATCAATACTGGCCGCTACGTTAAGCGACTTTCGATAACTTTAGTTATCTCTGAATTGTTGATTTAGGGGAAGCTGTAACTCATTTATTCCCCAAAGTGAGTTAGTAAAGATGGAGATGTCAGGGTTTAGACATAAATACATCCATACTTCGACCACTAGCGAAGTATCAAGGAATCTGTCTGTTAGAGTGGCCCAATCAATTAAGCCCGATTAAAGAGAAAAAATATGATTGCTGTAATTTTTGAAGTTCAGATTGCTGAGGGTAAAACAGCAGAGTACTTAGATATCGCGAATAAAATAAAATCACAATTAGAAGATATTGATGGCTTTATTTCCGTTGAGCGCTTTCAAAGCCTGACCAATGATGGAAAGGTTCTTTCTTTATCGTTTTGGGAAAATGAACAAGCTATTCATGAATGGCGTGCATTAGAGTCTCATAGGTTTGCACAAGCTAAAGGGCGTGGTGGAGTATTTGAAGACTACAGACTAAGGGTGGCTAGTGTTATGAGAGATTATGGCATGAACAAACGCAATGAAGCCCCTAAAGATAGTATCGAAGCTCATGGATGATGTAGTGAAATTGAACATTGTCACGAATCACTATACATTGATTACATCTACCATAGATACATAGGTGCGCAAAATTTGAGGCAGCAAGATAACCTTTCTGGTGAGCTAGAAAACTATAATCAAGAAACAGACATGGCAGCACTAGCAGCAGCCATGTTTGATGCTTCTAGGATGAAAATTCTGTGTGCTTTAATGGATGGAAGGGCATGGACAGCGACAGAGTTAAGTGCTGTTGCTGACATTGCAGCATCGACAACCAGTTCACACCTGTCACGTTTAGTCAAAGCTAACCTCTTGATATGCATATCTCAGGGGCGGCATCGATATTTTCGCTTGTCTAACAATAAGATTGCTTCATTACTGGAAAGTATGATGGGGATTACCTTTCAAGCAAGCAACCCCTCACGTTCGAAAGTTCCTGATGAGCTACTAAAGGCAAGAACTTGTTACGATCACTTAGCTGGAAACATAGCAGTCAAGTTATACGATTCACTAGTTTCACATGGTTGGCTTGAAAGCGATGGAAGTGATTTATCCTTGCTAGGAAGGGATAAATTTCTAAAGCTCGGTATTTGCCTTGAAGCAAAAACTAAGCGTAAAAAATGCTGTCCATGCTTAGACTGGAGTGAACGGAAGTTTCACCTTGGCGGATTCTTAGGAGCATCGTTATTTGAATTTCTTGAAACGCATAATTGGATAGAACGAGTGCAGGGATACCGTGAAGTAATTATTACACCTAAAGGTCATCAAGAACTAAGTCATCACTTTCAGGTTAGCAAATAAAGATTGTTTTCGATTTTGATTTTAGCTAATTAAAGTATTCACTCTATCTCATTATTGTCCAACTCCGTGCTAGCAGGTACCAGGATATTCCGTGATTGTTAAGTTCGATGAAGAGATAAAGCCTTCAAATCAACCTAAGTATGTTTTGAAATGTGATTAAAAAGGCTGAATCAATCAACTGATCAGCCTCTATCGATTTATTCCATTAAAGGTAGCGGCTTCTTAAATGATCTTTGAAGTATTGCGCATTTAAGGTTTCGCCCGTTGCGCCTTTCACCAAGTCATCGGTGGTCAGCAGGCTGCCTTTGCTCCAAATATTCGATTCTAACCAAGTGAAGATAGGTGATAGGTCACCACTTTCAATCACAGAGTTCACATCTACCGTTTTCTTCATTGAAGCCATGAACTGCGCCGCGTACATCGCGCCTAATGTGTAAGATGGGAAGTAACCGAATGCGCCGTCTGTCCAGTGGATATCTTGCATACAACCGTTAGTGAAATTGCCTTGAGTGCTTAAGCCAAGGTATGACTGCATCTTGGTATTCCATAACTCTGGAACGTCGGTGTGTTTAATCTTGCCGTTGATCAAGTCACGCTCAATCTCGTAGCGCAGGATAACGTGTGCAGGGTAGGTGAGCTCATCAGCATCCACACGGATGAAGTCTTTCTTCACGCGCGTGTAGATCTTCTGGAAGTTCTCTTTTTCAAACTCTGAGCCTGAGAATTGCTGCCCCGCCAAGTTTGCTAAGTGTCCGATGAATGGGTCGCTGCGGCCAACTTGCATCTCGAAGAACAAAGACTGAGATTCATGGATGCCCATAGAGCGCGCTTCGCCCGCTGGTTGGCCTGCTAAGTGCTTTGGTAAACCTTGCTCATAACGTGCGTGTCCAGTTTCGTGGACGATCCCCATCAATGATTGAACGAATTCAGCTTCGTCATAGCGCGTTGTGATACGTACGTCTGAAGGCACGCCGCCACAGAATGGGTGGACACTTTCATCCAAGCGGCCGTGTTCGAAGTCGAACTGAAGCAGCTTCATGACTTCTAAACCAAGTGTTTTCTGTTTCTCGGTCGAATAGATGCCAGATGGTGCGTTAAATTGCTCGCTCGATTGTTTTTCGATCACTTCATCAATTAAACCTGGAAGCCAAGTTTTAACGTCTGCAAATAGGGTATCAAGTGAAGCAGAGCTGGTGCCCGGTTCATAGATATCCAGCATCGCATCATAAGGCGTTAAGTTAGCGGCATCTGCGCGGATCTGAGCTTCTTCACGAGATAGCTCAACCACTTCACGCCAGTTCTTTACGAATCCAACCCAGTCGTTGTTACCACGTTGGCTGCGCCATGCATGTTCACATTTTGAACCTGCTAGAGATTTTGCTTCCACCAGTTTTTCAGGAAGTAGGTTAGCTTGTTGCCATTGGCGTTTAATTTCACGTAGAGACGATTGTTGATCGTTGCTCAGTGCTTCGTTTTCGGCGTCTGCAATCCAGTCACCAAGCTGAGGTTGCGTCATTAATCCGTGAATATGAACCGAAAGCTCGGCCATTGCTTCACTACGAGCTTGGTTACCACCTGCTGGCATCATTGAAGCTTGGTCCCAACCACAAATAGAGGCTAGGTGTTGAAAGCGTGAACATTTTTGAGAGTGTTCGACTAGTTTTTTGAATGCGCTCATTTGACTACTCTTAATTTGGTTTCTTCAAATGATCCTTAGGGCTGTGTCAGCGTTAAGGTTCATCTCGTGTACTTTGATTATGGCTCTGCTTTTTAATGACGCCGACCTTCGCAGTCGAAGATATAGCGAGAAAAGCATGAGGCGGTACGATGCCTTGAATTTACTATTTCTTAACAAATCAAACTGTTCTATTGTGCACAAAATCAGTGAGTTGTATAGCTGGTGGCAATTGTTGCTTGCGAATTGTTCAGATACACGGTATTGATGATAGATCGCTGAACAAGAATGACAATGATATGGATATTTTGAACTTTGAGGCATTTCTAATTGCCATCACTATTTTAACGCTAACGCCGGGCTTAGATACGGCTTTGGTGATTCGTAATACCAGCCGCTCTGGCTTAGCTGACGGTTGTATGACGAGCTTTGGTATTTGTAGCGGCTTGTATGTGCACGCGCTATTCTCTGCTGTAGGTATTTCTGCAATCCTCGCCCAATCCGCTGAACTCTTTCAAGCCGTTAAGATGGTGGGTGCGGTTTACCTCATCTGGCTTGGCTTAAGCAGTTTACGAGCTTTGATGAAAAACGGTGGCGGTTTGAAGGTTGGTGAACAAGCACAGCAAGCATACAGTGCCAAGCGTTCTTTGCGTGAAGGCTTCTTGTCTAACGTTCTTAACCCCAAAACAGCGGTTTTCTATTTGGCCTTTTTACCTCAATTTGTAAACCCTGAAGGTTCGCCTTTATTGCAATCTATGTTGATGGCTTCGGTACACTTTATGATTGCGATGGTATGGCAATGTGGTTTGGCTGGCGCTCTTAACTCGGCTAAAAATTTGCTCAAAAACGCGAGTTTTATGAAGTGGATGGAAGGCGTGACGGGCATGGTGCTGGTTGGGCTGGGTGTTAAGCTTCTGATGGAAGAGCCTGTGTAGTTCACCGTTTTCAGTTGAACATGAATATATGAAAGCCCACGATGTGTCGTGGGCTTTGTGCTTTATTACTGGTAGATCTTTGTACCGATCTTATTCAACAGCGCAGTTATTCAACGACGCTAATGTTCATCTCAGCACCTTCGAAACCTAAGTCACTCAACTCATCGGCGTTAAAGTTGGTGGTAACTTCGATGTCGCCAATGCGCTCAGTAGATTCGTTGACGGAATCAGTACTTCTTTTGCTGCGTAGATTGTTAGTAATTGGTGTTGCTTGTCCAATTTCGATAGTACCTGCAAATTGAGATTCAGCGTAGAAATCTCCAGACACGTAAGAGTGGAAGGGGCGTAAGCTTCCGCCAGTCGCGTATTGCATGCTTGATAAGCCAGCTTCTTTAATCGCCCAGCCCCAATCCCACCATTTTGTTTCACCTGGGATGTAACGGTGATCCCATTGGTAGCGAATGTCGGCAGATTCACTGCTGCCACGACCCATGGTGAAGGTATGAGCCTTGTATGGGCGGTTATCTGGATGGGAGTGCCACGCGTTGCCACCCCAACGAAGGAAGCCGTTGAATTCAACATCGTAGCTAATATCGGCGTTGAATCGGTACGGGTAAGAGATGCTTGAACGATACAGCTCAACTCGAATCGGTAGCTCCGAATTCGCAGGAACCATAGGACGAGCTTGAAGTGTTACTTGTTCGCTAGTGGAGTTGCCATTTGTTTCAGCGAAGCTTTGGTTGGCTTCGAACTTAACAGTGAGCTTAGTTTCGCCAACCAAAGGCCACTTGAAGGTGTTCTCTGTTTGAACGCTTTGTGAGAATCCATAGCTGTTCGTTTTCGACCAGTTTGTTGATTCGTCTACTTTTAGGTCGACCACCACTTGTTGAGCGATGTTGCTGTTGTTTCTTGCCGTCGCGTAAACCGTTTTCACTAGTTCACGATCCGACTCGACAACATCACCATGCCAAAAGTTGTCGTCGTTAACGGTGTAGGCAAAATTGTCGACGGTGATTTTGGTTTTTTCATCACAGCGATAGCCACTACAAGAACCATTGTTATTTCCTTGTATTACCCAGCTGTCGCCAGAGCGCTTTATCGTCATGTCTTCGCCAACATACTGACTGTTATTACCGCCAACCCAAGCGTAACCTAGGTTGTGAGCTAAATAGCTTAATGGGCGAATAAAATCGGTACGATTGTTTACTAATTCATACTGAACATCGATTTCGCTGCCTTCCTGAACCGATTTGGCGGAATAGTTAGGGATTTCAGATTGGTCGTTGTTTGGGTAACAGAACGTTGACCCACTGCTTGATTGCTTAATTTCGCCATGATAACCAGACCCCATGATTACCCAGTTTCCTTTTAACCCGGTGATCTGCCAAGTGCCCATACGAGCGACCAAAGCACTCTTCTGCTCTTCGGCTTCATAACGGTCTATAGGACGATAACCAGAGCGACATACATCTTCACCAAGTTGGTCAAACACTATTTGGTCTGGGTAAATCTTCGCGTTTACACCGGTTGATAGAACAGACAACACTGCGGTTGCTAAGAGACTTCTGTTTACTGTGATCATTAACAATTCCCTCATTTGTAATTTTTCTATTTTGATAATGTTTTGCGTGCCGTGCAGTTAACAAGACAAGTTCACTTTTTCATGTTGATAAATAGATAGATACTGAAAAGGGTTGAATTAAATTACCCCTTCAATTCAATGGTTTGTATTGTCATTAGTGTTTTTACGGTGAAAGAGTATGTAACTAAACGTAAATTGTTTGATGGGGCTCAAACCGTTTTTAGAAAAATGAAGGCCTATTATTCTGGCTTAGACGTCAAAATTATTTGACGTTATTTTTGGCGCTTGTATGAATGGTTAATTAGAAGAAAAGATATAATCATTCACAATGCTCGTAGTTTTAAGGTGGACAGATAGTGAGTGACAATGAGTAAAAGTCTAACTTGAATATCTTGATTTGCTATCTGGTTTAAAATGCAAACACTTAAAGTAAGGAAGACGGTAATAATTGCATTACTGATAGAACAATGAAAATAACCATCCGTTTTCTATGTGTAATATAGGTAAAGCTTGCTATTTGATAATAGGGTACTTGTTACTAGTGGTTAAACTATCTCTAATTATCGTTTGGCCAGAAGTTGTGTTCGGCCTGTATTACACGTTTTAATGATGGCGAATAAATCATTCGAACTTAAGATATCAATCTTTACCGTTAATGGGTCATTGTTGATTAACAGGTAAGGCGACAATCGGCTGTCATTCATTGTTTTATTTATTTTTTGCACAGAGACTAAGTCGATGGTGCCAGAAATAGAAAAGAAAAGTGATTGCGAAGGGCGGGCTGTTCCTCTGAATCGCAGAACAAGTGGGTCGGGCATGTTGTCGTCTTGAACGGACATCAGGTGTAGCACCTTGTTGTTACTTATTTTCGTTAATCCGTCGGTACGTAATACATTGTCATTCACTATCAGGTCCACCACGCTATGTTGGTAGCGATGCTCTTCTTTTGGTTGGGGCGAAGGGATACTCCATATGCCAACCAATAAAACGAATGCAGAAATGAGCGCAACGATTGGCATCATAATTGACCTCTTTCTAGGAATAACGCCAGTTCGGTACTGGCTTGATCTAGTTGGGTTGGCGTGTAAAAGATGTTGACAGACTGGCGTGTGGCTTTGTTGAGAATAGAGAACTCAGAATATTCAGCTTCTTCGTTAATGTACGCCACACAATCACATTGATACTGATAGAGAATGCTTTCTAGCTCTGGCGTCATCGCCATTTCAGGGGCTTGGAAAACTTGTATTTGACCTATCCATTGCTCACTGAGCCGGTTAACGGGGTTGATATCGCTGAGGTTTCTCTCATTAACCTTAGCAAAAGCCAATAACGCTGATGCCAACAGTAAGCAGCCAGTGGTGAAGTAGCACAACTTGTTTCGGTTTTCAGCAGTGGGGAAGTAAGCCGAAGAACTTTGTTTAGGGTTAGGCTTAGGTTCGACTGCAACGGCTGCACCGATAGCAATACCGTTATTGCCGAAGGGTATTAGGTTGCTCGCATCAGTAAGGGGAGTTGTGGCTGCATTATTGATGGGGGAGTCGATTACCACGCACTCATCGATAAGGCGATAGCCCACCTTAGGAACGGTGACGATTGGGGTTTCTTTGATGCCTAATCTAACGAACCCTTGGCGCAGTAAACTTATACTTTTCGCTAGTGACGTATCCCCTATGAACTCGTTTCCCCAAGCGAAGCTAATAATATCTTGTTTGTTAACAATATCGGGTGAGTTTTTATGTAATAACTCCAGAACTCGAGTTTCACGGTATCCTACTTTAATAGAACGTTCATCGTTATAAATACGGTTTTTAATCGGGTCGAATCTGATCATATAGCCAACGTTTTATTTTTATTATAATTCTCTCTACAATGTAGATGACTATAAACTGACTAATATATGAATTAAAGTCACATGTTTTATTCTTCTGGTTTTTTGTGTTGTTGAAACAAAAAGAAATTTAATATGTTTGTGACAAAATGCCTGACACCAACGCACAATCTGTTAAATATAAGTAATATCTAATTAAGTGTTGGTTTTATTAGTGTCCTTTTTATTAGTCTTCTATTGGCTTTATTAAATCGCATAGTAGTCGATTTAATATTCTTGTTATTTATAAGGGCATATGTGCTGCATAATAATTTAAGACGTTTCGCTATGTGATGAAAATAAAAAAGCCCGCAGTTGAGTGCGGGCTTGGTATTCAATCAATTCAGGTTACGCTTTAACTGCTTCACAATCTTTTGAAGAAGTTAACGGTTTGAAGAATAGCTTGGTTTCTTCGATAACAACGTGGCGCAGCAAGATAAGCCCGATTAGGTTCGGAATTGCCATTAGGCCGTTCACGATATCAGCTATTATCCAGATCATGTCGAGCTTCAAGAATGCACCAGAAGCCACCAAGGCGATGAAGATGATCTTGTAAGGCAAGACTGCTTTGGTGCCTAGCAAGAACACAACACAGCGCTCACCGTAGTAGTTCCAACCTAAAATTGTTGTAAACGCAAAGAAGATTAAGCCAACAGAAACCAACATAGGGCCAAGGGTATCTGCATTCAGACCAACAGCGAATGCGTGAGTGGTCATCGCAGCGCCTGAAAGGTCCGTCTGCCAAGCACCCGTTAAGATAAGCGCCAAGCCTGTCATCGTACAGATGATGATGGTGTCGAAGAAGGTACCTGTCATAGAGACAAGTCCTTGTTTCACACATGAGTCTGTTTTAGCCGCTGCTGCAGCCATTGGTGCGCTACCTAGGCCAGATTCGTTCGAGAACACACCCCGAGCGATACCTGATTGGATAGCAAGCATGATGCTCGCGCCAAAGAAACCACCGGTTGCTGCTGTGTTGGTAAACGCAGAAGTAACAACAAGGGTAATAGCATTCAGTAGTTGGTCTGCATTTGAAATTAGAACGCTTAAACACGCGACGACGTACATAACCGCCATAGTAGGAACAACTTTCCCTGCCACTTTAGCGATAGATTGGATACCACCAAGGGTTACAACCGCCACCAATATCGTAAGAACGACAGCAGACATCTCACGAGAAGCGCCAAATGAGATTTGAGTTGCGTCTAAGATAGCGTTGACTTGTGGGAAGGTACCGATACCGAAGCAAGCAACACCGAGCGCGAAGACAGCGAACATTACCGCCAAGATTCGTGAGCCGACACCGTATTGCAGGTAGTACATTGGGCCGCCAACCATTTCGCCATTGCTATCGGTTCTGCGGTATTTAACGGCAAGTAGACATTCTGCGTATTTGGTCGCCATACCAAATACAGCGGCAAGCCACATCCAGAAAAGGGCGCCAGGGCCACCAATCTTGATTGCGGTCGCTACACCCACGATGTTACCTGTACCAATGGTCGCTGAAAGTGCAGTACACAAAGCCGCGAAACTCGATACGTCACCCGTACCAGATTTGTCTTTGCTGAACACCATTTTCAGTGCGGTTGGGAGGTGTCTAAACTGGAGTAAACCTAAGCGAAAAGTAAAGTAGATACCTGTCCCCACTAGCAGAATAAGCAGTGGTGGTCCCCAAACGAATTGGTTGATGGTTTGTAGTGTAGCTTGTAGGTGGTTCATAGATTCCCCTTAATAAATTAAAAATTTAAGGAGAAGAGGGAAGGCAGTGCAGATCACAGGGATCGGTAGCACTACTTAATACATACGGATTTCTAGATAGAATTCTTTTGTTAATTAAGGCTTGTTGCTTTCCACTCCTCTGTCCTTTTGCCTGAGAGTTTCACTTAGCGAATCACTTATAGATAAGTAACGGGCACTAAGCTTGCTCCTTCGGCGACCGATCTAACGGTTCTCTCCAGAGGTTCCTCCAACGACAGTCCTCACTTTTCTGGATTTCTCCAGCATAAAGCACCTGAAAGATTTACTTCTTCGGCGGGTCAATCTAACTAAATGTTAATATTTAGTTAAAAGCCACTCTCCTGCAGTCTTCATCGGAACAATTACCTAAATAATTAGGTAATCTGTAGGCGTATCCTAGATCATATAAAATGTGATGTCAGCTACAAAATATCTGTTTGCACAAATGTTGTTCAACTAAATGATCAAACAACGAGTCTCTGACGTAACTTGCTTATTTAAATGGTATAAAATAGAGAAACAAGGAGGAGTTATGACTCGACTAATAGCGATTGTTTTTTTATTGGCTTTGGCATTTGTACTATTTCGTTACCGGACAAACGAAAAACTGCAAAAATGGGTAGTGATAGTTATCGTTAGCAGCTTCCTTTTGTATACTGCCAGCTTGATGATTTCGGAGTTAACTCGTTAAGCCTGTCTGTAAACAGGTGGGATGAATGTGTTAGTAGAGCTTAAGTGCTTCTGGCTTGAGCGATAGGTTTAACTGAGCCTACACTATCAGTATTGGCATTCGCGCCAGTGACCGCGTAACGTTAAACAAATTTTTGGGAGTACCCGCTAGTGAACCAGCAATCTGGACAAAGCGAACAAGATGAAGTGGTTGTTATTGAAGAACGCGATAAGCGCAGTCAGCTCTATATCGGCATTGCTGCGGTTATAGGTTTAGCACTGGGTGGCTTAATTGGTTCTACAGTTACTGCTTCTAAGTGGGAGTCCACTTATCAGGTACTCGAAACTCGTTATCAAGAACTGCATGACAGCAGAGCACAGTTGATGACATCCGTTGAAACTAAAGTGGCAAAAGTTGATACCGAAATCGATGCGAAAGTAGAAGCCGCTCTAGTGAAACAAACGGAAGAGCATCAAAAAGAGCTCCAGGAATTAGCGAAGCAGTCTTCGGTTTTAGAGAAGGCGAACTACTCGTTAGAGCAACAGCTAAATGAACAGAAGCAAACGTTAGAGCAAACTCAGCAAGACAACCAGAAACTTAATCGTCAAGCTGACATGCAATCGACGTTGTTTGAGCGTTCGCGTGAAGTTTTCCGAAAAGAACTACAGATTTCTCAAGAACTGGAAAAGCTTGAGAAAGAAAGAGAACAACTCGAGCAGAACCTTGGCTCTCTTAAGAAAGCGTGTGACGTTTACTTAGATGGCACATCATGGGATGCGAAATCTGACGCGTGTGAGAAGCAAGATAACGCTAACTCTCGACTGAGCGATATCAGACAAATGATTGAAGTCCACACCATGGATCTCAAGCAGATCAAAACGCTCACTGAAGAGATGGGTCTATAAGCCGAAGGCTTTACCAACCTAACGTTAGTTTTGCATTAAATATTGAAACGCCCATATCACACACGTGATGTGGGCGTTTTGCGTTTTCTCGGGAGCATAGATCCGGTGCTTTCTCATTATTGATTATTTGCGTGTTTTCATTGTTTGCTTAGATATTTGTGAATAGTTACGTATAACCATAATGATATGTCACTTGTTGTCTATTAAATGACTTTGCATACATATTTTCAGATCAGAGTCGCTGCATAATAGTGTTGTTCAGGATGAACACGCAGTCGATTGCTCGCTCGCATTTGGCTGCTTTGACGACAAGGGATGGAGTGATGCCAGAGTATCTTTGTGAGAACTGCACCATAGCTTATTGTTTCGATGATTGTCGCTCGCCATTAGCGCAAAAAGAGATGATCGAAGTAGAAGAGTTGGTTCGTCGTGTCGATGTTGAACACGATAGTGAAAAGGGCGAAAAGAGTGAGCAGGGCATTGAAGATAACAATTAACCTAATCATGCAGACATAAAAAATCCCCACAAGCCAAGCTGGTAGGGATTTTGAATAAGTTGCAGTCCTGTTCTCGCTTTCTCAAGCAAAGGGTCTTACAAAAATTTTTAGAACAGTTTCGTTTATTCGAGCTGTATCGTTTCTTAAAATCCAGTTAGCTACTAGAGCAACCTCATTCCACTAAACGTTATTTCTCATACGTTTTGATTTCGCCTGATTTCACACGAGCAACAAACGATTGTAGTTCTTTCTTCACAACTGGCATCAAGAAGTACAGACCAAGAATGTTGAAGATAGACATCGCAAAGATAGCCGCATCAGAGAAGTCGATTACCGCACCAAATTGAATCGTGGCACCAATAACAACAAACACACAGAACATCACTTTGAAAATCAGCTCCGTTGTTTTGCCTTCACCAAATAGGTAAGTCCAAGCTTTAAGACCGTAGTACGACCAAGAGATCATGGTAGAAAACGCAAACATGATTACTGCGAGAGCGAGTGTGTATTTGAATACTTCTGCCGTTTCAGTAAAAGATGCTGCAGTCAGCGTTACACCTGTTAAACCAGAACCATCGAATGGACCTACGTTTAAGCCAGCGATAGTGATAACCAATGCTGTCATTGTACAAATGATTACTGTATCAACGAACGGTTCTAATAGTGATACTAGACCTTCGGTGATTGGTTCTTTTGTTTTAACCGCTGAGTGAGCGATAGCTGCTGAACCTACACCTGCTTCGTTCGAGAACGTTGCACGCTTCAAGCCTTGAATTAACGCACCAATGAATCCACCAACAACACCTTCACCAGTAAATGCACCTGTAAAGATTGCGCTGAAAGCAGGACCAACTTGATCAAGGTTAGAACCGATAACAATCAGAGCCATACCGATATACAGAGCAGCCATCCAAGGAACAACTTTTTCCGTTACCGATGCGATAGAAGGCATACCACCAACAATCACAGAGAAAACTAAAGAGGCAAGTACAAGGCCAGTGATCACACCGTATTCGCTTGGTACATCAAATGCGTAAGTTAACATGGCGTGTGCTTGGTTAGCTTGGAACATGTTACCGCCGCCCAATGCGCCTAAAATACACATTAATGCGAAACCAATAGCGAGCACTTTACCTAGTCCGCCTAAACCTCTTTCACCAAGACCTTGACTTAGGTAGTACATTGGACCACCCGAAACAACACCTGAAGGTAGGATAGTTCGGTATTTCACACCTAAAGTACACTCACAGAACTTAGAAGCCATACCCAGAAGG
>NZ_JADDYK010000030.1:30642-54017 GCF_015163615.1 Vibrio sp. OPT18
CCACACAAGATCATCCAGAATGTCGCGCCAGGACCACCAATCGCAAGTGCAGCCCCCACACCGGCAATGTTACCAAGTCCGACAGTACCAGAAAGCGCCGTTGTTAACGCTTGAAAGTGAGAAACCTCTCCGTCCTCTTTAGAGTTAGGATCGGTATACTTACCTTTGATAATGTCTATCGCCATGCCGACACGTTTAAATTGAACAAAGCCAAAGTAAACAGTGAAGATGATTGCAGCGAGCAACAGCCAGCCAACAATCACGGGGAAGTTAGCTTCACCAATCGGTACACTTTTAAATATCAGCCCAACGAACCAACCTGTGTATTCGTTGAAAAATCCATCAACACTTTGACTTAAGTTGCTGATAGCTTGGTTAAATGATCCTTCTTCTGCAAATGCACTGGAACTAAACAATAATATAAACCCAAAAAATAATTCACGTATGTTTTTCATGGTTTTCCCTGTCTTTTTAATAAATTATGTTTGTTGCTGTTGTGTTTGTTTTCTATTTGATTTGTATATCTCAGTGGTTTATCTACTTCATTCGACGGCAACATAAACGGCTGTAGCTAGGTCGAAAAACGAAATAAATATAAGTACTGATCTTGCTTTGTATGGATATCCTTTTGGTATGTGCACCAATAAGACTATGGTATTCGGGCCACCAAGTCCTACTGATAATCCTATACATAAAAATAATACCAACAAAGAAATTTTTACAATAAATTTACAATTGTTCGGGTTTTGTCATCATTTGGGAATAAGTCGATGCTTTTTTTGCTGAGAAAAGCATATGCAGTAGCTGTTATAGAGGCGAATGAAGGAGAATTCAGAGTGATGGGCTGTAGGGACATAGGGGGACATAGAGGGAACGTAGGGGAGTTCGAGTATTCGATATGTTTTCGAGGTGTTTAAACATACGAAGGCTAAAGGTGTGTTCGGATCTGAGGATATTAAAAAAGCCCTTTATCAGAGCTCTTTTTGATGAGCGGAAAGCATGAATACTTTCCGCTAGCACATAAAACTAAACGGCTCGATGACTATTGCTATTGCCAACTGTGCTTTTGCTGGATTTGTGGTAGAGCTTAAGTGCCAATAACGAACCCCACAACAAAACCTGTCCCCATAGCAATGTCCATTGAGACGCCACTTCTTGCCAAGATGCACCCATCTGATTAAGTGCTAAGAAACCTTGGATAGCCGGTGTGCTTGGGAATAGCTGTGATAATAGAACTAACCATTCAGGCATCATTTCAACTGGCCAGATAAAACCTGAAGAGAAGATCAGTGGCATTGAACTGATTAACACTACAACCGTGACGAGCTCTCTTCGCGGCACTAACTCACCAATAAGAATCCCGATCAAACAGCTGGCCAGTAAGAAGGGCAGAAGTAAGGTTAAGATCTGTGTTGTTGAGGCGAGCTGGTTTATCCCATACATCGAAAAGCTAGCGCCGAAGTAGTACATCGACAGCAAGTAATAAATGCCGACTAAGGTACAACAGCGAGCAAGCATCAGTTTCGCTGGAGAGGTTTTACTCCAGTAGCCAAACGTTGATTGAGCATTTTGGGTTGCCCCCACTAAACCAGAAGCCATGGCTAAGGTTTGTTGCAGGATCAACACAAAGACGGCTGGAACTACGTAATCGATGTATCCCATGCGACTATTAAACGTTGGTTTCAGGTTCAAGCTGAATGCACTGTAGCCTTTCGCTGCCGATTCTAAAGGCACACCTTCGACTAACAAATGACTGACCTTAACTTGCGCAGCTAACGTACCTCCTGCTTTGGCAAGCCCTTCAACAATCGTTCCGTAGACCAAGAAGTAAGAAGCATCACCAGCGTAAGAAAGTGTCGGGCTCTTACCGAGCAGCAAGTCTTTATAGAAATCTTCTGGAATGACAAGGAAGCCGCCAATCTCTTGGTTAAGCACAGCTTGTTTCGCATCGGCGATGGTGGAGTCTCGACGGACCAATTCGATTTGAGAGGTGGCATCCACCATTCGCTCTAATTGGTAGCTGCTTTGACTCTTATCCAAGTTCACAACCGAGGCTTTCAGTTGTTGAGGGACTTGATTCGCGTAAGGCAATGGATACAAGAATGAATAGAAGACCACACCACCAAATACCGTAAGAAGCACGACAGGATTGCGCCATACCGCTAAGAATTCTTGCTTGAGCAGTTGAGTAAAGCTCATCGTTTTACTCCTTGTTGTGCTGATGCTTCTGGCTGTGTTGACGGCGTTGTTTTTGCAGATATAGCTGCTTTTGTAGATAGATCCGCTTGTTCAGTTAGAGCTGATTGCGCTAAGTGTTTCTTAATTAACAACATCACCACCAAAGCAGGAACCGCGTACCACAACATAGAAGAGAGGCTGATCAAAGACTGTGCCGCACTCACACCATAACTAGACTGCGCTGTTTGTACTTCGATGTAATGACTCACAGGCAATAAACTTCTCCAAATTTGAGCTGCCGTGTTCATATCTGTGACCGGAAAGGTAATACCCATAAACGCAAAACTTGGTGCCGTAAATGCGCCAGCGAAGCTCATCGCCCTTGCTGGATCAAGTGTTAAGAAGAAAAACAAACAACCCATGATGATGCAACTAATCACGGTAAGCAGTTGGGCAATGGTCAATGCCACAAAGCTGCCGTTAAATTGCCAGTCTAAGCGGACATAAAACCAAAAGCTAAACGCGATACCAAACATTAAAAACAAGACAAGGTAGGGCGCTAACGTTGATGCGAGTGACTTCATAGGGGCGTTGGATAACCAAGCGTGAAGCCCACGAGCTCTAACGTTTGCCGTCAAAACCAATATCGTGCCCACCACAATCATGATCTGCCACAGTGCAGGAATAACCGCAGACACCAAGAACTGAGCATAACTGGTGTTCTTGTTGAACAGTGGTGTGATCTGGCTTTGCACTGTTACTGCTTGGCCTAATGCGGATTGCACCGTGGTATCACCGTGTGACAGCTGTTTCACGACTTCAAGTTGCGCGTTAAAAGTCCCTTGAGCCTGCAGCAACGCAGAGTTCACCAGCTTACCGATTAAGATAAATTGGCTGTTATAGAATACAGACACTTGCGGATTCAAGCCGAGCAGAAGGTCTCGGTCGAAGTGCCTTGGTATCACAACATAACCATAGATATCGCGTTCGATCATCGCTTTCGCCGCATCACTCGCAGAGCTGTATTTCTGAGTGACTTGCAGCGTTGGTGACGCATCAACAAGACGTGTGAACTGTTGCGAGATTTGACTGTGTTCCAAGTCAACAACTGCAACCGGTAAGTCACGAGCGATCCCTTGTGAAAAAATCAGCCAGATACTGGCAGCAAGCAGCAAAGGGATGCAAGTTAGGCAAGACAACAACCATTTGTCTTTGCGGACAATCGCCCACTGCCTAAGCAAGGTATTCTTCGCTCTATGATGCTCAGTTGATTGCGAGCCTCTAGATTGCGATCCAGTATATTGAGAGTTAGCAGACATAAGTCACCTAAAGCTCAACCACTAGGCTCATGCCCATACGCAGTGTTTCGCTCGTATCGACAGGGTGCGCTTCTACTTCAAAAGTACGTAAGTCAAAGCCTTGCGCTGCGTCTGTTGAACGCCAAGTTGCGAAATCACCCATTACGGCAATGTGAGTCACTTGGAAAGTTAATGATTTATCCAGAGCCGGCAGGTACGCCTCAAACTGGCTGCCTTTCTCGAAATGCTTAAGCATATCTTCTCGGACATTGAGCACAGCCCAAGCATCCTTGGTGTCGATAACAGTCACAACAGGGAAGCCTTGTGGTGCAAGCTCTCCACTGCTCAATAGAACCTGAGAGACTTCGCCATTAAACCAGCTGTGGATCTGTGTGTCTTTTGCGTAAGCTTCAACTTCCGCTACCGCACCCGCCGCCATTAACGCTTTTTGAGCGGCGGCCACTTTGGTTTCGTCACGCGCACCTTCTTGCGCTAATTGATACATTTGGAATGCAGCGCTTTCGGTGTACTTCGCCGCTTGCCACTGTGTTTTGGCTTCATCACGTTTCTGTTCGGCAACCACACCATCGTTGTAAAGGTTGTTTACACGTTGGTAGGTTTTGTCCATCAGATCGGCAGCTGCTTTGGCTTTTAACCACTGGTCTTTAGCGGCTTGGATCTGTTGAGTACGCGCGCCATTCTCTGCTTCTTGTGCTAATGCACCAGCGGCTTTCTGACCAGCTTTTGCTTGCTCTAGCTTCGCATCAATCTCAGGGCTTAGTAGAGAGAAGATCAATTCGCCTTTTTCAACCGAATCGCCTTTGCGCACGAATATTTCATCAATTCTGCCAGGTACTTTCGATGAGATACTGTATTGCTGCGCATCGATTTGACCTTGAAGCTTAACAGGCTGTGGTTGATAAGCTTGGTAGAAACTGTATCCGACCCAGCCAATAACGCCGATACCAACTAAAGATAGAAGAAGGGGCTTAATAGGTTTCATGAATTATCCTTTTGACTGGCTATCGGTGTCTGTTTTTGAGTCGAAATCAGACGGAACAGAAGAGGTTAAGTAACTTGAGTAAGCATTCATTTCGCTGGTTAGCGCTAACAGCTTGTTGAGAGAGATTAAGTATTTGAATCGCGCAGCAGATTGCTGGGTTTTAATACTCGCAAGATAGAGTTCGGCATCAACCACTTCTAATGAGTTAGAGAGACCTTGTGTGAAGGCTTTTTTACGAAGTAATAGGTTTTCCTGAGCCAAAGACAAGCTAGAGTTTAGGCCTTGAACCTCTTCAATCGCTTGGTTTGCTTCAAGGTAAGTTTTTTGTACCAATACGGTTAAGTCTTGCTTGGCTTGTGACTTAAGGAATTGAACCTGTGAGACAGCACTGTGAGCGGCGGCGACTTTGTCTGAACGGCCTGAAGTGTCAAGCAGTGGCACATTCACACCGATGCCAACCAACCAGTCGGGTTTCATTTCACTAGCTAGAGAATCATCTTCATACAGGCTGTAATCACCATAAAGGTACACCTCTGGGTAGTATTTACCTTTCTCGGCTTTAATTAGGCTACTTGCTTGTTTCTCTTTTGCATCAAGAATCTTAAGGCCGGGGTAGGTCATGAGTGTCTGGTCAATGAACACGTCCATATGAGGCAGGTTCTTATTGATAAACAGTTGTTCAGAGGGTTCTACACTTTCACTTTGACCAAGGATCTGAGTCAGCGCCAATTGAGCAATTTTAAGATCGTTCTGAGCTTTCGTGCGCTCTACAATCGCTTTATCTAAAGAAGCATCGGCTTGTAGGCGTTCTACTCGGGCGATTTGCCCTTGCTGTTCAAGCTTAATGGCGAAATCACGATGCTGAGTTAAGCCTGCTTCAACGGCTTGACGCGTTCTCACGACGTCTTCCGCTAAGATCACCGAGAAGTAATACTTACTTAAGTCTTCGTAACGAGCTTGTTTCTCCATCAACAGTTGGCTTTGCGCTTCTTCGCTTTTACCTTCTGCTGCATTTTGTGCAGCGGTAATTCGACCACCTGTAAAGATAGGCCACACCGCGCGAATGGAAGAGCTAAAGATGTCTTGTTCGGTAATCGTTGAGGTAACACCACCTAATATGGGCTGAAGAATCCCGCCAATAGCCCCCAAATTTGGTACGCCACTCAAACTGTTTGAAAACTGTTCACCATTAATCGTCACATCACTATCAAGGTGCGTGTAGTTAGCCCCTAAGGTAATAGAAGGTAGATTAAGGCTACTTGTTGAATTCTGAAGATGTTGATAACGTTCAACGTTGGCTTGTTGAGCCGCAAGAGAGTTGTTGTTCTCTTGGAGGATTTGCCACGCTTCAGAAAAAGTGAGCGGAGCTGCATAGCCTGGCGAAGCCATAGTGCCGAGAAGCATACTGGCGATCGCAAGGTATCGGAATTTTGGTTTGGTCATCTGCATTAAATACCAATTAGAGTATTAACTCTAATGTTAACAGGGCGATAGTCATTTGTCTTGAATAGATTGTCTCATATGAATAGAAATTCTCATAACTCGTTAATCAAGTGTAAATAAGATTGAGTGACGTGAATATCAAAGATAAATGAAACTTAAAAAGCACGCAGAAGCGTGCTCTTTAAGTTCAGTATAGAAGTGTTTTTACAAAATGAAGTGGCTTATTTAAAGCTAGGACAATGGTGATCGGCGCGCCATACCAATTGTCTTGAACCTTGCATTGTTTGTAATAAATCTCTACCTGACATTTGCGGGAATGCTAACAATACCTTGAGATCGAGTGGGGAGGTGCCATCTTTCTCATAGGCTCTTACGTGAGTAAAAGTCGATTGTAAGTGTTTGAACAGCATAGTCTTAGTAAGACAAATTCCAAAGTTATCGCGTTTCATTGCCTTGTTTCCTTTTCAACAATGTTTATACGTTATGTTTGTTATCCTGTTTCTATTGGACGTTGCCACTGATCGATACTTCCTGCTCATCAATGTTTTATTATTGGGCGCTGATTTGATCAGGCGCCTCTGAGTTGTCATGTTGGCCGATAGTGTAAATAAGGATGTGTGAATGAGGTTAGATAGATAACCTGTTTGTTCAGCAACCGTAGCGGCGAGCGTGCAACTTTTAGTTATAGATACGTCCAGCGAGCGAAGGGTTGTTGCCATTTTGTTAATCGAAATTTCGATTCAAAGCACGGTCTGAAAATCATGACCTATGGCTTAGCAACAATAAACCTCTTCATATGCAACTATTATAATTGTATTTATTTTAAACAACCTAAAAAACACCTAAAAGCTTAGTGATCTAGCTCAATATTTATTCGTTTATTTTGGTTTTTAAGCTAATCCGTTCTAAAAACGAACGATTAATCGAAGTGAACAACGTAAAGGATTATCAATTAACAATCTGCTCAATTATTTAGTTGAGTAGCAGTCACAAATTCACGTCCCTAGAAAGGTCATGCGATTAACTTGGTGTTAACATTGATCGTCTAACATTAGGGACGGTGGAATATGAAATGGAGCAGTATCAGTTTCCGTAAAAGGTTACTGATTATCATGACGGTCACTGGCCTCGTTGAACTTTTGATTCTTGCAGCGGCTGGTTTTTACTACATCAAACAATCTCAAGAGCAAGAGATGGGTTTGAAAGCGTTAGGTGTTGCTGAATTTCTATCTGAATCGCCGCTTGTCACCAGCATTATTCAAGAAAATGGAACGTTGGACCCTAATGGTGTTCCCTACGTTCTGTCTGAAGAAACCCAAGTTAAGTTTCGTAACCTTACCCAGCTCATTGGCGCGGCGTTTATCGTTGTGGGAGATGATAAAGGTATCCGCCTGATTCACCCTTATGATGACAGGCTCGGTAAACCCATGCGTGGTGGCGATAACCAAAAAGCATTGGTATTGGGCGAGTCTTATGTGTCGACGGCCAAAGGGTCGCTTGGTTTCTCAGTTCGTGGTAAATCCGCGGTAAAAGACACCCAAGGGACCATTATTGGTGTGGTGTCAGTTGGTTACTTATTGGATTCTTTGCAAGATCGAATCGAACCTTACTTAGCCTTTTTGATTGTGATGGCGTTGCTGGTGGTTGCGGTCAACGCTTTGATTTCGAGTTATGTATCTCGCCGTTTTCAACGCGCTATTTTGGGCTTTGAGCCTGAAGAGATAGGCCGGTTGTATGTTGAGCTAGATGTAACCATGAGTACCGTGAAAGAGGGCATTCTGAGCATCGATAAGCACGGCATTTTGCGTTCTATTAATAAGAGTGCCTGCGATATTTTATCGATAGACAGGGATAAAGCACTCAATCAACAGCGCCTTTCTGATGTATTGCCAGGCAGTGATTTAGAACAGCTGCTATCAACCGGCGACACCGACCACGATGTAGAGTTGTATTTGAACAATAAGCGAATTATTGCCAACCGTAGCCCGATTATAGTGGCAGGTGAAGTGGTCGGGGCGGTATCGAGTTTCCGATTACGCGATGAAATCAACGATTTAACAGACCAGCTCTCACAAACCAAAGAGTATGCAGATCTACTGCGTTCACAAACCCATGAGCATCAAAACAAGCTCAACACCATTAGCGGCTTGATCCAGATGGGCGAGTTGGACTCAGTACAGCAGTTGATTGGCCAAGAAACCGCGCACTATCAAAGCTTGATCGAGTTCTTGCGTGAAACCGTTAAAGACCCACTCATTGCAGGTATGCTCCTTGGGAAAACGGAGCGCGCGCGAGAAATTGGTTTAGAGCTTAAAGTTGAAGAAGGCTCAAGGCTTGAAGCACTGCCTAGCTGGTTAAACGCGGATGACGTTGTCACAATTCTTGGCAACCTGATTGATAACGCCTTTGATGCCACGATGACGGCGATTAAGCAAGAGCGTCAAATTGCGCCAGCGCGTCGGGTTATTGAAGTGTCAATCAGTGATTTTGGTAATGAAATTATCGTAGAAGTAGAAGACAAAGGGTGCGGTTTGCCGAAAGAGTTGGCGACCAAAGCACTCACCGAAAAAGGCGTATCGAGCAAAGCGAAGCAAAATCGTGGTGTGGGTTTGTATCTGATAAAGCAGTTGGCAGACCGATATCAAGGGCAGCTTGAAATGGTCGACAACCACGATTTTGGCACGCGAATGACGGTTTATCTGCCAAAAGAAGAACAATAATAATTAAGCACGAATCGATCTTGCGAAGATCATCGTGACGGAAAAAGCATGGTTAAAGGAAGAACATAAATGAACGCAATCACGAGAGTCATGGTCATTGAAGATGATATTGCGATTGCAGAGCTACACCATCGTTATTTAGAACAGATGGGGGGCTTTGACGTGGTCGGCATTGCAACAACACAGTCTGAAGCGCTGATGCAACTGGACATCTTAAAACCGGATTTGGTGTTATTGGATGTGTATCTGCCGGACGGGTGTGGGCTCGATATTCTTAATCACGTAAGAGGGAGCAATCAAGGCTGCGATGTTATCTTGATTACTGCTGCTCGGGATGTAGATACGCTGCAGCAGGCGATGCGCGGTGGAGTGGTCGATTATCTCTTGAAACCAGTAATGTTCCCTCGTTTGGAAGCGGCCCTGAAAAAGTATCAATCTCAACAGCAAGAGTTTGAAAGTGTGTCGGATCTGAATCAAGGTTTGGTTGATAAGATGCTGCAAGCCAATGCCAAAGCGGACTCTGGAAAAGTATCCACCTTACCCAAAGGCATTGATGGCGTAACGTTGGACAAAATCAGAGCCATTTTTCAGCAAGCTGATGCCGTTAATATTACCGCCGATGAAGCCGGAGAAAGAATTGGTGCTAGCCGAACCACCGCCAGACGCTATTTAGAATTTTTGATTACCACTGGTGAGTTAGTCGCAGACTTAAATTACGGTACCGTAGGTCGCCCGGAGCGTTGTTATAACAAAGCGCAAAGATAAACACGACATCATCCCAATAAATATAAAGCCAGTTGAATAAGCTGGTTTTACCTTTTTCTCCCTTTCCTATTGCTCACTCCACCGACCAGATACCGTTCTTTCTTGACTACACTGTTTGAGAATGCCGATTTGCTTCTCCCTCGGGTCAAATGAACGGAACTATCGATTAGAATTTGTTCGAAATGAGTCAATATTTAATCGATTGCTTTCACAGTGGTTGATGTAAATCAAATAGTCATAGACAATACTGTCCCGAATAGAGGTGATAGCTTTCACCCTCGTTTACCAAACGCATTCTCAAATTTAATAGGCGCTTACTATTGATGTAATAGTTAAGACCTATTATCTATTTTCGTATGTCGCTGATACCTTTGGCGAATACTAAAAACCTTGTTTTTATAGGAAAGATGATGGTAATACCTGAAAACAGCAGCATCGTTATTTTTGGTGCGTCGGGAGATCTAACTTACCGCAAGTTAATTCCTGCTCTATACCACCTGTATGCTAGCAATCAACTACCAGAATCCTTTGCGATTCTTGGAGTTAGCCGTACTGAGTACAGCGATGAGTCTTACCGTGAGAAGCTGAAGAAGTCTCTTCAGGAAATGGAAAAAACTGAACCAGAGACGCTGAATGCATTTATCGAACATCTGCATTACCAAGCGATCAACACTTCAGATGTAGACGACTACGCTCGTTTAGCACAACGTCTAGACAAGCTTGAGCAAGACTACCAATTCGAAAATCATAACACACTGTTCTACTTGGCAACCCCGCCAAGCCTATACGGTGTTATCCCAGCAAACCTTGCTGCGCATGGCCTTAACGATGAATCGAACGGCTGGCGTCGTCTGATCATCGAGAAACCATTTGGTTACGATCTAGCATCAGCTCAAGCGTTGGATGAAGAGATCCATCATCATTTCCAAGAACACCAGATTTACCGTATCGACCATTACCTTGGTAAAGAGACGGTTCAAAACCTTCTAGTGCTTCGTTTCTCAAACGCGATGTTTGAACCACTGTGGAACCGTAACTTCATTGATTACGTTGAAATCACAGGTGCTGAGTTCCTTGGCGTTGAAGAGCGTGGCGGATACTACGACGGTTCTGGCGCAGTTCGCGACATGTTCCAAAACCACCTGCTGCAAGTGCTAGCGATGGTAGGTATGGAGCCGCCTGCACAAATTAACGCTGATTCTATTCGTGATGAAGTAGTTAAAGTGCTTCAGTGTCTGAAACCATTAGAAGAAGATGATCTGCGTAAAGACTTAGTATTAGGTCAGTACACAGCATCAGATGTTCGTGGTCAGCACCTACTAGGTTACCGTGAAGAGCATGGTGTAGCAGATGATTCTCGTACCGAGACTTACATCGGCTTGAAAGCTCACATCAATAACTGGCGTTGGAATGGTGTTCCTTTCTACGTACGTACAGGTAAACGCTTACCAACACGTGTGACTGAAATCGTGATTCACTTTAAGAACACGCCACACCCAGTATTTGGTCAAGATGCACCAGAGAACAAACTGATTATCCGTATCCAACCGGATGAAGGTATTCAGATGAGCTTTGGTTTGAAAGAGCCAGGCGCAGGCTTCAAAGCAAAAGAAGTGAAAATGAACTTCTCTTACTCTGACTTGCCTGAAACTCAGATGCTGACGGCTTATGAGCGTCTTCTTCTTGATGCACTGAACGGTGATGCGACTCTGTTTGCACGTACCGATGCGGTAGAAGCATGTTGGAAGTACGTTCAACCAATCTTAGACTTCAAGCAAGACCCTCAAGCACTGTTTGGCTATGCTTGTGGTACTTGGGGCCCACAGGAAGCAGATGAACTTCTGCAACGTGATGGCCGCGCATGGCGTTTCCCATGCAAAAACTTAACAGACACGGATTACTGCGAACTATGATCAATCACAAGATCTTTGCAACGCCTGAACTGGTTGTTGAAAACCTAGCAAATGAAATGAAAGCATACAGCGAGCAGGGCACACCTGTTCACATTTCACTGTCTGGTGGCAGCACGCCAAAAATGCTTTTCAAGCTTTTAGCACAGGCGCCTTACGCTGAAGGTATTCAATGGAATAACCTTCACTTCTGGTGGGGTGACGAACGTTGCGTTGCACCAGACGACGCTGAAAGCAACTTCGGTGAAGCGAATGCATTGTTGTTTACTCAAGTAAACCTTCCTGCTGAAAACATCCACCGCATCCGTGGTGAAGATGAACCAAAAGCAGAAGCAGAGCGTTTCGCAAAAGAGATGGCAGACGTAATCCCAACAGAAAACGGCACGCCTGTATTCGATTGGATTCTGCTTGGTGTTGGCGCAGACGGTCACACAGCTTCACTATTCCCGGGTGCAACCAACTACCAAGATGAGAACCTATCTGTATTAGCTTCTCACCCTGAGTCTGGTCAAATCCGTGTTTCTAAAACAGCGAAAGTTTTAGAAGCAGCAAAACGAATCAGCTACCTAGTACTGGGTGCAGGTAAAGTTGAGATCGTTAAAGAAATTCATACAACTCCTGCTTCAGAACTGCCTTACCCGGCAGCGAAAATCCAGTCTAAAACTGGCGAAACAGAGTGGTTCCTAGATTCAAATGCAGCAAGTGCTATCGCATAAGTGCGAATAGCCGCAAGGAGATAAAATAATGAAAGGTGATATCGGTGTAATTGGCCTAGCAGTAATGGGTCAGAACCTTATCCTAAACATGAACGACCACGGCTTCAAAGTTGTGGCTCATAACCGTACTGCTGCTAAAGTAGACGAGTTCCTAGAAGGCCCAGCTAAAGGTACTAACATTGTTGGTGCTTACTCTCTAGAAGAGCTAGTTGAGAAACTAGAAGCGCCACGTAAAGTGATGCTTATGGTTCGTGCTGGTGACGTTGTAGACACGTTCATCGAAAACCTAATCCCACTTCTAGACGAAGGCGACATCATCATTGATGGTGGTAACACTAACTACCCAGACACTAACCGTCGTGTAGCGCATTGTCGTGAGAAAGGCATCCACTTCATCGGTACTGGTGTATCTGGTGGTGAAGAAGGTGCTCGTTTCGGTCCTTCAATCATGCCAGGCGGCGCGGCTGAAGCTTGGGAAGCGGTTAAGCCAATCTTCCAAGGTATCTCTGCAAAAACTGACGCTGGCGAGCCTTGTTGTGACTGGGTTGGTAACGACGGTGCTGGTCACTTCGTTAAGATGGTACACAACGGCATCGAATACGGTGACATGCAGCTTATCACTGAAGCATACCAGTTCATGAAAGATGGCCTAGGTATGTCTGCTGACGAGATGCAAGCAGTATTCGCTGACTGGAACAAGACTGAGCTAGACAGCTACCTAGTTGAAATCACTGCTGACATCCTTGGCTACAAAGATGAAGACGGTGAAGCGCTAGTTGAGAAGATCCTAGACACTGCAGGCCAAAAAGGTACAGGTAAGTGGACGGGTATCAACGCACTAGACCTAGGTATCCCACTGACTCTAATCTCTGAGTCTGTATTCTCTCGTTGCCTGTCTGCACTTAAAGACCAACGTGTTGAAGCTGAAGCTTTGTTTGAAAAAACAATCACTCCAGTTGAAGGTGACAAGCAAGAGTGGGTTGATGCACTACGTCAAGCTCTACTAGCTTCTAAGATCATCTCTTACGCTCAAGGTTTCATGCTAATGCGTGAAGCGTCGAACGAAAACGGCTGGGACCTAAACTACGGTAACGTAGCGCTAATGTGGCGTGGTGGTTGTATCATCCGTTCTGCATTCCTAGGCAACATCCGTGATGCGTACGAAGCAAACCCAGACATCGCGTTCCTAGGTTCTGACGAGTACTTCAAAAACATCCTACAAGGCAGCCTAGTGGCATGGCGTAAAGTAGCAGCGAAATCTCTAGAGTCTGGTATCCCAATGCCATGTACGATTTCTGCGCTATCTTTCCTAGACGGTTACACAACTGCACGTCTACCAGCGAACCTGCTTCAAGCTCAACGTGACTACTTCGGTGCTCACACTTACGAGCGTACTGACCGTCCACGTGGTGAATTCTTCCACACAAACTGGACTGGTACAGGCGGCGACACTGCTTCTACAACTTACGACGTATAATCGTTAGTTAGAATCAGTTAAGAACCTTGTTGTTCTTATCCGCTGTAAACTAGAAAACAAAAGGATGCCGATTGGCATCCTTTTTTGTTGGTTCTGCAAGAGAGTCACGTACAGTGAAGTTGATACAACCCTTTAAGCGAGTGCAGTTTGTGGACTTTGCACATCACTGTATTGCTCTCGTATCGACATGAAGTAATCAAGGTTTTGCTTCAGCGCAGACACACACTCTGGATCAAACATCAGCCCTGTATGCGCTTCAATGTAGTCCATTACCTTAGATGCTGACCATGCGTGTTTGTAAGCTCGTTTACTCAGTAAAGCATCGAACACATCCGCTAGCGTGACAATTCTTGCCTCAAGTGGAATCGCTTCTCCAATGAGCGCATCTGGCAACCCTGAGCCATCAAACCGTTCATGATGGTGACGTACAATATTCTTGATGAACTGAACTTCTTCGCTACACATTGAGCTGTGGTGGGAAAGGGCAACCACGTCATCAATCATCTCTTCGCCATATATCGTGTGATTGTTCATGATGTTTCTTTCTTCTTCCGAAAAACGCTCAGTACTGAAGAGCACTTTGTCTGGAATTCGGTACTTACCTATGTCGTGAAACGGCGCATACAAGCGAATGCGGTGAACGAATTGGTGGGTAATCTCATTGTTACTGTGCGAAAGCGTACGTGCCAGCTGCTCGCTGTATTTTCCCATGCGAATCAGGTGCTCTTTAGTTTCAGGATCACGAGCGTGCCCCATGTTTAGGGCGATTGCTAATGAGGACTGAAAATGTCTCTGACGTTCGAAGAGTTGCACAAACAGGTTCGAAATCGCTTGAGTGAGGTAGGCGATGTCACTTTGTATTGTCTGCTTAGCAAAAAAGTCAGTGCATGATGCGTTGATGAAAACGAACCCGAGGTTACTCTCTTGGTAGTGGATTGGAGTGGTGTAGCTACTTTGGTGACCAAGCTCGAGTAGATGAGAGATTTGCTTCGTCGGATTCATCAAAGAGAGGTCATCAACAATTCTTGTTTCTAATGATTCAGCTAGACGACTCAAAGCAGAGTTGGGTTTGATCTCCTGTTCGATGTAATGATGCTTGGCGTTTTGACACAGTGAATCTGATACAAAATAATTCGATGCTTTATTTTCACTGCACAGCACCACGGATAGCCGAGATAATATGGGGTAGTGTTCACGAGCTAGCTGGAAGAGATCATCGACTATGGCGACGATGTCTTTGTCTTGGGCCGCTGCTCTACTGAAATGGGAGTAGTCAAACATGTGGCAAGCCAACCTTTAATTATAATTATGTCATTGTTTAATCGGGTTTTTTACCGTTTCGATATTCAATAAAACCATAGCACTGTGTTATTAAAATGTAATACTGCGTACTGAAAAACTTTAATGTCATCACTAAATATATGGTTTTTGCACACGGTTACCGTAGGTTTTGTTAAGTTGAACCAGTTTCATAACCTTTGGGGTGAAGGTTTGTTTGCAGAATGTGCTTAGACTGTATAGCGAGCTAAGGTAGGGTGTTAAGTGACCAATTCGAAATTAATTTCAAAGATAAATAGGATAACGAGTATGCTTTATGCCATCATAAAGGCATAAATAAGGGCAATGGATGTAATGCCCAAGTGATTGAGCTAGAAATGGTCAGTGATGACTGTGTTCTAGAGTAAATTCAAGGCCTTTAGTTGCCTTGAAAAAGGTAATGTTATGACTGAAGAAGAAAGAATCGAACTGCAACAAAATAACCCGCTACACGGCTTAAAGCTTGAAACCATGATCACTGAATTAGTGGATCACTATGGTTGGGAAATTTTAGATGCGGCAATGCGTATGAACTGCTTTAACACTAAACCTACAGTGGCAAGCGCAGTTAAATACCTGAAGAAAACCGAATGGGCTCGCGAGAAGGTTGAAAACTTCTACCTTTACCGTTTCAAGCGCATGCCTAAAGCATCGGACATTGAATACCAGATGCCTCCGCGTTCACGTACATTCCGCCATGGGCTAGAGCCTCGTGAGCCAATGGAACTAACGGTTGAGTCTATCCACGCTTCTCAAGCTAAAGCTGCGTCTGCATTTAAAGAGCGCCGCGGCGGTAACGGTCGTAACTTTCGTCGTTAATAAGAAGGCGTCGTTAACAAGAAGGCGTCGACGATTAGTACGCCTAATTAGATAAGCGAAAAACACAAAAGGAGCCTATAAGCTCCTTTTTTAGTTTGTTCGATTTAAACCGTAAATGGCTAAGCTTCGCGGTTCTTTCTTTGATTCTTCCAAAGATCGGTGACATAAACGATCGCACTGACCAGTAAGAATAGCGCTGACACAGAAAACAGAGCGGGCATTTTTAGGATCCACGCGAATGTGGCAGCAAGAAAAGCGACAAAGCAAATGAGTCGACTTGATGACATGACATGACCGAGTTTAGTGTTCATAACGCCTCCTAATGAAGTCTCACTTTCGACAGAAGAATTATCCCACCTTTGGCAAAATAAAGGCTAAAAAACAGTCTAAATTGTTATCAAATTTGCTAATTGAAGGACTCGTCTCACACATTTTGGCCTGGCTATTTTATAAGCAATAAAATAGCGAAATCGATATGAGGAGGGTGTAGTCTTTTTGCTTTATCTTCCAGTTACAAGCCTTATTGACCGAATGTCTAGTTAGCTTAAAACCGAGTTGGCACAGAGCTCATTTAACATAGAATCTAGTTGGTATAGAACCTACTTAGTATAAAACCTAGTTAGCATAGAAAAAGTAAGCGGTGATCAAAAAGCTCGCGATGATCACTGTGGTACGAACATATTGTTGAGGGATGCGGCGAGAGATTTTTGCTGAATAATAACCACCAACCAGTGTACCCAATAATACAGCCATGCCAGACGGCCAATCAATCGAACCATTGACGATAAAAAACACAATCGCTGCGAGGGAAGCACACGCGGACACGAGCAGTTTGATGCCATTCATCACGTTGATGTTGGTGTAACCAGCCAGCGCCAAATAGCTCAATGTCACGATGCCCAAACCGGCATTAAAATACCCACCGTAGATACAGACAATCAAAAGCAATAAAGCGGAAAAGAATGCGCCTGCGCTGGTGGCATGCTTATGTTTTGCTGTAGCTTGTTTAAGCCATTTATTGAGCGTGCCGCCAAACGTGAATAGCAAAGCTGCAAACAGCAAAAGCCAAGGAACGGATTGAGTGAACAGAGCTTCTGGTGTGTGCAGCAGTAAAAATGCCCCTATACCACCGCCAATCACACATAAAGCTATAGTCAGTTTTAGCTGCTTAGTACCAGATTGAATTTCGTGGCGCAGAGCGTAGGCTCCGCTAATGTATCCAGCACACGAAGCAAAGGTATTGGTCGCGTTGGCTGCTATTGGTGGAACACCAGCAAATAACAAAGCAGGGAAAGTGATGAAGCTGCCGCCACCCGCAATGGAGTTAAGCACACCGCCAATCACCCCTGATAAGAACAGAATCAACCAATCCATAGTTTTAGAATCCAATACGTTAACTAACTGGTTACCTTACTTGAATTTGTTATGAATATCAGCGCGATGTGTGTTGTAAAGATAGGTTTGTGAGTTTGCTACCATCTTTAACCGCTGGTTTGAATTGAGGCTCTAAATGAAAAAAGGAGCCAATGGCTCCTTTCGTTGAGGTTTAGTTGATTCGGTAAAGCTTTACACTTCTACTGGTTTCGCTCTAAAACTCTTAAATAGTTTCACTAGAATCGGGCTAGACAGCACCAGTACCGCCAGAATAGTGAAGGTCATCGTAATAGGACGTTCCCATAAGAAGTTCAGCTCACCATCGCTGATCATCAATGCACGTCTTAAGTTCTCTTCCATCAAGCCACCCAATATGAAGCCTAACAGTAATGGTGCCAATGGGAAGTTGGCTAGCCTTAATGCTATCGCTGCCATCGCTACCAGTAGCATCACAAATACGTCCATCGTGTTGAATGACACCAAGTACACGCCAGTGATTGAGAAGAAGATAATCATTGGCAGTAGAACCGTTCTAGGTACCGCTAGCAGTTTAGAAATATAAGGGATTAAAGGCAGGTTCAAGATAACCAGTACGATGTTGCCAAAGTACATAGAGATGATGACTGACCAAAATACATCTGGGTGTTCAACGAACAAGCGAGGACCTGGCTGAATACCGTAGGCAATCAATGCACCAAGCATAATCGCGGTTGTACCAGAGCCCGGAATACCCAGCGTTAGTAGCGGAACGAATGAGCCACTTGAAGCTGCGTTGTTTGCTGATTCAGGAGCAACAAGACCACGGATACTGCCTTTACCGAACTCTTTCTGCTTGTCTTTTGGCGCTAGGCTACGCTCCATACCGTAACTTAGGAATGCTGCAATAGTGGCACCTGCGCCCGGTAGAACACCGGTAAAGAAACCGAGAATAGAAGAGCGAATCGAAACTGGCGCTACTTCTTTGAACTCTTCTTTGGTGACCTTCATGCTGCCGATATCAGACATCTTTTGGCTTTCTTCTGCGCTGGTGTCTTGCTCTGGTTTTAGAATACCCATCAAGGTTTCACCCAGTGCGAACGTTGCCATCGCTAATAATAGGAAGCTGAAGCCATCCATAAGATCCGTTAATCCAAAAGTGAAACGTTCAACACCAACCCCTTTGTCGATACCTACTGTTGATAGCATTAGACCAAGAATGGTCATCATCCAAGCTTTGATTACCTGACCTGGGCCTGCAAACGCCGCTACAGCGGATAAACCTAATAGCATCAATGCAAAGTAGTCTGAAGACTGGAAGCTCAGTGACACGCTTGCTAGAGCCGGTGCGGCAATCAAAAGCATGATTGCTGAAAGCGTACCGCCGGTGAAAGAAGAGTAAGCTGCGAGAGCAAGTGCTTTACCTGCTTGACCTTTTTGAGCCATCGGGTAGCCGTCAAACGCAGTAACTACCGTTGAAGAACAACCCGGAGCATTGATTAAGATGGATGACGTTGAGCCACCAAATACAGCGCCGTAATACACACCAGCCATCAAGATTAGGCCAGAAGAAGGGTCTAGGCCGTATGTAATAGGGATCATCAACGCGATTGCTGAAATTGGACCTAACCCCGGTAGCATACCGATGAAGGTGCCAACGAAACAGCCCACAATTACCATCATGATGTTCATTGGCATCACAGCGGTAGAAAGTCCTTGTAAAATTCCGTCTAACATAATGTTATCCCTACCAAAGAGTGAAGATTAAACCAGGCTCTAGGTAGATATCTAAGCCTTGAGTTAATAAAAGAAAGAACGCGATAACGAAAGGAAACGACGCGCCAAATAAAACCGCTTTGCGGCGCTCACCCAACAGGTAAAAGCCTGCAAGTAAGAAGAAGCTGGTTGCTAAAACAAAGCCAAGATAAGTCAGCCCAACGCCATACAGGGCCATTAACACCAAGAAGCCAATCAGCAGTTTCCAGTTCAGCGGTGTTGTGTCACATGTGACTTTCTTATCCGGTTGTCCTGTTATCAGCAGGATCAACGAAAGGCCAATGCCGATAAACGTCAACAGGGTAGGTAAGGTTCTTGCTGTGAAGGGTTCGTACTCGTCACCGGGGAACAGAGGAATCAGCGTGGTTTGGTAACCGTAGCACAAGCACGCCAGCATAAAGATCATGGCTCCGATGCGATCCTTCGAAAGCAAAGATTCCTTACTCAGAAATTTGGTTGGTAAGTCCGACATATCCAACTCCATTTGGGGTGGTATAAAAAGTAAAAAAGCCGTACATGAGCGAGTTAATGAAGAATGTCTGGGATCACTAACCAAAGGTGAGCGAATTACATGACTTGGTTAAGCCACTTGCCTCTACAACGAATCAGCAAGCTTTAGCAATACACTACGAATAAACAAAGGAGTTTTAGTTAACTCATGTACGGCGAAACAGGAAAGAGTAAGAGGGCACATAGACCCTCTCTGGTTGTTGGTTACTTCAAGAAACCAAGCTCACGCATTAGATCGCCCATCTGTTTTTCTTGGTCTTCTAGGAAGGCGTAAAAATCTTTGTCAGCTTTGTAGTTGTCGATCCAACCGTTACGGTCACGAACCACTTGCCACTCATCGGTTTTGTACATTTTGCCAAGAGCTTCGTTCCATTCGTCGATTTTCGCTTGGCTTGTACCCGGTGCCGCGAAGAAACCACGCCAGTTAGCAAATACTGTCTCGTTGCCGTATTCAGTCAGTGTTGGGATGTTAGGCGCAGCGTCAAGACGCTTTGGAGCCGTCACAGCAAGCACTTTTACTTGGCCAGACTTAGACATCTCTAGTACTTCACCAAGGCCCGTTGAAAGTAACTGTGTTTCGCCAGAAAGCAGTGCCGCCATCGCTTTACCGCCAGCATCGTAGGCAATGTAACGCACTTTCTTCGCATCAAAACCCTCGCCTTTGAACGCTGCCGCAACCACAAGGTGGTCCATGCTGCCACGAGCTGAGCCGCCAGCAATCTTCACTTTACGTGGGTTGGTTTCGAACTCTTTAACGACGTCTTCCCAAGTGTCGTATTTAGAATCCGCAGACGCCACGATTGCACCGTAATCGGCAATGGTTGCTGCTACCGGAGTTAGGTCACGGAAAGATTGAGGGAAGATACCTGTTAGTGAACGAACAACGATAGGCGTTGAGTTGACCATTAGCGTGTCTTCTTGGCGTTGTGCCGTTTCGATTAGGTGAGCAATCGCTTTACCGCCACCGCCACCAGACAGGTTTTGGAAAGAGACATTTTCTACGATGTCTGATTTCACCAATACATCACCCGTACCACGAGCTGTCATATCCCAACCGCCACCAGCGCCGCCAGGGATTAGGAAGTGGATTTTTTCTACGTCAGCAGCAAAAGTGTTGAAAGAAAAGGTTGCTGCGATGATAGAAGCCGCAAGAGTAGGTTTCAGTGCCTTGAACATGGTTCACGTTCCTTATGTAGGGGATCTCTTCAATGGAGAGAAACTTATGTTTATTTCCAGCTACTAAACAGATGAGTAGGATATTGCTTAGCAGATGAAGCTAAAGTTAACGGTGTGTTAATGAAATGTCTGTAATGCGGCGATATTGAGAATAAAGAACATTGGATTAATATTGTTCATAAAGTTCACGGTGACGTGTTGTGCGAAGGTGAAAAAAGAGAGCCATGTCAGGCTCTCTATAAAATTTGGAATGTTTGTAACAAATTCCCTTATTTGTCAGATGGTTAATAAGACAAGGTCGATCCTTTTAAGATCTCAGTTGCCTTGTCAAAATCAAACTCTTCCAACGAAACTTCGAGTCGTTTGAATTCTGAAGGGGATAACCCAATCCTAGCGCCATCTTCAATGTTAAGAATTATGGTGAGCGCATCGGTGTCATCATTGGCCGTCGCCTCCAATAATTGGCGGTAGAGCTGCTGATCAGTAGTCGATTGTTGCTGCTGTTCAGAGCTCTCTTCTGACTTCGCAGAATTGGTCGCTACTGAATCTGTCGATACTTCAATTTGAGACAAGGCTTGGCTTATTGATTTGCTTAGTTTAAGCGATGTGTCGATCATACTGCCTTTCAAATCGGTATCATCTGGTTGTGCTTCTAGGTTTTCACACAACGTGTGTAGTTGTTTCGCCCCCAAATTGCCAGCCACCCCTTTCAGTGTGTGGAGATAACGTGGTGCGCTGCCGCCTGCTAGCTCGCTTTCAAGCTTATCTTTGTCAGAGTAGGCCTCGACAAATCGATGCAATAGCTTGCTATACAGTTGGTGATTATTGTTGGCTCTGATTAAGCCAAGCGTAATGTCTAGACCTTCAACTTTGGAAAGCGCTTCATTAAAGGCACTGTTGTCTTCTGACTCGTTAGAGCTAGAGTTCACTGATTCTGCTTGATGTGATATTGGGTCAACAAACGCAGTAGGACGGGAAGGTGATACCCAATTCGCAAGAGTGGCAAACATGGAACCGACATCGATAGGTTTAGCAATAATGTCACTCATACCACAACTGAGCGCCTTTTCCTTGTCTCGCTCCATGACATTGGCTGTCATAGCGATGATCGGTATATCTTGATCGTTGATCTGCTGACGGATGTACTCTGTTGCTTCATAGCCGTCCATTACTGGCATTTGGCAATCCATCAAAATACCATCGAACGGTTGTCCGTCTGCAATGGCTTGTTGGTAAAGCTCGATCGCTAGCTTGCCATTTTCGGCTACCGAAACCTGAATTTGCTGTCCTTCTAATAGCTCAGTCGCGAGTTCTTGGTTGATCTCATTGTCTTCAACTAAGAGTAACTTGGCTCCTGCTAGTTGCTGGACGTTGGCTAACTGAGTTTGTTGTTCAAGTTCACTGCGTGAGACACGGTCTGAATCGAGCCCATAGAGTGAGACAATTGAGTCATAAAGGTGAGATGAGGTGATTGGTTTGTCTAGAATACTAGGCACTTCAAAACCTCTTTGTTCAATCGCTTCAGCAAGCTCTTCTCGGTCGTAAGCGGTCAGCATCATGATCTTAGGCGTTGTGTTTAGCTGATGCCCATTGTTGAGCTCTGCTAATAAGTCTATGCCATCTCGCTTAGGCATCTTCCAGTCGGAGATAACCAAATCAAATGGTTTGTTCTGAGCGTCAGCGTTATGTAACTCAACAAGAGCGTCATCGACCGATGAACTTAGTGTTGGTGTTAGCTTCAACGACTCTAGAATGTCACCCATGATCAAGCGTGCGCTGGAGTTGTCATCGACGACTAATACTTTCAAGTCGTTAATTGATGCAGGCACCACCACACGATGCTGCTGGATAGAGTGACTGACGCGAGTGGCAATCGTAAATGAAAAGGTAGAGCCTTTACCAAGCTCCGTTGAGACATGAATATCGCCGCCCATCAGTTGGCTTAGTTCTTTACTAATAGCGAGGCCTAAGCCCGTACCACCGTATTTACGCGTGGTTGAGCTATCAGCCTGAGTGAACTTGTTGAATAATTTGGCGGCTTGCTCTTGCGTCATACCAATCCCACTGTCTGAGACGGCAAAGTTCAACTTGATGTCATCGCCTTCTCTTTCTGCAACTGAGATAGCGATCTTCACTTCGCCTTTCTCTGTGAATTTGACAGCATTGTTACTTAGATTAATCAATATTTGCCCAATTCTTAACGGATCCCCAATCAGGTTAGTCGGCACGTCTCTGTCGACTTGAATGAGCAGCTCTAGGTCGCGTTCTGAAGCTCGTAAGCCCACCAAGTTAGTAATATTGTCGAGTACATTCTCAAGTTGGAAGTCCACTTTCTCAATGTCGAGTTTTCCGGCTTCAATTTTCGAGAAATCGAGAATGTCATTGATTAGGCCGAGTAGGGTATCGGAAGAGAGCTTAACTTTGTGAATGTAGTTACGCTGCGCCTTGGTTAAATCTGTTTTTAATGCTAGGTAACTCATGCCGATGATGGCATTCATTGGTGTACGAATTTCGTGGCTCATGTTGGCTAAGAAATCGGATTTTGCTTGGTTTGCGGCATCGGCTTCATCTCTTGCTGCAGCTAGACTTTGCGCGAATGCTTCTAAGGCTGAGTGTGCTTTACTGGCGAGCAAGCCCATCAACAAGATAATGACGAAGAAAATCACACCACCGATGGCTAAATGGAACGTCACGTTAGAAGAGTCTTTTACATTGACGCTTTCTGAAAGGTGACGTTGAGAGACGAAATCTCGAAATTCTAAGAAGCTCTCATCCATAGCGTTGAGTAGTTGGTGGCCTCGCATTTTTGAACTGACTAACTCCATAAATTGCGACTCGTAAACACTGATATGCTCGTCAAAGGCAGTGATTTTTACGTTTGGTGCATACAAGGAAATAAGTCGTTGCGCGTTGCTAG